>CAIOLW010000327.1 GCA_903859215.1 uncultured bacterium | reverse complement strand
GTCGCAGAAGCGCAGGCGGTTGACCTTCGAGTCGGTCGAGGCGCCCATCGCGATGATCACGTCGCCCAGCTTGACGTCCGGCGCCAGCGCGCCGCAGCTGCCGACGCGGATCAGCACCTTGGCGCCGTACTCGCGCACCAGTTCGGTGGCGTAGATGGAGCACGAGGGGATGCCCATGCCGTGCGCCATCACCGAGACCGGCTTGCCCTTGTAGGTGCCGGTGTACCCCCAGACGTTGCGCACGTCGGTGACGCGGCGGGCGTCCTGAAGGAAGGTCGTGGCGATGTGCTCGGCGCGCTGGGGGTCGCCGGGCATGAGGACGGCCTCGGCGAAGTCGCCCGGCCTGGCATTGATGTGCGGTGTTGGCATGGGCCCAAGATAACAGCCCCGGGACGGATCTGGCAACTTCGGAACAAACCGGTCCCCCGCCCCGGCATCGCGGGTGACGCCCGGGGCCCGGATCTGCTACCATGCGCCCTCGACCCGGTCCCCCCGGCACCCGCCAACCACCCCTGGAGAAGACCATGCGATCGCGTCTGGCTGCCCTGCTTTCGTTCGTGCTCCTGATGTCCCCGGTCCTGCTGGCGCACGCCCAGGACGCGGATCCCAACCTCTGGCTCGAGGACGTCGAGGGCAAGAAGGCCCTCGCCTGGGTCAAGGAGCGCTCGGCCCACGACACCGCCGAGCTGCAGAAAGTGCCCGAGTTCACCGCTATCCATGCACGCCTGCTGGAGATCTACAACGACCGCGCGCGCATCCCCGGCGTCGACTTCCAGGGCGAGTACCTCTACAACTTCTGGCAGGACGCCGAGCACGTGCGCGGCATCTGGCGCCGCACGTCACTGGACCAGTACCTGGCCGACAAGACGGCGTGGGAGACGGTGCTCGACGTCGACGCGCTGGCGAAAGCCGACAAGGAGAACTGGGTGTGGAAGGGCGCGGACTTCCTGCAGCCCGATTCGCGCCGCTGCCTGGTCTCGCTGTCGCGCGGCGGCGGCGACGCCGTGGTCATCCGCGAGTTCGACGCCGTCGACAGGAAGTTCGTCGACGGCGGGTTCACGGTGCCCGAGGCGAAGTCGAACCTCGCCTGGAAGGACCAGGACACCGTCTGGCTGGGCACCGACTTCGGCCCCGGCACGCTGACCGACTCGGGCTACCCGCGGCTGGTCAAGCTGTGGCATCGCGGCACGCCCATCACCGCGGCCGAGACCGTGTTCGAGGGGCGGCAGGCCGACGTCTCGGCCAACGGCTTCACGATCATCCGGCCCGAGGGCTCGTACGACGTCGTCTCGCGCACGCCCGAGTTCTACCGCGGCCAGACCTGGCTGCGGCTGGGCGGGCGCCTCGTGAAGGTCGACATCCCCGAAGACGCCGAGTTCGGCGGCATCTTCAAGGAACAGATGCTCGTCACGCTGCGCACCGACTGGAACGTGGGTGGCCGCACCTACCCCGCCGGCGCGCTGCTGGCGATCGGGCTGGACGCGTTCCTGCGCGGCGGCCGCGACTTCGAGGAACTGTTCACGCCGGGCGAGCGCGTTTCGCTGGCGGGCACCGCCACGACGCTGAACACGATCCTGCTGTCGACGCTCGACAACGTCACCAGCCGCATGTACCGCCTGACGCTCGCCGACGGCAAGTGGGCGCGCGAGGAGATCAAGCTGCCGGGCCTCGGCTCGGGCGGCCCCGGCGCCACCAGCGAGAAGGACGACACCTTCTTCTTCAGCTACAACGATTTCCTGACCCCGGTCAGCCAGTACCTGGTGCGCCCCGGCCAGGCGCCAAAGCTGATCAAGACGATGCCCGCGTACTTCGACGCCGCCGGCATGAAGGTCGACCAGTACGAGGCCGTGTCGAAGGACGGCACGAAGATCCCCTACTTCATCATCATGCCGAAGGGCTATGTCGCCAACGGCGCCAACCCGACGCTGCTCTACGGCTACGGCGGCTTCGAGATCTCGCAGCGCCCCGGCTACTCGGGCACGACGGGCGAGGCCTGGGTCGCCCGCGGCGGCGTCTACGCGCTGGCGAACATCCGCGGCGGCGGCGAGTTCGGCCCCAAATGGCACCAGGCCGCCGTGCGCGAGAAGCACCAGACCGCGTTCGACGACTTCATCGCCATCGCCGAGGACCTCATCGCCCGCAAGGTCACCTCGCCCGGGCACCTGGGCATCATGGGCGGCTCGAACGGCGGCCTGCTCGTGGGCGCCACGTTCACGCAGCGGCCCGAGCTGTTCAAGGCCGTCGTCTGCCAGGTGCCGCTCCTGGACATGAAGCGCTACAGCCACCTGCTGGCCGGCGCCAGCTGGATGGCCGAGTACGGCAACCCCGACACGGCCGACTGGGACTACATGCAGAAGTGGTCGCCGTACCAGAACCTCGACAAGTCGAAGACGTACCCGAAGGTCTTCTTCATGACGTCGACGCGCGACGACCGCGTGCACCCGGGCCACGCCCGCAAGATGGTCAAGCGCATGACCGACATGGGCAAGCCCGTGTACTACTTCGAGAACACCGAGGGCGGCCACGGCGCCGCGGCGAACCTGAACCAGCGCGCGTACATGTGGTCGATCACGTACGCGTATTTGTGGAAGATGCTGCGCTAGGGAACACGACCTGCGTCTCGAAACGGGGCCCCGCTGCTCGAACAGGCAGCGGGGCCCCTTGTGCAATCGCCGTTCGCGCCGCCGACCTACGGCCGGAACGCCTCCCACTTCACCTTCATCACGTCCATGGTCCGCTCGAATCGCGGAACTCCCCGCAATGACGCCACGAACGGGTCGTGGTGGCGCAGGTACGGGTAGTTGAAGTAGCCGCGCGGCACGGCCTTCTCCAGCCAGTCGAGCGCCGTGTCCGCGTCGCCGACCGCCGCGTAGCACATGGTCAGGGCGACGGCCGTGCAGGCGTCGAGATCGGCCAGGCGGACGAGCGCCGGGTCGAGCACCTCGGGGAACCTGTCGCCGCGCCCGCTGATCGCGAACTTGATCAGCAGGGCGTAGGCGAGGGACATGTCGAATTCCGCCTGCGGCTCGAACGGCTCGAGGACCGCGAGGGCCTCGTCCCTGCGGCCCGCCCCCACCAGGGCGAGGGCCCTCACGTAGGCAAACATCGGATGTTCGTTCGGGAGCCCCTCGATCGCGGCCAGCGCCTCGGTGAACCGCCCCTGCACGTATTGCGCGAGCGCGACCGACACATGGCTCATCGGGTTGCCCGGGTCCAGTTCGACCTGGCGGCGCGCCGCCTCGAGCGCCACCTGGTGCTGTCCCGTGATCCAGAGGCTGAACCAGGCCAGCCACCACAGCGTGTCGGTGTCGTTGGGATCGGATTCGAGCGCGCGCCGCAGGTGCTGCACGGCCAGAGCGAGATCGCCGCGGAAGTGCTCGACCAGTCCCAGGACAAGCGACGCGGGCGCGCACTCGGGATCCAGCGCGAGCGCGCGGCGGGCGAAGTCCTCCGCGTCGGCCAGCCCCTCGCCGCCCTCCAGCGCAAGGTCGACGTGCTCGAAGTGCACGCGGGCCAGGCCGGCCAGCAGCAGAGGGTTCTCGCCGGCCACCTGCAGGCCCTCGTGCAGCAACTGTTCGCCCTCGCGCAGCCCGGCCACCGTGAAGCTGCTCATCGCGCGGCGGGCCCGCAGGTAGATGTCGTAGACCTGGAAGTTGCCGATGGGCCGCTTGGCCATCCGCCGGTCCTCGCTGGCGGTGAGCCGGACCTTCAGCGCCTCGGTGACGGCGCGCGACACGTTCTCCTGGATGTCGAACACGTCGTCCAGCGTGCCGCCGAACTTCTCCGACCAGACATGGGCGTCGGTGGCGCTGTCGACCAGTTGCACGCTGATGCGCAGGGCGTTCCCGGCGCGCCGCACGCTGCCTTCCAGCACGTAGCGCACGGCCAGTTCGCGGGCAAGCGCCGGCAGGCTCTTCGTCGTCCCCTTGAGCGCCATCGCCGTGGTGCGCGACGTCACGCGCAGCGACCCGATCCGCGAAAGATCGCCGATGATCTCCTCGGTCAGGCCGTCGGCGAAGTACTCGTTGTCCCTGCCCGGGCTCAGGTCGGCGAACGGCAGCACGACGAGCGACTTGTCGTCGGGCCCGGCGGCGGGCGCCGCGACGGCCGACGGTGTCGACTGCAGGCCCTTGAGCGCCCACACCACCTCGGCGGCGTCGGCGAACCGCGCCCCGGGACGCTTCTCCAGGCAGCGCGCGACGACGGCCGCAAGGTTCGCCGGCACGGACGTCGCCACGTCGGCGAGGCGGCGCGGCTCATCCATCATGATCGCGTGCATCGTCTCGACCGCCGACGCGCGCGCGAACGGGCGCTGGCCGCCCAGCATTTCGTAAAGGACGCAGCCGAGGCTGAACACGTCGCTGCGGATGTCGGCCGGCTCACCCCGCGCCTGCTCGGGCGACATGTAGCCCACGGTGCCCAGGATGACGCCGGCCTCGGTGCGCGGCGCCATCGCGATGGTCGCCGCCTCCGGGGCGCCACCCACCGGCGCCTCCGGCTGCCGCGCGAGCCCGAAGTCGAGCACCTTGACGCGGCCGTCGTTCGTGACGAACACGTTGTCCGGCTTCACATCGCGGTGCACGATGCCCTTCGCGTGGGCCGCGGCCAGGCCGTCGCCCAACTGGAGCGCATAGTCGAGGGCCACCGCGACGGGCAGCGCCCGGCCGCCCAGCCGCTGCGTGAGCGTCTGCCCCTCCAGCAGTTCCATGACCAGGTAGGGCGCGCCGTCGTGCACGCCGATGTCATGGATGGCCAGGATGTTGGGGTGGTTCAGCGCGCTGGCGGCCCGCGCCTCCTGCTCGAAGCGGCGCAACCGACCCTCGTCCGCGGCGACGCCGCCGGGCAGCACCTTGACGGCGACCAGCCTGCCCAGGCGCGTGTCGCGGGCCCGGTAGACCTCGCCCATGCCGCCCGCGCCGATCGCGGTGATGATCTCGTAGGGACCCAGCCGGGTCCCGTCTGCCAGGGCCATGGTGACCTCGGGGGTTCGATGATGGCCGGTTGGGGCGGCAAGCCCGGACAGGCAGAGGCCGCCCCCGCGGACCGAGGGCGGCCGGCCTGCGATACCTCGATGACTAGCGGAACAGGCTCTTGACCGTCCCCCAACTCTGTTCCTGCACGGGCACGCCATTCTTGCAGCACGCCGCTTCCATGCTCACGACCACATTGCCCTTCCAGCCGTAGAGGGCCACGAGGTCCTCCCAGCCGAAGTCGTAGAAGTTGTACCAGCTCGTGCAGGACGTCGGGCTGCTGTCGGCCATGCCGTCCGGGAGCATAGCATCAGGGAACCAGTCCGGGAAGTAAACCTCGGCCATCCACGGCCCCGTACCCGGGATGCAGGACATGCCCGCATCCGCGAACGGCAGGTCGACGCGGTAGTCTCCCGGATCGGTGACCGTGACCTGGTACAGCGGCGTCTCGACCAGGCGCGCGCCGGGCTGGTTGCACCCGGGCGACACCGTCGTGGTCGCCCGCAGGGCGCCGGACATCGTGAAGACGGCCGGCACGTCCTCGGGGCCGAAGCCCATGTAGATCGTCACGCTCAGCGGCGCGAAGCCTTCCGAGCACATCGGCATCTGGCCGGCGGCGACGGGATAGGTATAGCTCTCCTTGCCGTAGAACCAGTTGGGCACAAGGGTGGTCGGCGCGTTCGTGTTGCCGACGGTCGCATCGGGCGTTGCCAGGCTCCCGGCCCGCAGGGACACGATGTGCGAGGGATCGAGGGGCTTGGCGCCTTCCGCCGCGGGCCGGTTGGCCGCGGCGGCCGGCAGCGCCAGGCAGAGGACGAGGATGATGGTCAGGGAACGCATGGTGATGCCTCCGTTGCATGGCTTGAGTTGAATGACTGTCTCGTTGCGGCCCATGTCAGCGCACCACCACGACGCGGCGGACCTGGGTGCTCCACGGCGTGGTCAAGCGCGCCAGGTAGACGCCGCTCGACAGGCCGTTCGTGTCGAGGGTCCTCACGTGCGAGCCGGCCTCGAGCATGCCGGACTGCAGCGAGCGCACGCGGTGGCCCGCCACGTCGAAGAGCTCGAGCCGCACATCGCCGCCGCGCGGGATCGCGAAGCTCAGCGTGGCCGTCCGCTGCACCGGGTTCGGCGTCACGGGGCCGAACAGGCAGCTGAACGGCGAGTCGCCGGCCACGTCGGTCGAGCAGCCCGTGAACGACCAGCCCGTGTTGTTGCCGGAGTCGGTGCCGCTGGCCACGTTCACCGTGCCCGACTGGTCCTGGACGTCGACATCCACGAGGCTGAACGTGCCCGAGCCGCTCCACGCCTGGGCGACGCCCGGCGTGGCCGAGCGGATGAGGACGGCGTCAGCGTCGCCGCAGCTGACCCCGCTGCCGTCCAGGTTCACCGTGCCGCCGTTCACGAGCCCGCCGCCGAGCGTCAACGTGCCGGTGCTCGTGTTCTGCAAGAGGCCGGTGGCGCCGACGACAAGCGCCGTCGACGAACGCAGCGTGCGGCCGTCGAAATAGAGCGCGCCGTTCGTCACCGCGACGCCGCTGTCGGCCACGGCGCCGGCCGTGAGCGTCACCGAGCCGCCCCCGGTCACGCGCAGCGTGCGCACGGTCGCCGGCAGGCCGGTCCCGGTCGCCTGGACGCCGGCGCCGTCGTAGATGTAGCGTGCGTTCGTGGCGAAGCTGCGCGTCGGCGTCCGGATGCTGCCGATCGCCCCGGTGGCCGCGATGCCTTCGGGCGACCCGGTGGCCAGCGTCCCGCCGCCGTAGATGCTGAAGCTGGCCGCTCCCGTCGCCGTCAACACGCCGGTTCCGCACCGGAGGGCGCCGCCCGAATACACGCTGGCGCTGCCGGCGCCCAGCGTGATCGTGCCGCTGCCGAGTTCCACGGTGCCGCCGTTGCTGACGTTCAAGGGGTTCGCGCCGCTCGGCGTCGCGACCGAGATCGACCCGGACGTCATCCGGAGCCGGCCCGACACGCTGATCGCGGCGCTGATCGAGGACTGCATCGAGACGCTGGCCGCACCGACGTCCAGCAGGCCGCCCGCCTGGACGTTGAGCGAGCCGGATGACAGCTGCGCCAGCCCGCCCGAACCCAGCCGGCATGTGCCGCCGTTGCCGATCGTGAACGTGTGCCCGATGATCGCGTACGTGGTCCCGTCCAGCGTGCCCGTGACCGTCAGCGTCGTCAGCGACGCCAGCGCCAGGTTGCTGGCCAGGCGCACGTCGGCGCCGGTGATGTCGACCCACACGCCCGAGCCCAGCGGCGCAGCCGACGTATAGAGCTGCGTCGTACTGCCGTTGAGCACCAGCTTGGGCGTCGAGGATCCGCTGCGGATGAACTGCCCGCCCGACAGCGTCACGTCGCCGCGCACGCGCAGTTCCGCGCTGCTGCCCGTGCCGGACATCTGCAGGTCGATGACGCCCGCGTCCTGCTTCAACTGGCCGTTCACCTGCACGACCGGGCTGCCGTTCGTGCTCGTCACCACCAGCGTGCCACCGTTGACCTGCAGGTCCCCGGCGATGTTCGTGGTGAACGTCCCGCCGGCCTGCAGGCGCAGGGAACCGGTGCCCGTCGAGGCGATCTCGAGGTTGCCCGCGATGGACGTGAGCCCGCCGCCGAGATTGATGGCCGCGCTCTGGGACGGGCATTCCCAGCGGACTGTCCCGAACGCCTGGCCGATGTTGGTGGGCGGCGTCGTGTTCGAGGTGTACCCCGCGAAGATGCAGCGCGAATCCGCGGCCCACGCAGCCGTGGGGACGGCGCCCGGGCTCGTCGTGTACTTGTGGAGATACTGCCCGGTCGCCGAGAACACGACGGTGGCGCCGCTCGATGACACGCTGCCGAGGTTCTCGAGCGTGCCGTCGACGGTCAGGTCGGCGCCCGCCCCGTTGGCCACGGTGAGCGGGATGCCGGCGCCGATCTGCAGCACGGCGCCGGACTCGACGACCGTCTCGTCGATCGTCACCGGCAGGGCGATGTTCACGATGAACGGCGACCGCAGGCTGATGACGCCGGCGGCGGACGTGGGCGCCGATACGGCCGGCTGCCAGCTGGAGCCGTCGAACGTCTCCCAGGTGGCCGCGCTCGACCACGCACCATCCGCGGCAGAGCGGTAGTCCCCGGCGGACTCGGCGAAGGCGACGGTCGCGAACAGGAGCAGCGCGACGATCGGCAAAACCGTCCGGGTAATGCCGGACGACGCGACATGGCGGGTGAACATACAAGAAGCCTCCAAGAAAATTGCCGAGCAGGAGAAGATGAGGCGGGGATTCTAGCATGATTGATCAACCGGCCGCAACAACCTCGGTGCCGGCTGCGCCTCCGGTCCCGTAACTTCGATCAATCACGACAGTTGCCGATTCACGGGCCGATAGGTTGACGAACCGTCCGCGACACCTCAAAGTCCGTTTTACGAAAGGGGGAAACCAGCATGCCCAACTTCGCCCATCCGATCCGCCGGCTGCTGATCCACGGGATCGCCATCATGTCGGCAACCTGCGCCCTTGTCCTGCCGGCGGACGCCGACCCGATCCCGAGTCCCGGCGGCGAGGTCATCCTGCCGGTCACCGGGCTGTCCATCGACCTGCCGCCGGCCGCCCCGGGCTGCAGCTACCGCCTCAGCGGCAGTTGGGCGCTCGAGGACAACGGCTCTTTCGACGGCCGCGATGTGGTGGACGAGGCCTGCGCCGATTCGCTCGTGGCGGGCACCTGGATCTCCCTCGGGTACTTCGACGCCGGCGCCGACTCGGCAGTCGTCGCGGCGGTGACCATGACCAGCGACTGGGCGACTGAGACCGACCTGTGGGGAGCGCACTGGCGCGTCCGCGGCGGCATCTTCGACCTCGGCGAGCTGGGCCCAACGCCGTCGATCGTCATGTGCGCCCCCATGGGAGGCGGCATGTCGGTCCTGTTGCAGCATTTCTTCCTGCACCAGGAACCGACGATGACGCAGGCGGCGATGCTCGACGGCGCGGCACGGTCGACGGTTCTCCGGTCGGCCTGGAACGCCTGCGCGCAGGGACATTCGGCGCCCGCGTTCCCGGCCCGGCACGACGAGATCCGCAACCGCGGCGACACCCCGGCCTCGCGCATCGTCGAGCTTCCCCTCACCGGCTTCTCGCTCACGATCCCCGACGACGGTTTCGTCTGGATCGTGCGCCAGGACGCCGCCGCCACGTCGGATTTCCTCGATCGCATGGCGCCGTCGCTGCCGGACGTGAGCCTGGAGGTCGCCTTCGCCCCGGGCATGGACGGCGCGACAGCCTTCGCGTCCCTCGAGGCGGAGAAGCACGACGTCGCGCCCGAAAACCTCCCGGAAGGCTGGGAACCGGGGCCTCAGCTGGTGACGGGCGACCGGCTGGAGTTGACGGCGAGCTACGAAACCCCGGGCGGCGTCGTCATCCTGGGCATCTTCCAGGCCCCGAACGTCACCGATGTCACGTGCCTGGCGCCGATCATCGACGCGCTCTCGACGGCGGCCATCGCGAAGGAACTCGACGCGGGGGACAAGTAGGTCGACGCCCATGAGGAACCCGGTGATCATCGGCGGCGCCGCCGTGGACATGAAGGGCCTGCCAGGCGCTCCCCTGAAGCCGGGCGCGTCCAACCTCGGGGTGTTCCGCAAGAGCACCGGCGGCGTGGGCCTGAACATCGCGCTGAACCTGGCGGCGCTGGGGACCGACCCCGTCTTCATCTCGCTGGTGGGCGACGACAGCGAGGCCGACTTCGTCACGGCGCGCTGCCGCGAAGCCGGCCTCGGCACCGCGTATGTCACGCGCGTCCCGGGCGAAGCCACGGCCGTCTACGAGGCCATCCTCGACGCGAACGGCGAACTCTTCGCGGCCATCTCGGCGATGGCGATCTTCGACCGCCTGACGCCCGCGTTCCTGGCGCCGCACGCCGAACTCATCGCCGGCGCGCCGCTCGTCGTCATGGACGCCAACCCGCCCGAGGCGACGACCGCCTGGCTGGCGGCGCTGGCCCGCGACCGGGGCGTGCCGCTGTGGCTGGAGCCGACCGCCTTCGACACCTGCGCGCGGCAGAAGGCCCACCTCGACGGCGTGGCCTGGATCTCGCCCAACGTCGAGGAACTCGAGGCCCTGGCCGGGCGCAGTGTCGCCACGACCGACGACATGGTCGCGGCCGCGCGCGTCCTGTTGGCCGGCGGCGTGAAGGAGGTCTTCGTCACCTGCGGCGAAGGCGGTATCCTGCACGTGCGCGCCGGCGCCGCGGACACGGCGCGCACATCGGTGATCGCGGCCCACGACGTGACCGGTGCGGGAGACGCGTTCGCGGCCGGGACCGTCTACGGCCTGTTGAAGGGGCTGGAATCGTCCGCCGCCCTGCGCTACGGCATGGCGGCGGCTTACCTCACGGTGCAAGTCAGCGAGTCGGTGCACCCGCACCTCACGCCCGCACTGCTCGACGAAACCGTTCGCGACTGTTTCCGTTGAACGCCGCGGCGCCCCGGCGCCGGCGGCCAGCACACAGGAGTCCGGCACGATGACGAACTTCCTCAAGGGCTCGAAAGCCATCATCGCGATGGTCCACGTGGGCGCGCTGCCCGGCACGCCGCGCTACGCCGGTTCGTTGAAGGCCGTCGTGGCCGCCGCGCGCGAAGAGGCGCTGCGCTACCGCGACGCCGGCGTCGACATGCTCGCCATCGAGAACATGCACGACGTGCCCTACTGCCGCGGCGCCGTCGGTCCCGAGATCACCGCGGCCATGGCCGTCGTCGGCCACGATGTGAAGCAGGCCACGGGCCTGCGGTGCGGCATCCAGATCCTGGCAGGCGCCAACCGCGAGGCGATGGGCGCGGCGGTCGCGGCCGGCCTCGACTTCGTGCGCGCCGAGGGCTACGTCTTCGCGCACGTGGCCGACGAGGGCATCATCGAGGGCTGCGCGGCCGACCTGCTTCGCTACCGCCGCCAGCTGGGCGCCGACGACGTGCTGGTGCTGACGGACATCAAGAAGAAGCACAGCTCGCACGCCCTAACCGCCGACGTCGACATCGTCGAGACGGCGCACGCCGCCGAGTTCTTCGCCAGCGACGGCGTCATCGTCACGGGAACGGCGACCGGCCACGCGGCCGACCTGGACGAGGTGCGCGCGGTGGCCGCCTCGGTGAAGCTGCCGGTGCTGGTGGGATCGGGCGTGACGCTGGAGAACGTGCAGGAGTGCCTGCGATGCGCCGATGCGCTGATCGTGGGGTCGTATTTGAAGGAGGGCGGGGCTTGGGAAGGGGCCGTCAGCCTGGAGCGGACGAAGGCGTTCATGGCGAAGGTGAGGGAAGGGCGGGGGCGCTAGGAGCAGGGGTGCCGGGCGCGCCGCGTTCATGAAGACCGGCCGCACGAGCATCGCTACTGCGGTGCGCGGACGAACAGCCACTCGCCCGCCTGCGGCGGCGCCTCGGTCGCCTCCCAGCCCATCGCCGAGAACCCGAGCAGGTCCGCGGGGACGTGGGCTCCGGTGTCGATGGCGTACCGCAGCAGGGCGCCGCGCGCCATCTTGGCGTGCACCACCGGCGTGACCAGCCTTCCGCCGGCCCGTCGCTCCTTGAAGACGGGCCGCACGATCGGCCCGCGCAGCCGCTTCGCGTCGACGGCCTTCAGGTACTCCTGGGAGGCAACGCTCAGCACGGGTTCGTCGTCCTGCAGATCCGCGTTGAGCGCGTCGGTGAGCCGCTCCCGCCAGAACCCGGTCAGGGTCGCGCCGCCCGGCGGTGCAAAGCGGCAACCCATCTCCAGACGGTAGGCTTCGATGCGGTCGAAGGGACGCAGCAGGCCGTAGAGCCCAGAGAGGATGCGCAGCCGGCGTCGGGCGTGGTGTCGGGCGGCGGTGTCGAGGGTCGGCGCATCGAGATGCCTGAAGACCAGGCCGGAGAAGGCGTACAACGCAGGGACGACCGGGGAGTCGGGCCCGCCCCAACGCTGCAGGCGCAACCGGGTCTCGTCGGCCAGCTCGGGACTCAGGTGGTCCATCAGGCGACCGAGGGCGCGCGCGTCGTGTCGCCGCAGGGCATTCACGAGTCCACGTGCCGTGTCGGCAAACACCGGGTCGGTCGTGGCCAGACGGGGCGGTGTCGGCGCGTCGAGGACCATGAGCTTGGTGGTATTGACGAGCAGCAGCACTGATTCCTCCGCCGTGATCGGGTGTTCCGCCGTCAGCATCGCAACGATGCAACCGGCAGGCAACCCCGGCCTTGCGGGGAGGAAGATCAACAGCACATTCCACCCCCGGCCCGGCGGACACTTGCGCCGGCGCAAGTCTCACGGGCGGAGCATGGGCCTGGTCTTCCGGTGTGCCGCACGGGGCTGGTCTGCCCGCGGCACGGCCATCCACGCCTTCCTCTCCGCCTCGGGCAACCGCTCGATCGCATACCGCAGCGCCGTCCGCGGCATCCGTGCCGCGTGCTCGTCCAGGAACCCGCGCAGCACGGCCACGTCCCGCTTGCCAGCCTCGCGCAGCATCCAGCCCGTCGCCTTGTGGATCAGGTCGTGGCGGTCGCCCAGCAGCATTTCACTGATCGCGAGCGTGTCGGCGAATTCCCCCGCGCGGATGAACGCCAACGTCGAGACGATCGCGATGCGCCGCTCCCACAGGTCGGCCGACTTCGCGAACGTCCGCAGCAGCTTCCGGTCGACGGGACGATCCAGCAGCCAGCCGCCGATGATGACCGGCGCGATCACGTCCACCAGGTCCCAGTTGTTCATCGCGGCCCTGTGGGCGAGCGTGAACCCGTAGATTTCGCGGCGTCGGCCGGCATCCGCCCGCTCGAACGCATAGGTGAGCACGAGGAACCCGGTCAACCGCGCCTCGTGGTACGATCTCGCCAGGAGCTTCTCGACCTCGACGAGCGGCAGGTCGCGACTCTCCTTCGCGATCTGCCGCTGCCCGGGCACCATCACGCCCAGGAAGCGATCGCCCTCGCCGTACTGCCCGGGCCCCGTCTTGAAGAAGCGCGCGAGCACCACGGCCTTTTCCGGCGTGGCGCCCGCGCGCAGGCGCTTCATGATGGTCGATGCGGTCATGCGGACCCTTCCGGTTCGCCGACCTGCCTGCCGGCGCCCCTCACTTCAAGAGCATCATCTTCATCATGCCGGTCACGCCGCCGGCCGTCAACCGGGCCAGGTAGACGCCGCTGGCCACGCGGCCGCCGCTGTCGTCGGCCCCGTTCCAGGTCTCGATGTGACGTCCCACGCCGCGGGCGCCGTCGACCAGCGTCCGCACGAGACGGCCCTGGACGTCGTACACCTCCAGGCGCACCTGGCCCTCGCCGGCGAGGTCATAGGTGATCTTCGTCTGCGGGTTGAACGGGTTCGGCGTGATGTCGACCAGCGCCGTCACCTTCGGCGCCGGCACCTGGTCGTCCACGCCGCTGGCCCACATCGGCTTGATCAGCAGCTTGTACGTGCCGGCCTTCGCCAGTTCGCTCGTGGCGGTCTTCCAGACCGCAACGCAGTACCAGCCCGCCGCCGGGACATCGGCCACCAGTACCTCGTCGCTGCCCGCCCCGCCGGCGTAGCAGGCCGTGCCCAATACGTCGGACTTGCCCTGGTACGCCTGGTCCGCCCGGTGCAGGCTCACGCCCCAAT
>CAIOLW010000326.1 GCA_903859215.1 uncultured bacterium | reverse complement strand
CCCGGCCGCACTTCGGTCACCGTCAGCGCGCGTTTGCGCGGCACGAGCCACGAACCGTAGATGTCGCCCAGGCGGTCCAGCAGGCGCTGCAATCCGGGCGGGCCGTACAGGCGCAGGGGCGCCTCGCTGGCCGGCAGCGGGGAGTGGAGCGCGAACAGCAGGGCCACAAGGTCGCCGCTGTGGTCCGGGTGCAGGTGGGTCAAGAGGACGGTCTCGATCTCGTCGACGCCGCCGGGGGCATCGCCCGAGCGGACCAGCCGCACCAGGGCCCCGGGGCCCGGGTCCATGAGCAGGCGGAACCCGTCCACCGTCACCCAGTAGGCGGCCGGCGTGTGGGTGGGGGTCGGGACGGCGCCGCCGGCGCCGAGGATGCGGATGCGGATCATGTCGCCAAAGCAACAGCAAACGCCGGTTCCGTCAAGCGGGGGCTGCGATGGACTGGCTGGGGTGGAGGGCCGCCGCCGCGCATTCGGGCGCCAATGGCGGGAATCCGCGGGCCGCGGCGGGGTATCAGGGCGGGCTGGGCTGGACAGCCCCCGGCAGGGTCCCTATCATGCCGGGAGCGGGCGCCACGGGGCGCCCCGCCTGCTTTCGAAATCCCGGGTGCGAGAGGATGAAGATGACGATTTCGAGGCTGATCCTCTGCTGCGGCGCCGGCCTGCTCGTGGCCTGCGCGGCTGCGCCCCGGGGTGCCCTGGCTCAGGTGGCCCAGGCGGCCCAGGCGGCCGCCGGCACGGCCCCCGCCGAGGAGCCGGGCGTCGTTCGCGCCCCGCGCCACGACGAACCGCAGATGTCGACCGACGACAAGATCCAGATCCTGGCCGACAAGCTGGCCGCCGACCCGATCAACGGCGCGGGCTGGCAGGAGATGGGCAACCTCTACGCCGGCCAGAACCAGTTCCAGCTGGCGCGCGACGCCTTCATCCGCGCGGTCCAGTGCGACAAGACCAACGGCGAGTTCCACCGCAGCCTCGGCCTGGTGTTCGTGCGCCTGGACAACCCCGAGATGGCGCTGAACGAATTCAATGCCTACCGCAGCCTGGACCAGTTCGGCGGCCTGGACTTCTGGCGCCTGCTGGGCGGCGCCCAGCTGAAGGCCGGCCAGGTCGAGGCGGCGCGGCAGACGTACAGGGACGGGCTGAAGGAGATCGGCGATCCCCGCCAGGCCGAGTACTTCCGCCTGGTCAACGCGCTGCGCGCGCTGGAGTCCGGGGCCGGCAACGAGCCGGCGGCCCGCGAGCTGGTGCGCACCTACCGCGCGCCCGCGCAGGCGGTGGTCGACAGCCTGAAGGCGGCCGGCGGCGAAGGTGATGCGGCGTGGGGCGAGGTGAACTCGATCGTCACGGCGGCGCTGGCGATGACGGTGGAGGACGCCACGGCGGCCGAGCAGGCCGGCAACCTGGACGCGGCCGTGACGAACTGGCTCGAGGTGCAGCGCCTGGACCCGGAGCGCGAGGGCATCCTGCCGCGGCTGGTGGACCTCTACGTGCGGCAGGGCAAGACCGCCGAGGCGGACTCGGCCGTGGCCGTCGCCTGTCGCGAGCGGCCGGCCCGGGCCGAGACCTGGGTGGCCGCGGGCCAGAGGCACGAACAGGGCAGTCGCCTGAACGAGGCACTGCAGGCCTACCTCAAGGCCTGGCAGATGGGCGAGACCAACGACGACCTGCGCGTGGCGATCGGCAACCTCTATGTGCGCCTGGGGCGCGACGCCGAGTCGGGCGACTGGTTCCGCGCCGGCGTGACGGCGCGCACGCGGCCCGAGGTGGTCTACAACTACGCCGTGGTGCTGATCCGGGCGGGCCGGCTGCCGGAGGCAATCACGCAACTGAAGCGCGTCACGACCGAGATGCCGCAGATGACCGCCGCCTGGATGGCGCTGGTGCAGGGCCTGGCCGACAGCAACCAGCCCGCCGAGGCGGTCGCCGCCGGCGAGCGGGGGCTGGCCGCGACACCCGACCCGAAGCTCGCGTTCCAGGTGGGCGTCGTCGCGCAGAAGGCGAAGAAGTTCGACAACGCGATCGCCGCCTACAAGCTGTCGCTCTCGGTGCAGCCGACGTTCGACAAGGCCCAGTTCAACCTGGGCCTGTGCCTGATGGAGGCCAAGAAGTTCGACGAGGCGGTGGCGGCCTTCGACGGCTTGATCCAGATCGAGGGCGCCACGTACCGCGCCTACTACAACCAGGGCGTGTCCTACTACCTGGCCGGCAAATACACCGAGGCGCTCGATGCGTTCGACAGCGCCCGCCTGGTGGAGACGACGCCGAACGTGCTCGACTACCTGAGCCTGACGAACGGCAAGCTGGGCAAGAAGGAAGACGCCGATGCGTGGGCCCTCAAGGCGAAGGAACTCAAGGGTGCAAAGAAGAAGAAGTAGTCACATGTCGATGATGCTGTCCCGTCGCATTGTCCTGCCGGCGTTCGTCCTGCTGGCATTCGTCCTGGCGGCGGCGGGCCTCGCCGCGCCGGCGCGGGCCCAGGTCCACTCCAGCCAGTTGCCGGCGCTGACCCTGGAAGGTCCGTACCCGCGCGCGTCCGAGTCCGTGACCGGCAAGGTCGGCTTCCCCGACCACCTGCACGAGTACCTCTGGGACGGCTGGAAGCCCATGGTCGGCGCCGACGGGCAGACGTACGGTCCCGGTTCGCTGTGCCATGCCAACGTGCCGATCCCGCGCCCGGGGCTGGTCATCGAGCCGGACACGAAGAAGTACGGGCCGTGGGTGCTGCACCACAACCCGGGCTACGGCGATTGCGATATGCTGCCGTGCATCGAGCTGCTGGAACTGGCGCGCGTCCGCATGCAGGACCTGCTGGGCTTCGCGCCGCACGACACGCTGGACATCGTCAACCCGAACTCGGCGCCGCACTACCTGGAATTGACCGGCTACGGCGTGTGGCGCCTGTACCGGCTGGAGGGCAACCGCGCGGTGATCGAGGCGTTCGCGGTGCTGCTGGCGCGCACGCTGGACGGGCACGGGACCGTCATGATGGGTTGCGACTGGATCCTGAGGCAGAACCTGAAGCAGCCGCTGCCGGCCTGGCTGCACCAGGGCATCGTCGAGTACCTGGGGGAGGACGGCATCCACCTGGCCGACTACATGGGCGAGTTCCGCCTGCACGGCCCGGTCACGATGGGACCGCAGGAGATCAACGCCATCCTCGAGGCGGGCGTGAATCCCGACTCGCCCAAGGATCGCGAACAGTTCCGCAAGGCCTGCTACAACGCCTTCCTGATGACCTGGCAGCTGGTGGAGTACGAGGGCGGCGTGGCCGCGCTGCGCGACTTCCTGGGCCAGGCCGCCGCGGGAATCCCGCTCGACCAGGCCGCGCGCAGCGTG
>CAIOLW010000325.1 GCA_903859215.1 uncultured bacterium | reverse complement strand
CGCTTTGGCAAATCGCTGGCGCCGGGCGCGCAGCACCTGCATCTGCCCGCGTCCTTGTAGCGAGTCATGACACCCGATTGCCCAGGCGCATGCGCGACAGCTAGTGCCCGTGCGAACTCCACGTGCGATGACGCACACTGAGCGCGTGCAAAACAGGCGGAGTCCTTGACCGGCGGATATGTCCGGTCCAGATTCGCGAGAACAATGCCCTGCGCGCCGAGTGGTCCAGCCAATGCCTGACGTATTCGCGCGGTGCCGGCGTATGCTGGTCGCGGTGACGTGCACCGTTCTCGCGGCGTGCGGCTCGGGGTCGGAGCCACCGACGAATGCGCATCCCGCGGCCGATACGACCCACCTGTCGCTGCTGGTGCTCGGCGGGACCGCGCAGCGGGGATTTCCGGGTGATCTGCTGGAGTCGCCGATCGGCTTTCAGGTGGTCGATCCGACGGGGCGTGCCGTCGCAGGTCAACGGCGGCTCCGCCTGCACATCGAGCCGGGTGACGGCACGCTGTCCGACACGAGCATCGTCACCGACACCGATGGCCGTGCGGGCGTCACCTGGCGGCTGGGCAATAACATCGGGATTCGAACTCTCACCGCACTCGTTGAGGCGTTGGCGACGGGCGACGAGGTGCGCGTCTCTGTTGAAGTCGTCTCGCCGGACCGCGCCGATCTCGTGATCGTTCGAGGCCTGACATCCGGCGATACACAGTTCGTCATTCGGGAGGGATTCTTCTCCTGGACCTATGCCCTCCAGTGGCCCGACACCGTCCTCCGCCTCATGCCGCACGCACCGCGCTCTGACGGGCCGGGTGGCATTCCGTCGTGGCAGGAGGTGACCGCGTTCCACGCCAGCCACGCTCCGGCGACGGCGATTACGCCCTGGACCGACAACGTCGACGTCGTGATCCTGGAGATGAAACAGCCGGTTCGGGTGCCGATCACTGTGTGGGTCACGCATGACTTTGACGAGACGTCGGCGCGCGCCGTGTACGACCTCGCAAACCTCAACCTGGCCTGGTCGTCCGAGAAGACCGGGCTTCAGGTCGGGACCGTGCGCATCGAGAACGCCCCCGACATGAGTGGGCTCGGGTCGTGCTCCGACCAGCCACTCCGCGCCGACCCCGACGCCATGAATATCTACTACGTCAACCGGCAGATCGAAGACGGCCGTCCGGCGTACCAGTGCAGTCCCTCACGCGTCATGATGGGCATGAATACGGTCTGGTCGTACTCGCCCATTTACCGCACGCTGCTGGCGCACGAGATCGGTCACGCGATGGCCCTCGGTCACGTCAGCGACACGACGAACGTGATGAATGGAAGCCCCGTGCTGGGCGGGCACTTCACCGCGGGGCAGATCTACCGCATGCATTTCGATTCCTACGGGACCCTCCCCTCCGTCCTCCACCTCAATACCGCGGCCGCTCGCAACTGCCTGTCATGGGTTTCGCAGTGCCCGGACGTGGGATTCGACAATTGGTGACGATGGACGCCCGGCCATCCGCAGGCGGTTCAGCCAGCGATCAGCGCGCCGCTTCGCCCTCGAGGTACGTGTAGCCTTCGAGGCCGGCGACGTAGTCGGCAATGAACATGTTGGCCTCGTCGCGGGTGATGCCGCTGGCCCCCTGCACCTTCCGACGGAACGTCGCCAGCAGGTCGGAGGCGCGGAACTGCACGTAGTTCAGCACCTCGGTGACGGTGTCGCCGTGCACGAGGTCGGTGATCTCGTAGCCGCCATCGCGCAAGATTGCTCTGAGCAACTCTCGCAGAAGGCTGTCGTCATCGGCCAGCAGTATGGTCGGCTTGTTTGAACGCATGTCGGACCTCGGCAAGGGAACTGGCCCGCCCAGGGAATGACCAGTGTCTTCGTGCCCATTCTATACCGAGCCGACTTAGCTTCGTTATAATGGGCCGACTGCGAGAGCCACGATGCCCAAAGAACGCCGCCAGCATTCCCGTTATGAACCGCTGCGCAGGGTCGACGTGCGCTTGACCGATAGGGATGGTGCG
>CAIOLW010000324.1 GCA_903859215.1 uncultured bacterium | reverse complement strand
CTCGAGGCCGTCGGCGGTCACCTGGCGCGTGGAGAACACCGCGCCCACGTTGTTGACGAGCACGTCGAGGCGCTCGTGGCGGGCCCGGAACGCCTCGGCGACGGCGCGCACCTCGGCGAGCCGGGAGAGGTCGCCGACGAGCATCCGGAGATCGGCGTTCCCGGAGGCGGCCATGAGCTCGGCGAGCACGCGCGTGGTCTTGTCGCGGTCCCGCCCGACGATGGTCAACCGGGCGCCGCGCCGCGCGAAGTCGAGCGCGGCGGCCTTGCCGATGCCTTCGGTGGCGCCGGTCAGCAGGAAGACCCTGCCTCGCAGGTCAGCGATCATTGCGTTGCCCTCCATCCCACGGGAATCACCGGGCCAGGTCCAGGCGCCGACGCTACGTGACGTACGCGTGCCCGGCAATGCCTTTTGGCGCGCGCCCGGTCGGTCGGCACACAAACGCGCCGGGCGCTGCTCTCGCGGCGCCCGGCGCGTGTTCGTCCGTACGGCGGCTCGCTACCTGACCAGCGCGAGCTTGGCCGTCGCGGATGCGCCGCCGCCGCTGGCCCGGGCCACGTAGAGCCCCGAGGCCACCGCGTGGCCCTGGGCGTCGGTGCCGTCCCAGGTCACCACGACCCGGCCGGCAGGCCGCGGTTCGTCCAGCAGCCTCGTGACCAGGCGTCCGGCCAGGTCGAAGATATCGATCTTCAAGCGGTCCGCGCGCCCCAGAGCAAAAGCGATCTCGGTGCGCGGGTTGAACGGATTCGGGGAGACGGTCAACGCTGACCTGGCCGGCGGGGTCGCCCCGTCGCCGACCGCCGCCAAATAGGACTGCCGACGCAGATCCTTTTCCTGGCGGCCGTTGCGCGAAGGCGACAACCACGGGGAGTGCGGGAAATACGGCGACCGGCTGGCCACCCGCAAGCGCCAGTGAACCGGACCCGTCCCGGGCGCCGTCACCGACCCCGAAGAGAGCGGCGCGCCCGTGCCCGGGCCACCGGGAGCGCTGTCGCTCCACGGACTGGTGCGGGGCGTACCGGTCAGGGCCACGCCATAGGGAGCCACCTGCCACTCGAGCCGCACGTCCTTGCGGCCGGCGGCGCTCGTCGGCAACGCGCGCATCCGGAAATCGTTGCCCGAATTCGTCAGACCGCCCAGACCGATCGGCGCCGAGTTGTCGGTGCGCCGCTGCTGCGCGCAGCGGGCCACGGTGTCATCGGCCTGGTAGCGGTTGTTGCCGTACCAGCAGACGATCCGGCCCTCCTGGGACACGTCACCTGTGTAACCGGGCGAGCCGGCGCCGACGTCGGCGAAGCCGTCGCCATTGAGGTCGCCGAGTCCAGCCACGCAGTTGCCGAGATTCTCCCACGAATGGCTGCCGGCGAATTGGCGCAGCGGCGTCGTGGCCGCCGCGCCGGTCAAGGGACCGGCGAACACCCACACCCCGCCGTTGTCCGTCAGTCCGTTGGAGTCGTGGAAGACCGCGCCCACGACGATGTCACTGAGTCCGTCGCCGTTGACGTCGCCGGCCGGCGCGATGCCGGAGCCCAGCGCGCTGAACGCCTGCCCGGTCGTGAAGCTCCAGTACGCGGCGGCGACCACGCCCCTGTCCGAGCCGTGGTACACCGACACCGAGCCCTGGTCGTTGGGATCGCTGTACACGGCACCCACGATGATGTCGCTGAAGGCGTCGCCGTCGACGTCCCCGGCCGTGTTGACGAAGTGCCCGAAGTTCGAGTTGCTGCTGCCCACGAGGGTCGTGTTCGGCGTGGTCGACATGCCGTAGGCGTCGCCGTGGAAGATCTGGACCCGGCCCTGATTGGGGATCGGGATGCCGCGGCGGTCCCCGTCGAAGCCTTCCTGGCCGATGACCAGGTCGTCGAAGCCGTCGCCGTTCACGTCGCCTGCACCGCCGACGGAGTTGCCCAGGTTTCCGTCGGCCTGGCCTCCCTGCACGGACCACACCATGGCGCCGGGGCCGGTCGACGAACCGTGGTACAGGTAGGCCTTGCCTTCGTTCGCCGGTCCAGGGTTGCCCCCGCCGTCCCCGTTGTCGTTGGGCGCGCCGACCACGAGATCGGCATAGCCGTCGGCGTTGACGTCGCCCGCCGCGGCCACGGACGTGCCGAAGCGCGAGCTCTTCAGGTAACCGTTCGCGGTCCAGTTCGCGGCGCCGAATTGCGGACCGTTCGGACCGCCGAACCAGACCGAGACGGTTCCGTTGTACGATGGATCGGGGGAGCCGACGGCGATGTCGTCGTAGCCGTCACCGTTCAGGTCGCCGGCGCCGCACACCGAGGTGCCGAAGCCGCTGTTGGTGTGCGCACCCCAGGCGTACCAGTTGGAATAGGTCGTCGGCGCGCTGGTCCCGCCGTAGTACAGCACCACCACGCCGTCGTTGGCGGCATAGAGCGAGTAGTTGGGCGCCGAGGCGATCACGTCGTCGAAGCCGTCGCCGTTGACGTCGCCGGCCGGCGCCAGGGCCCAGCCGAAGAACGAGCCGCTGACGCCGCTGCGCGCATACCAGCCGATGCCCGGCGCCGGTGCGTCAGCCGCACCCCGGAACAACTGGACCCGACCTTCCAGGGTCACGCCCCCGGTGTATCCCGGCGAGCCGACCAGGATGTCGCTGAAGCCGTCACCGTCGACGTCGCCGGCGGTGCCGACGGCGGCGCCGAAACTGACCTGTCCCGGATCGAACCAGTACCAGGGCATGTAGAT
Source organism: uncultured bacterium (assembly GCA_903859215.1). Classification (GTDB taxonomy): domain Bacteria; phylum Krumholzibacteriota; class Krumholzibacteriia; order LZORAL124-64-63; family LZORAL124-64-63; genus CAINDZ01. Next base: position 1,775 of record CAIOLW010000324.1, on the reverse strand, counting down.
GCTGTTGGTGCGCGAACCGGTGGCGATGCCGACCAGGCCACGCCCGCTGCCGCCGCTGTTGTAGTCGGGCGTGCCGATGAGCAGGTCTCCGAGGCCGTCGCCGTTGACGTCGCCGCCCGGCGCCAGCCGGCTCCCGAAACTGTCGCCGACGGTACTGCCGTATTCTTCCCAAATGGCCGCTGACCCCAGGCCGCCGGCCGCACCGGGAAAGGCCTGCGCGCGGCCGCAGTCCGTCACCCAGGGGCTGTTCCACAGGGGTGAGCCGACGGCCACGTCGGCGTAGCCGTCGCCGTTCATATCGCCCGCGCCGCTGACGGCCCCGCCGAAGTTGGCGCCGGCCTGGTCACCGTAGAGCGAGGAGCCCGGCGAGGCCGACAGGCCGCCCGCGCCCCCGAAATACACCGACACCAGGCCGTAGTAGTTGGTCCAGACTCCGGGAACCAGACCCGTGGCGTAAGGCGAGCCGATGATGACGTCGTCGTAGCCGTCGGCATTGACGTCGCCGGCGGTGGCCATGCTTCCGCCCAGGTTGTCCCCGAGATTGCCCATGATGCTCCAGGCGGCGCTGGCGGCCGGGCCGGCGGGCCCGCCACGGAACAGCTGGACGTTGCCGCGCCCTCCGGCCCAGGCGTTCCGCGCGCCGATGAGGATGTCGTCGTAGCCGTCGCCGTCCACATCGCCCGCAGTGCTGACCGTGCTGCCGAACAGCGCGCTGCCGCCGGTGAAGTCTTCGAACGTCTTGGTCCAGACGGCAGGCTCCTGCAGGCCGCCGGCCGAACCGAGGTAAACGTACGCGGCGCCGTCACCGGCGTAGCCGGGAGAGCCGACCAAGAGATCGGCGTAGCCGTCGCCGTTGACATCACCCGCCGGGGAAATCGCCTCGCCGAAGTGGACGAAGTAGGTGGAGTAGTGAGGGCCATACAGGACCTGGCTGGGGGCGGCGGGAAGGCCGGCTGCCGAACCGTAGAAGACCAGGACGGCTCCCACCCGTGCTGTCGTCGGGTCGCGCATGTTGGGGGCGCCCACGGCGGCATCGCTGAAGCCGTCGCCGTTCAGGTCGCCCACCGTGCACACGGAGGCGCCGAGGCTGGTGTAGTCGGCGCCCGCCACGTATTCCCAGGCGACGCCTGGGGCCACGGTCTTGTCGGCCGAACCATGAATGACGGAGGTCGGGCGCGCCGCTGGCGACGGTTGCGGCGCGTCGGCCGCAGGGCCCAGGAGCGGGGCGGGCCCCACCGGTACCGAGGCCGCCGGCCCGGCCGCGCCGAGGGCCAGGAGCAGGGCCGCAGTGGCAGACAAGACAAATCCGCGGCGTTCCCGGATTCGCAGTCCGGCGCCGGCAAGGCGCAGGTTCGGTGATATCGAAAGCATGCGTCGACCTCCCAGGGTGACATTGTGGTGTACCGCGAAAGGGTCCCGTCACGGCAATAAATCACACTACTTCCGTCTGTCATCGGCGGAATCGATCAAACGGCGGGGGATAACCCGAGGTCAATGGTCGCCCATGTGGGAAAAAGCCGATTTAAATAACGAAATAACAATATTTTCCGGCGGGTTGGCGAGACAGCAAAAGGAGGCCGGGCAGGGCGACTGCGCGCGGCCTCCTTCGTGCGGGCCAACCGGCTAGAGCCGCGCCACCGCCAACTTCCGCTTCAACTGCAGCACGCGCACATCGGGATCGACCACCAACTGCTCCGGCTCGAATTCGCAGTGCACGCTGACCTCGCGGCTCTCGCCCGCAGCCAGGACGACCGTGGTGCGCGCGTCGCGATAGG
>CAIOLW010000323.1 GCA_903859215.1 uncultured bacterium | reverse complement strand
TTTGGCCCGCTTCGACTTTTTTGTGGAACTCCGCCTGCAGCCCGGCCGCGTCCTTGCCGCAGCAGCCCTTGCCGGCGGCCAGCGACTTGGAGCAGCACTCGTGCATGCCTACCTGCAGCGCCGTCGCCTCGGTCAACGCCGTGCCCGCCTTGGCGTTGAAGTCGGCCTGCAGGGCCTCGGCATCCTTGCCGCAGCAGCCCTTGCCCTCGGTCACGGACTTGGCGCAGCACTCGTGCATGCCGGCCAGCGCGGCCTTGGCGGCGTGGAACCCGGCGAACTCGGTCTGGACCTCGGCCGCGGTCTGGCCGCAGCACGCCTTGCCTTCGGCCGCGGACTTCTGGCAGCAGGCGTGCATCGCGGCGGCCTTCACGAAGTCGACCTTCATGGCGCAACTCGTTGCGCCGGCGCCGGCCGGGCCACCGGCCCAGGCCATCGCCGCCATCGCCACAACGACCAGGGCGGCCAGCGTCAGCAGGAGGTTCTTCTTCATCGCTCGTCCTTTCCGTATCGGACCGTCGCCGGTCCGGGACTCGCCGGGCGCGGGGCCCGGGGATCGGCTCGTTCAGGTTCAAGGACCGCAGGAAACACTACCAATATACCGTGGGTTCCGGAATCGGCCAAAACAAGTGTCGGCAGCCTGTCCCCGGCCCTGCCGCTCCCGCCGCCACACTCGAAACCCGTTGGGACACAACCGGAAAGCCCGTTCCGGTTGCCGCCCGCGGGCAGGACTGCTAGGTTCGGCCCCATGATCCTCTACCAGGACAGCGACTGGCTGGCCGTCGACAAGCCGACGGGCCTGGCGACGCACGGCGGGCACCCCGGCGAACTGGGCGCCGTCGAGTGGCTGGCGCTGCACCTGGGCCTCGAGGCGTACGTCGTCTCGCGCCTGGACGTCGGCACCAGCGGCGTGCTGTGGCTGGCGCGCACGCGCGAGGCGTCGGCCCGCGCCCAGCGCGTCCACGAAGAGGGCGCCGCCTGCAAGACCTACACGTTCCTGTCGACCGTCGATGCGCGCGCCGTCGGGCTTGCCGACACGTGGACGCGCGACGACCCGCTGGACGACCACCCCGCCCGCACCGTTTTCCAACGCGACACCGAACCGGGACCGGGCGATCTGGTGCGCTACACGGCGGAGATCACGCGCGGCCGCCGCCACCAGGTGCGCCGCCACGCGGCGCTCAGCGGCGTGCCCGTGCTGGGTGATGCGGAACACGGCGGCGCCCCCGCAGGTCGCCTGTACCTGCACTGTTCGGAAGTGCGCTGGCCCGGCGTGGACCCGGTCGTGCGCGCGCCGTTGCCGCCGTCGTTCGCGGTCGCGCGCGGGGCCACCGACCTGGCGCGCGACGCGGCGCTGTGCCTGGGCCGCCGCGGCGCCTGGCCCGCGCAGGTGGCCGACTGCTGGCGCGCCGTGCACCGCGGCGAGGTCGCCGGGCTCGACGCGGCGGTCGATGTCTACGGCCCGTGGCTGCGCGCGCTGTGCTGGGACGCCGCGCTGTCGCCGGGCGAGGCGGCGGCGCGGCTGCAACCGCTGCTGGACGACATCGCGCAGCAGGTCGGCGCGCGGGGCGCCGTCATCCGCGGCCACAGCCATAACCCGCACCAGGAATCGCTGCCCGGCTTCACGCACGTGCTCGGCGAGCCGCCGCCGCCGCGCCTGGAGGTCGTCGAGCACGGCCTGCGCTACGGCGTCGACCTGGCCGGCGCACCGCACCCCGGCCTGTTCCTGGACCAGCGCGATGCGCGGCGCCGCGTCGCGCTCGTCGCGGACGGCCGCCGCATGGCCAACCTCTTCGCGTTCACGTGCTCGTTCTCGGTGGTGGCCGTCGCGCGGGGCGCCGAAGTGGCGTTCTCGGTCGACACCGCGCGCGGTTGCCTGCGCGACGGCGCCGGCAACTTCGCGCTGAACGGGCTGGACCAGGGCGGGCGCGGCAAGTTCATCCAGGAGGATGCGCGGCGCTGGCTGGCCCGGCAACAGCGCGCGCAGGCGGAGAAGCCCGACACGTTCCGCCCGCTGGACCTGGTGGTGTGCGACCCGCCGGTGTTCTCGTCGGTGAAGGAGGGCGGGAAGTTCTCGGTAAGCCGGGAGTGGGCGGCACTGGCTGACGCCGTGGCGGGGCTGCTGGCGCCGGGCGGCATCGCCGTCTTCGCCAACAACCACCGCGGCGGCGACCATGTGCGCTACCGCGACGAGCTGCGCGAGCGCTTCGCCCACGTCGACGACCTGCGCCCGCCGCTGGACTTCCCGCTGCTGCCGGACCAGCCGCGCGACGTGCGCACGTTCTGGTGCCGACGAGGCCGCTGACCGGGCGCCGCGGGCTAGATCCCCTTGCCGCTGTCTTCGCGGGCGTGGCCACCGCCGTGGCGACCCCCACCGTGCCGGTCATCGCCCAGGTTGATCTCGACCGAGTTCCCGGTCTCGTCGTCGTCCATGCCCAGCTCGATCGCGCCGGTCAGCGGGTCGTAGCTCTCCTCGAGTTGCTGCCGGAACGGCTCGAGCGCCTGGCGCATGGCCGGCGGCAGGCCCTGCTCCCACGCGAAGCGGCCGCGCTCGTTCTCCATCGCCTCGACCTCGGCCGCCAACTGCGCGCGCCAGGCGGCATCGACGCGCCCCGTCTTCCCGGCGGCATCGAGCGCGTCCAGCTGGTTCCGCAGATTCTCGCGCTGGGTGCCGTTCAGGTCGCGCCGGACGGCCTGCGCGCGCTCGCGCCGTGCCTCCTGCTTCCGGCGGTCGCTGTCGACCCCGCTCTCGTGGCTGGTGCCGGCCGACCAGCCGGTCCCCCGCCCACCCCCACGCCCGTGCAGTTGGAACCCCGGGCCGTCGCCCGGGTCCTTCCCGAGCAGGTCGAAGTAGGCCAGCGTGTAGAGGTAGCGGTACTCGCCGGCGCCGAGGCCGGCCTTCAGCAGCGCCTGGTCGCGCTCCTCGAGGAACGACAGCAGCGTCGGCACGAAATTCGCCCCGGCGACGATGCGCGCCCCCACGCCGCCGCCCGCCGAACCGTCCAGCACGGCCAGGCTCTTCGCGGTGCGCTCGCGCACGGGGGCCATCAGCCGCCGGGCCTCAAGGAAGGCCTCGACCCGCGCCGGGTCCAGGCTGCCGTCGACCGGCGGCACGTACGCCTCGGGCGCCCCGAAGCGCGTGGCCAGGGCGGCGCCTGCGGCCTCGATGCGGTCGGCGCGCTTCGCCACGTGCCGCACCCCGTAGAACCCCGCGGCGCCCAGCCCCAGCCCCAGGACGATCACGAAGCCGCAACCCACGCCGCAGCCGATCAGCCAGTTCTTCGCCGAACCCATGCTTTCGTCCCTCCGGTCGCCATCACCCCGAACCCGCGCTGCGGCATGCCCTTCCGGGGCCGGGCCGCCCGACATGGTACGGCCCCCGTCGATTCGGGTTGCCGATCCTCACGACGGAACCGACTATATCCCGGCTGGATTTGCCGGGATACTTCCCATTGCCGCGCGTCCGGCGCGGTCCCGCCCGTGAAAGGAAAACATGGCGCAGCAGTACATTTTCACGATGAAGAACCTCAAGAAGGTCGTCCCGCCCAACCGCGAGATCCTCAAGGGCATCTGGCTGTCCTTCTACCCCGGCGCCAAGATCGGCGTCATCGGCCTGAACGGCTCGGGCAAGAGCTCGCTGCTGAAGATCATGGCCGGCGTCGACCAGGACTTCATCGGCGAGGCGTTCCCCGACCCCTCCATCAAGGTGGGCTACCTGGCCCAGGAGCCGCAACTGGACAAGTCGAAGGACGTCCGCGGCAACGTCGAAGAGGCCGTCGGCGCCATGAAGGGCAAGCTCGACCGCTTCAACGAGATCAGCATGGCCATGTGCGAGCCCATGGACGACGACAAGATGACCAAGCTGATGGAGGAGATGGGCCGTCTCCAGGACGAGATCGACCACGCCAACGGCTGGGAGCTCGACCGCCAGCTCGAGATCGCGATGGACGCGCTGCGCTGCCCGCCCGGCGATGCCGACGTCTCGAAGCTGTCGGGCGGCGAGATCCGCCGCGTGGCGCTGTGCCGCCTGCTGCTGCAGAAGCCCGACCTGCTGCTGCTGGACGAGCCCACCAACCACCTGGACGCCGAGTCGGTGTCGTGGCTGGAGCGTCACCTGCGCGAGTACGCCGGCACCGTCGTGATCGTCACGCACGACCGCTACTTCCTGGACAACGTCACCGGCTGGATCCTGGAGCTGGACAACGGCTACGGCATCCCCTGGGAAGGCAACTACTCCTCGTGGCTGGACCAGAAGAAGAAGAAGCTCATCGACGAGGAGAAGGCCGACAGCAAGCGCCTCAAGACCATCGAGCATGAACTGGAGTGGGTCACCGCCTCGCCCAAGGCCCGCCAGAAGAAGAACAAGGCGCGCGTCTCGAACTACGAGCAGCTGGTCAGCCAGGAACGGCAGATGAGCCAGAGCGCGGCGCAGATCCGCATCCCGGCGGGCGAGCGCCTGGGCACCGTCGTCGTGTCCGCCGAACACCTGTGCAAGGGCTATGGCGACACGGTCCTGTTCGACGACCTGACGTTCCACCTGCCGCGTGGCGGCATTGTCGGCGTGGTGGGTCCCAACGGCGCCGGCAAGACGACGCTGATGCGATTGATCACCGGCGAGGAGAAGCCGGACAGCGGCTCGCTGGTCGTCGGCGATACCGTGCGCCTGTCCTACGTGGACCAGGCCCGCGACGACCTGGACGCCGAGAAGTCGGTCTGGGAGAACATCACCGACGGCGCCGAGGAGCTGGACCTGGGCGGCGTGAAGGTCAACAGCCGCGCCTACTGCTCGGGGTTCAACTTCAAGGGATCGGACCAGCAGCGGAAGGTCGGCACGCTCAGCGGCGGCGAGCGCAACCGCGTGCACCTGGCGCGGCTGCTCAAGAGCGGCGCCAACCTGATCCTGCTGGACGAGCCCACGAACGACCTGGACGTCGACACGCTGCGCGCGCTGGAAGACGCCCTGACCGAGTTCGGCGGCTGCCTGGTCGTGGTCAGCCACGACCGCTGGTTCCTGGACCGCATCTGCACGCACACTCTGGCCTTCGAGGGCGACAGCAACGTGGTCTGGTACGAGGGCAGCTACTCCGAGTACGAGGAGGACCGCCACAAGCGCCTGGGCGTGGACGCGGACCAGCCGCACCGGATCAAGTACCGGCGGCTGACGCACGACTAGGCATCGTGCAGGCATCGCGCCTGGATTG
>CAIOLW010000322.1 GCA_903859215.1 uncultured bacterium | reverse complement strand
CGTCGGGCCAGTGCTTTGCCTGCGGCTTCCTTCAGACCCCACCTCGCGGTGGCAGCCCTTGCCGTTCGGCTAACAGTTCCCCCTGTCGGGTCTGTAGAGGACTTGCACCTCCTAGTGAGTGCGCCCTGCCGGGCGCACGACAAGAAGGGCCCCGGCTCGGCAGCCGGGGCCCTTCTTCATTCGGCGGGTCGCGACGCCCGCGCCCCTACTTCCCCTGGTAGTCCGCACTCATGTGCGGCTTGCTCTTGTCCGGGTACGCCGGCACGGCCGGGATCTTCCACTTCGCGCCGTTGGTCGCCAGCTCCTTCTGCAGGTAGTCGATGGCGAAGTCCAGCTGGGTGTCCTTGCCGTCGACGACGTCCTTCGGCATGTTCATCACGATGATGTCCGGCTCCACCCCCCAGCCCTCGATGGGCCAGGTGCCGTCCAGGCCATAGAGCCCGAACTGCGGCGGGGTGATGCCGCCGCCGTCGACCAGGTCCTCGTGCGGCTCGATGCCGATGGCGCCGCCCCAGGTGCGCATGCCGATGACCTTGGCCAGCTTCAGGCGCTTGATGGCCTCGGCGAAGAACTCGCCGTTGCTGGCCGTGTCCTCGTTGACCAGGATGACCAGCGGGCCGTGGAACACGCGCTCGGGGTTGCGGCCGGCCTTGCCCTCGCGCGGCAGGGTCATCGACCACAGCACGCGCTCGAGGCGGTCGATGATCATGTCCCCGGTGAAGCCGCCGCCGTTGTAGCGCTCGTCGATGATCATCGCGGGCTTCTCGGTCTGCGCGTAGTAGCTGCGTCCGAACTCGACCAGGCCTTCCTCGCCCATGTTCGGGATGTGGAGGTAGGCGATGTCGCCGGACGACTTCTTCGTCACGTAGTCGAGGTTCGCGTCGACCCACGCGCGGTAGCGCAGGTCGGCCTCGCTGCGCAGCGTCTTGAGGCGCACCGTGCGCGTGGCCTTGCCGGCGGCGTCAGTCGCCACCGTCAGCGTCACGTTCTGGCCCGCCTTGTCCACCAGGTGGGCGTACACGTTGTCCGGGTACTTCACCTGCACGCCGTCGATGGCCACCAGGTAGTCGCCGTTCTTGACGTCGACGCCCGGCTCGCGCAGCGGCGAGACGTACTTCGGGTCCCACGCCACGCCGGGCACGATGCCGGCGAAGCGGTAGTACTCCTGCTCGCCCTCGCGCGTGAACGTGCAGCCGAGCAGGCCGGTGCGGATGGGCGCCGGGCCGGGCTCGAAGTCGCCGCCCTGCACGTAGGTGTGGCCCAGGTTCAGCTCGCTGATCATCTCGCCCAGCAGGTAGCTGAGGTCGCCGCGCGAGCCGCAACCGGCCACGAACGGCGCGTACTTGTCGTGCATGGCCTGCCAGGCGGTGCCCTGCATGTTCTTGTCGTAGAAGAAATTCCGCTGGATGCGCCAGGTCTCGTCGAACATCTGGCGGTATTCGGCCAGGTGATCCACCCGCAGCTTCACGCCATTGGTGGCCAGCTTGCCGTCGCTCGTCTTGGCCGCCTTGCCGCAGTCGACGATGCCGTACTTCGAGCCGGCGCGGAAGATGAGCTTCTTGCCGTCGGCGCTCTGGTGGTAGTTGGCGATGCCGCTCATCAGGTCGGTGAGCTCCTTGTCGCCCAGGTCGTACTTGACCAGGTCCAGCTCGCCGCCGGTGCGGTCGTCGACGTTCTGGTACTTGAGGAACTCGGGGTCGTTCTTGCGCAGCATCAGGAAGCCGCCGTCGCAGGCTTCCAGGCGGAACCAGTTCGCGGCGTCGACACCCTCGCAGGCCAGGATGCGGTCACCGAGGCCGGCCAGGTCGATGTTGACCGCCGCCGCGCCCGACGAGGCCGCGGCCTTGCCCGCGTCCTTCTTCGCCGGCTTGGTGTCCTTGGCGCCGTCGGCGGCCGCACTCGACGACGTCACCGGCACGTCGGTATCGGCCTTGTAGAACGGCGAACGCCCGCCCGCCTGCAGCAGCGCCATGTAGGGGCGCGCCACTTCGAGGAAGATGTGCTGCTGGTCGATGCGGCACATGATCGGGTTGAACGTGCGATTGGACAGGAAGTACAGGTACTTGCCGTCGCGCGAGAAGCTCGGCGACCAGCTGCTGTACATGTTGTCGGTCACCATGGTGTTGGCGCCCGTCTTCGTGTCGTGCAGCCAGATCTCCTCGTTCATGTTGCCGGTCTGGTTCGTGTAGGCGATCCAGCGCGAGTCCGCCGACCACGAGTAGTCCGTGATGCCCCAGCGCTCCCAGCCGTCGTCATACTCGCCCTGCGCAATGGCCGACGTCTTGCCGGTGGCGGCATCGACCAGGTTCAGGCGCAGGAACTTGTCCGAGAAGATGAGGCTCTTGCCGTCGGGCGACCACTTCGGCTGCATCGTGAACCCGAAGTTGCCGTCGGTCAGCTGCTTCCACTCGCCGCCCTTCGCGGGCATCACGTAGAGCTGCTCCTCGCCCGTGCGATCGCTGACGAAGGCGATGCGGGCGCCGTCGGGGCTCCAGGTGCCGTACTTCTCGCGCGTGCCGCTGGTCTGCGTCAGGTTCAGCGCATCGCCGTCCTTGGCCGGCAGGTTCAGCAGTTCGCCGCGCGACTCGAGCACGGCGCGCTCGCCGCCGGGCGACAGGCCGAACGAGCCGATGCTCGGCGCGTCGTCCATGAACTCCTCGCGCACGTGCCGGCGATCCGAGTGCACCGAGATGGGCACCGCGCGCACCTGGCCGGTGGCGCAGTCGAGCACGTTCAGCCCGGCGCCGTACTGGAAGACGATCTTGCCGTCGCCGTACGACGGCCACTTCACGTCGTAGTCCTTGTAGTGCGTCAGCCGCTTCGTCTGCTTCGTCGTGGTGTCGTAGGCGTAGAGGTTCAGCGTGCCGTCTTCACGATCGCTGATGAAGTAGATCGCGCCCTTGCCCCACATCGGGAAGCTGTCGGTGCCCGTCCAGTCGGTGATCTTCGTGATGTCGCCGCTCTTGAAGTCCTTCACCCAGACGTCCTGGGCCATGCCGCCCTCGTAGCGCTTCCAGGTCGCGGTCTGGCGGTTGATGCGGTTGTAGGCCAGGCCGCTGCCGTCGGGCGCCATCGAGGCCAGCGAGCCGCGATCGACCGGCAGGCGCTGCTCCATGCCGCCGTCCAGGAACACCTTGAAGAGCTGGCCGCGGTTCGGGTACTCGCGGTTGCTGGTGATGACGACGCCGCTGCCGTCGGGGCACCAGTCGAGCATCGTGTCGGCCGCCGGGTGCCAGGTCAGCCGCTTCGGCTCGCCGCCCATGACGTCCATCACGTAGATGTCGTTGCCGCCGTCGTACTCGGCGGTGAAGGCGATGAGCTTGCCGTCGGGGCTGATCTTGCCCATCACCTCGTTGCCCGGGTGCGTGGTCAGGCGGCGGGCCTCCCCACCCTGCTCGGGCACGAGCCAGAGGTCGCCCTCGTAGGTGAACACGATGTTGCCGCCGCCGATGTCGGCATAGCGGGCCAGGTACCCGGGCTGGTCGGGCGCGGCTGCTTGGGCGGCCGCGGCGAACAGCAGCAGGGACGTCAGAAGAACAAGCAACAGGCTGAGGCGCTTCACAGGGGAACCTCCTGGCGGTGTTGGCGGGCGGGGCCGCGGCGCAGAACGCACGAATGACATGCGTGCAAACAGCGTGTATGCGCCCGGCAGGGAAGAATGTTGCACGGTCGCCGGGGGTGGGGCAAGGTTCTCGCGGTCGTGATAATCGAGCGGTACGGCCGGCCCGGGTGGGCTGGTGATAGCGAGGTCTTGGCTGTGGCAGCAAAGCGCAAAATTGATGACGTGAAGGGGGCCGAAGCCGCCCCCGCGGCGGGCGCCGAGGCCAGCCAGGGCCTCTACGCCGACCCGTCGATCTACGACATCCTCTACACCCCGGGCACGGCCGCCGAGATCGACGCGCTTGAGCGGATCGAGCGCGCGCTGGCCGCCGGGCGCCTGCGCGAGGACCGCCTGTGGTTCGAGCCCGCCTGCGGCACCGGGCGCTGCCTGCGAGTGGCCGCCGGGCGGGGCCGCCGGGTGGCGGGGTTCGATCGCGAGGCGCCGATGCTGGACTACGCGCGCCGCCGGCTGGCCGGTTGCGCCGGCGCAAGTGCAAAGCGCCTCTTCGAAGCCGACTTGTCCGACTTCGCCGATGCCGCGGGCCGGGCCGGCCTCAGGCCCGGCACTATCGACTTCGCGTTCATGACGGTCAACTCGCTGCGGCACCTGGAATCGGACCGCGACATGAAGGCCCACTTCGCACAGGTGGCCGACCTGCTGCGGCCGGGCGCGCTGTATGTGGTCGGCATCAGCCTGACCGACTACGACTGGCTCTGGCCCGACGAGGACGTGTGGCAGGGGAAGCGCGGCAGCTGCCAGGTCAGCCAGGTCATCAACTGGCTGCCGCCCGAACCGGGCACGCCGCGCGGCCGGCTCGAGCGCGCGCTGAGCCACCTGACCGTCACGCGCCCGGGCGGCACGGTCGACCTGGACGACGCCTACGACCTGCGCTGCTATGACCAGAAGCAGTGGCGGAAGCTGGTGGGCGCGTCGGCCCTGGAGCATGCGGGCAGCTTCAACGCGCTGGGCAAGCCGTTGCCGCCGGGGACGTGGCCGTACCAGCTGGAGGCGCTGCGGAAGCGCTGAGCGTCCCGGGATCGCCAGGCATGCGGCGTCACGAACGGACCGCAACCACCTGGCTCGAAACGCTGGCTCCGAGGACCTCGAGAATGCGCGACGCGCGGGCCACGGTAATGCCGTGGTAGTCGTTCCGTTCGTCGCGCGACACCTGCGATTCATGGCTGCCCAGAAGTTCAGCAAGCTGCCGCTGCGACAGGCCGCGGTGGATGCGGAGCGCCACCAACAGGTCGCCCAACCCGTTCAGGTTGACCAAGGCAGGGAATTCGCCTGATTGCAGGCGCTCGTAGGCCTCGATCTCCTCGACCAGCTGCCGGTGGAACGAAGTGACCGGGTCCAGCACGCGCTTTCGCTCCGCGGCGCTCATCCCGCGGGTCGCGAGTTCACGACGCATTGTCTCAATGCGCGCCTGTTCATCGCGAACCCGGGCCACGGCCCTGGCATGTTCAACGTCACTGCGGATCATCACGGACCTTCCAGCTTGATGATGCCCTTCGGCGCATCGTTCCGCCGCGAGAGGCGGAATGCCGACGGGAATTCGAGTTCCTGGCCGTACCGGTCGCGGATCCCGGACAACTGGCCGACGTGCGGATACAACTCGACCCGGTAGGCGTGCCACATCGGCAACTGCCGTTTCGGGTAACCACGATAGGCACGTCGCATCGTCGGGTCCCACGCCCACGCCATTCGCGGGTCCAATGCGTTGAGGTCACGTTCCAGGTCGCCGGAGGCCAGGCGATCCAGGTCGCAATGGAAATACCCGTCGATGTCGTTCGGGTGGCACTTGTCCTCCACGAAGGACCCGTCGATGTACACTTCGGTCACCCCCACCTGCCACAGGTGCCCGACCATGATCGCCAGATTGTCGACCAGTGCGGCCCGCCAGGGAGCGTCCCATTGGGCGCGCCCGGACCGGCGACCGCGTCGCGGACCGGTCACGAGCATCGACGCCTTCAGTCCGGCCAGCGACAGCGTGTAGTCGCCGGGGGGCAACAGCCCTTCGTCATCGAATTCCGGCAAGTCCACGCCCAGCCGTCCCCATGTAGACATTTTAGACTTACTTGACATTTTCGTCAAGTATCTGTGAATGGTTTACGCCGGAGGCCAGCCAGAATCGGCCCGCCTGACTAGCGAAGCGGATGTCCCTGGGACGGGCGAATCTGGCGGGGCATGGGCGGACTGGATCAGGGAGGCGTCGTCAACGGCAGGGAGCGACCTCAGGGCCCGATGTCAGTGGAGCGAGACGACGACGGCGGGTTCGAACCGGATGACGGGACGAAGAAACCGGGTCCCCACCCGAAAGTGAGAGACCCGGTTCAACGATCCGACAGCGTGCAGGACACGGACCGCAGATGAAGGTACGGAAATCCCGCCGGGCGCAACAGCCCCGGCGCGATTTCCGCCTGGACCCTACTTCCGGCTGACCGTCACCGAGCCGCTGCCGGTGTCCATGCGGACCTCGGCCGCGCCGTCGCCCAGCGTCAGGCGATGGCGGCCGTCGTCCAGCTTCTCGAAGCTCTTTCCGGGAAACTTGCTGTCAACGTCGCCCGAGCCGGTGTCTGCCGTGACCTGGACCGAGGCGTCCGAGGGCAGCACCAGGTCGACGGCGCCCGAGCCGGTGTCCAGCACGAAGCGACCCGCGCCGATCCGGTCCATCTGCATCTCCACGTCGCCGCTGCCCGTATCGATCTTGCCTTCGTCGGCCTCGAGGCCGCGGGCAACGACGCTGCCGCTGCCCGTGTCGATGCTCAGCGTCGTGACGCGCAGGCCGTTCACCTCGACATGGCCGCTGCCGGTATCGAGCTTCGCCGTCTTCCCGCTGCAATCGCTCATTTCGACGTCACCGCTGCCGGTGTCCACATCGAGATCGCCGGTGATTTCCGACACCTTGACGTTGCCGCTGCCGGTGTCGAGCGTCAGGTTGCCGCCCAGCTTCTGCACGCTCATGCCGCCCACCGAGGTCTGCAGGTCCAGGTCGGCCTTGAGGTCGGCCGCCGAGACGTCACCCACGGTGTTGCGCACGGTCAGCGTGCTGCCGGCCGGCACCTCGATCGTCACGTCGGCCCACGCCTCCATGCCGCTGCCCTTGCCGCGCACGGTGACGCGCTTGCCGGCCAGCATGCCGAACGTGCGGCGCAGCCAGCTGCGCTCCTTGTCATCCTTCTCGTGCAGGATGGTCGTCGTGCTCGAGTTGCGGCCCAGCGCCGGGTAGACGTAGGTGCTGTGCTGCTCGAGCGGGAAGCGGATGTTCAGCGAGCCCGCGTCCTGCTCCAGCTTGACCAGGTCGGCGGTCATGTCGTTGCCGCGCAGGTTGACCGTGACGCGGAACTGGTTGCCCTCGCCCTGGCGCACCTCGACGGCGCCGATCAGGTTGACCAGGTCGAGGTTGCCGGCGGCGAACGTGAAGTCGCGCGTGATCTCGGCGCCGTGGGCGCGCGTGGGCGACAGCAACGTGGGCAGCAGGGCGATCACGACCAGCAGGATGGCGACGGGCAGGTACCGACGGCGGCTCATGGCATTCCTCCGCTTGAAAATGCGGGGTCCGGGGCCCCGGGACGGGGCGGGCAACAATGGGCTGACCCACCCTAGACGCACGGCCGGGGCAGGAAGTTGCATGCCCCGGTCCGCGATCTGCGGGCGGGCGGTCAGAGCCTACTTCACCATCGTCAACCGCGCCACCGCCGGCCGCGCGCCGTCGCTGCGGGCAAAGTAGGTGCCGCTGGCCAGGTTCCGGCCGCCCTCGTCGCGACCGTCCCACATCAACTGCGCCTGGCCACCGGAAACCTCGGCCGACAGCCGCCGCAGGGTGCGGCCCCGGGCGTCGTGGATGGTCACGGTGACCGGGCCGTCCGCTGCGCCCGTGAGCGCGAGGCGGACCTGCGCGTTGAACGGGGCCGGGAAGGCTGCGAGCCGGGCGCCGTTCGTCGCCGGCCCGGGCAGCGGCGCCGGCGCTGCGTACAGCGGGGCCAGCGCGTACTCGGCCAGGTCCAGGTCGCCGTCGCCGTCGCCGGCGGGCGCCTGGCCCTGCAGCGCGCCGCCGTCGGCGGTCCCGCAGGCCACGACGGCCACCGGCAGGCTGGGCGGCTGTCCCACCCCGGCGGGGTAGATGGAGTCGAGGTCGATCCAGCCCTCGAAGACCGCGCCGTTCGCCATGCCATGGAAGGCGTCGGCCGCGATGACGCCGGCGGTCGCGTTGAACCAGCCCGTCCAGCCGTTGCCCGACTCGCGGGCCAGGAACTGCACCCAGGGCGCCCACTGGCCGGCCTTGGCCCACGGCGCCGCGCGCAACGTGGACGAGCCGTTGCCGATCACCAGGAACACGTCGCGGCCGGGCAACTGCGTCGGCGCGTCGGTGGCCAGGTAGTACTTGCGGCCGTCCAGCTTGCCCCACAGCGAGACGCCGCCCGCTGTGGAGAGCAGCGCCGCGCCGGTGTCCAGGGCGCCGTCCATCGTGAAGCCGGTGCCGGTGCCGCCGCCGCCCGTGCCGTTGGTGCCCACGTAGACGTGCTGGATGGGTGTGCGCTTGAGGTTGCCGAGCGTGTCCTGGGCCTCGATGTAGTAGTCCAGCAGCACGTCGCTGTAGCCGCTCAGTTGCAGCCAGTACTCATCAGCGATATGGGTCGGCAGCACGGTCAGGTCGATGCCGGCCATGTCCCAGGGCTCGCCCGTGGGCATGACGCGCTTCGTCATCGCGCGCGCCGCCCAGGCGCCCACCCCCGCGCCGCCGGCGTAGGTCTCGTTCGCGGTGGTCGCCGTGTCGTTCACGCCGTCGGCGTCCTGGCGCACCATCAGTTCGACGCGCGAGAGGCCCGAGACGTCGTGCGCGAAGGTCCACACGTTGAACGTCGAGGACATCGCCGCGCCCGCTCCCGAAGGCCAGCCCCACAGCGACCCGCCGCCGTACCCGCCCGGGTTCCAGGGCAGGCGCTGCGGCAGCCACACCGTGGGCGCGACGGTGTCGGCGCCGCCGCTGACGACCGGATCGGCCAGCGCGACGGCCTGGTTGCAGGCCATCGTCGCCTTGATCTCCATGTCGAGCGAAGAGCCGTAGTACATGTAGCCGCTCTCGTAGCCGGCCAGCAGGAAGTGCCAGGCGCGCTCGGCGGCGTTGGCGCCCAGCAGCGGGTTGACGACCTTCGCGGGACTGACGGCGCCGACGATGGCCGCGGCCGTCTCGACGCGGTTCTGCGCGGCGGTCAGCACGGCCCAGTTGCGCTCGTCCTCGGCCCAGCCGCCGGCGATGTCGAAGGCGCCCGAGGAATTCACCAGCGGCCAGTTCCAGTTGATGTACTGCGGCGAGCCGAAGTCGCCGTCGGCGTTCACCCAGCCGCCGTCTTCCACATGCACGATGTCGGACTGCGGCACCGGGTGCTCGGCCAGGTAGGTGGCGACGGTGCTCGGGCGGTAGCCCTTGTTCGCGGCGGCGTGCGCGAACCCGGTGACGTTCTCGTGGAAGTAGCTGTAGCCGCCGCTCCAGGCGTTGTCGCCGTCGTGCGCGAACAGCACCAGCATCGGCTGGGCCGGGTTGTTCGTCGCGGCGATGGCGTCGATGCCGCCGGTGCCGAACGTGGCGTAGCCCTCTTCCCAGCCCATCGCGTCGGCCGCCGGCACGACGACCAGGTTGCGCGCCGTGCCCGTCGCCGGGTCGACGTACTGCGCGCGGTGCGGCGTGAATCCGTACGGGTACGGCACCTTCAGCGTGACGCCGCGCGAGATGGTGTGGTTCGTCCAGTTGGCCTGCGCCGGGTTCACCTGGTCGGCGCGGTTGGGCGGGTCGCAGTTGTCGAGATTGGCCTGGTACGGGTAGTTCGCGCAGGCGCGGCCGATGTGCAGGTCGGGCACCACCGACCAGGTGACGTCGGCGTCGAGCAGCGCCGGAATCATGCGCTCGCTGAAGCACATCTCGGCCGGGAAGAAGCCCGTCGAGAGCGGCCCCGGGCCCCAGGCGTCGTCCCAGATCTCGCGGCCGCAGGCCAGTTCCATGCGCAGCGCGTTGTCGTCCAGCAGCGGGTTGATGGCGTGGTGGAAGCCCGAGATGACCGGGTCGAGGCGGCGCTGGCCCTGCGACGTCGTCCAGCCCATCGCGGTGCGGTAGTGGCTGAACCAGTTCGAGGCGTAGCGGCCGCCGTTCCAGCCCCCGTTGCCCAGGCTGGTGATGTTCTCGATGAGCGAGCCGGCGAACGAGACCTGCGCGCCGGCGTCCGGCAGGTCGAGCACCGACGAGAGCGCGTCCTTCGGGTACCACTGATAGTCGGCGACGCGGTCGTCGGAGTTGAAGATCGTGAACTCGTCGTTCTGGCTGTGACCGAGGGTGATCGTCTCGAAGGCGGTCTCGTAGCGGCCGGGCGTCCAGGTGCTCTGCGTCGGCCAGTAGATGGGCTGGTGCATGTGCCACAGCCAGGTGGTGTGGACCCCGGTGGCGGCTACAGCGGCGGCCGGCGACAGGATCACGGCGGCGATCAGCAGGCACAGGGGAAAAAAGCAACGACGGGCGCGGCGCAGGCTCATGGGTGTCAGGTCCTCCGGATGCAGGCCGGAGAAGATGATAACACATGGATGCGGTCGTCGGACCCGTCGTTTGAGTCGCGGAAGTCCCTGTCAGGAGAGCTCCGAAAGCCTAGATATCGTCGTCCCCGAAGGTCTCGGCCCACTTGCGGTTGAGATCTTCCAGGCGGCGCTGCGCGCGCTGGCGGGCGGCGTCGGCCTCGCTCGGCGAGCGCGCCACCTCGATGGCCTTGAGGCCCTCTTCCAGTGCCTGCTGCAACTTCGTGAAGTGCAGGGCGCGGGCCTTGTTGACGTCGAATCCCATCTCGTCCTCCTCGCTGTCGGCGGCCGGCGGTGTCGCGCCGGGCGACCGTGGCCGGTTGCCGGAATGCTCTGGGCATCATTTAGCACGAAGCGTACCGGGGACCCGGGCGCGGGAACCCGCCCGGACGGCCGGCAAGACGTTGTCGGTGTTGAGTTTGGGAATTCGTGGCAGCGGCGGACGGTGGCCGCGTGCGGTCCAAAGCCTGACAGTGGCCGGGAAGCCTGACCAGAACGCGGTCAGGACAGGGCGGCGGCCCCGGGCGCGGGCGGGGGCTCCACGAGGTCGCGCTGGGCGACCACGGCGCCCGTCAGGATCGCCATGCAACCGGCCAGTTCGCGCAGGCCCAGGCGCTCGCCGAGCAGGAGCCCGCCACCGAGGGCCGCGAACACCGACTCCATGCTCATGATGATGGCGGCGTCGGTGGGGCGGGCGTTCTTCTGCCCCGCCACCTGCAGCGTGAAGGCGACACCGATCGAGAACACGCCCGAATAGATGATCGGCCAGGCCACCGCCCGCACGTCGGCCCACTGGACGTGGTCGAAGATGAGCGCGCCGATGGTCGACAGGACGGCCGCGGTCGTGAATTGCCCGAAGGCCATGCGGATGGCGGGCACCCGTTTGGCGAAGCGGCCGACCAGCAGCACATGCGCCGTCCAGCACACGGCGCACAGCAATACCAGCCCGTCGCCCGGCGCCAGCTTCATGAGGCCGCGCGCGCTCAGCAGGTAGAGGCCGCCCACCGCGAGCGCCACGCCGATCCACGCGTAGCGCCCCACGCGGTGGCCGATGAACGTCCCCACGACCGGCACGAAGACGACGTACATCGAGGTGATGAAGCCGGCCTTGCCCGCGGTCGTGCTGACGATGCCGAACTGCTGCAACGAGGCCGCCGCGAACATCACGAGGCCCAGCAGGACCGAGGCGCGGATGGTCTCGCCGCGACCGGCCACCGGGACGCCGGGCGGGCGGCGTCCCGATCGCGCCAGGAACGGCAGCAGGACCAGCGCGCCGAGGATCAGGCGCGCGGCGTTGAACGTCAGCGGCGGCAGGTGGCGCATGGCCACGCGCTGCGCGACGAAGGCCACGCCCCAGATGAAGGCGGCGGTCAGCAGCAGCAGGTTGGCGCGCTTGCGGGCGGTGTTCATCCCCGGACGATAAGCGCCGTTTACACGTGCGCCAAGTCCGGGCATGATGACCCCCGTCATGGAACGCCGAAGCCCCCTTCAAACCCTGGTCCCCGCGCCCCGGCACTGGCGTGCCGCGTCGGGGGCGTATGCGCTCGCCGGCCTGACCGCCGCGCGCGCCGCCGACAGCGACCTGGCGGCTTTCGCCGCCTCGTTCCTGACCCCCGCGCTCGGGCGCACGCTCGTGACCGACCCGGCCGGCAGCGCGCCCGGCGGCACGCTCGAACTGGCCGTGGACCCCGCGCTGCCCCCCGAACACTACCGGCTCGAGATCGCCCCCCGGTCGCTGGCGCTGGCGGCCGCGGACCGGCCCGGCTTCGCGCGCGGCCTGGCGTCCCTGTACCAGCTCTTCATCATCCACGCTGTCACGGGCTACGACCTGCCCTGCGGCACGATCGACGACGGGCCGGCCTTCGCCTGGCGCGGCCTGCTGCTGGACAGCGGCCGCCACTTCCAGCCGGTCGAGCGCGTGCGCGCGGTGATCGATCGCCTGGCCGCGTACCGCTTCAACGTGCTGCACTGGCACCTGACCGAGGACCAGGGCTGGCGCCTGGAGGTGCCGGGGCTGCCGAAGCTGACGTCGGTCGGCGCGCGGCGCGCGCAGCAGCAGGGCGGCGGCATCCACGAAGGCTTCTACACCGCGGCCGATGTGCGCGAGGTCGTCGCCTATGCGATGGCGCGCGGCATCACGGTGGTGCCCGAGATCGAGATGCCCGGCCACAGCCAGGCGGCGCTGGCCGCCTATCCCGAGCTGTCGTGCGCCGGCGGGCCGTTCGCCGTGCAGACGCAGTGGGGCATCTTCCCGGACATCTACTGCGCCGGCCGCGAGGAGACGTTCGCGTTCCTCGAGACGGTGCTGGCGCACGTGCTGGACCTGTTCCCCTCGCCGTTCATCCACGTGGGAGGCGACGAAGCGCCGAAGGAGCGCTGGCAGGCGTGCCCGCGCTGCCAGGAGCGCCTGCGCACCGAGGGACTGCGTGGCGAGCACGAACTGCAGAGCTGGTTCATCCGCCGCCTGGGCGCGTGGCTGTCCGCGCGCGGGCGAAGGCTGGTGGGCTGGGACGAGATCCTCGAGGGCGGGCTGGCCGGCTCTCTGCCGGGCGCCGTGGTGCAGTCGTGGCGCGGGTTCGACGGCGCGCGCGCGGCGGTCGCCGCAGGGCACGACACCGTGGTCTCGCCCACGTCGCACGCCTACTTCGACTACGACGAAGGCGTGCTCGACGTGGCGCGCGTGCTCGCGTTCACGCCCGTGCCGCCGGGGCTGCCAGCCGAGCAGGCGGCGCGCGTGCTGGGCGGCGCCTGCAACCTGTGGACCGAATATGCGCCGAGCGACGCGCTCGACCGCCGCCTGTTCCCGCGCCTGGCGGCCATGGCCGAGGCGCTGTGGACGGCGCCGACGGCGCCCGACGTGGACGCGTTCCTGACGCGCCTGCGCCTGCAGGCGCCGGTGTGGCATGCGCTGGGGATCGAGCCCGGGGTGGCTGGTCGGCCGCTGCAGGTGACGGCGACGTTCGACCCGGCGCGGCGGCGCCACGTGCTGCGCATCGCCACGCGCGGCGACCTGGCCGACGCGATGGCCGGACACGCGACGTCTATCACGGCAATGACCGCACCGGTCGAGTCGGTGCACGGCTACACGCCCGGCGGCCGCCCCGAGGACGCGCAGTTGCCGGGAGGCTCGAAGGCGACGCGCGTGCCGGTCGTGGGCGGTTGCGTCGAACTGGCGCCGCGGGGCCGCGGGTCGCTGGTGCGCCTGCAGTGGATGGTGGACGGCCACGACTGCGGAGCGCCGGAGGTGGTCGAACTGGACGGGCACCTTGGCGTCGGCGCTGCGGTCACGCTGGCGGCGCCGGCGGGACGGGGCGACGCGGACCTGCTCACCGACGGCGCGCACGGTTCGCGGCGCCACGACGACGGCCGCTGGTGCGGCTGCGAGGGCGCGGACCTGGACGCCAGCGTGGACCTCGGCGCCCGTGCGCCCATCGGCTCGATCAGCGTGCGCTGCCTGCAGGATGCGAACCTGCGTATCTTCCTGCCGCGCGAAGTGCGGTTCCTGGTCTCGAACGACGGCCGCGACTGGCAGGAGTTCGGCAAGTGCGCGCATGACGTCGACGATCGCGTGCAGGACAAGGTGATCCACGCATTCACGTTTGCGGTGCGCGCCACGGCGCGTCACGTCCGCGTGCAGGCGCTGGCCCGCGAAGGTTGTCCGGCGTGGCACCCGGAT
The DNA here is from genome assembly GCA_903859215.1 of uncultured bacterium. Taxonomy (GTDB): domain Bacteria; phylum Krumholzibacteriota; class Krumholzibacteriia; order LZORAL124-64-63; family LZORAL124-64-63; genus CAINDZ01. The sequence goes on along the minus strand of CAIOLW010000322.1, from coordinate 4,007 downwards.
GCCGGGCGCCCGGCCTGGGTGCTGGCCGACGAGATCGTCGTGCGCGGCTGATCGCCGCGGGCGACGGGCAAACGAAAGCGGGGTCCGGCTGCCCGGGCCCCGCTTCGTCGTTCGATAACTTTGCCGCTAGCGGAACATCCCCTTGAGCGAGCCCCAGGTCTGGCCGTCCTCGGTGCCCATCGGGTCGCAGGGCATGGCCGGGAAGGCGCCCGACAGGTGGCCGAAGCAGTACGTCTTGCCGGACTTGTCGGCGAGGGTCAGCGCTTCCTGGTCGATGATGCCCGGCGACAGGCGGCTGTAGAAAGTGAACGTCGCAACGCCGGTGGTGCCCGGGTCGCAGCTCGTGCAGGTCGGGTTCAGCTTCAGCGCGATCCCGGTCAGGTTCGGGATGCTCGGGTCGCCCTGGCAGTTGATCTCGGGCGTGTAGTACGTCATGCACGTGGTGCCGCTCTGGCCGACGACCGGCGGAAACACGAGGGTGTCGTAGAAGTTCTGGCAGCTGCAGGTGCCGCCCGCGATGTCCAGCAGGACGTCGAGATGGCTGAGCTGGTAGCGGCTCCCGGTGTCGTAGTTGATCACCATCGTGTATTTCCACGCCGGCCACGCCGGGTCGTAGTTGCGCGAGGCCGCGACCGTCCCGGCGATGTTGCACGTGGTGCACGCCGCCGAAGCGAAGGCGGGGATCGCCATCACGAGTGCTGCGATCGCAGCGACGCGTTTCATGTACATTCTCACTGTTGCTCTCCCGAAGTTGACCCGCCAGGGGCCCCCGTTGTCCGTCTGGAAGCTGTCGCCATCTCTGTCATTGGAGATATCATATCACATGAAAGATTCTCTTTCAACAATAAACAACGGAAACGACCCCAAGAGCACATGAAATGAGCAATGACCTCCTAAAAAGTCTGAGTCTGGCGGGTGAATATGCTCAGTCTCCCGCTCCGGGGGCGAAATCGTCGGGACGCGTAACACAATCGCTGACTTGAAGTTGTCAACCAGGTCGCGGAAAGGTGCCGGCGGTGCGTGCGGCAGCCGGAGCCCGCCCGGCCCGGTGCCGGCGACCTGCCGCTACCCCCGCGCTGGTCCTTGTGTTACGGTCGGTTAGCAGGATGCCTGTGCGCCGCCCCCAGCCCCGGGAAGGGCCCTCTTTGCCTCACCTGATGCGCCCCCGCAACCCCGCTGCGCGTGCCGCCGGCGTCCTCGTGTCGGGCGTCGTGCTGGCTCTGGGAATACCCGCCGCCGCCTTCGAGGCGCCGGCGATCCCGTGGGCTCCCTCCGCCTACACGTGCCCGCGCCTGGCGAGCCCGCCGGTCATCGATGGGCGGCCCGACGAGGCGGCCTGGTCGACGGCGCCATGGAGCGAGCCGTTCACCGACATCCAGGGCGCCCTGGTCCCGGAACCGCGACTGCGCACGCGCGTGCGCATGGGCTGGGACGCCGACTACTTCTATGTCGCGGCAAGGCTGGACGAGCCGCACGTGTGGGCCACGCTGGCCGAGCGCGACGCGGTCATCTACCACGACAACGACTTCGAGGTCTTCATCGACCCGGACGGGGACAACCACCTCTACGGCGAACTGGAGATCAACGCGCTCGGCACGGTGTGGGACCTGCTGCTGGCGCGGCCGTACCGCGACGGCGGGCCGGCCATCGACGCCTGGGACATCGCGGGGCTGAAGTCGGCGGTGGCCGTCGACGGCACGCTGAACGACCCGCGCGACCAGGACCGCGGCTGGACGGTGGAACTGGCCATCCCCTGGAAGGTGCTCGGGCCCATGGCGGGACGCGCGTGCCCCCCCGCGCCCGGCGACATCTGGCGCGTGAACTTCTCGCGCGTGGAATGGCGCACTGAGGTCGTCGGCGGCGCCTATCGCAAGATCACCGATGCGACGACGGGGCGCACGCTGCCCGAGGACAACTGGGTCTGGTCGCCGCAGGGGCTCATCGCGATGCACTGCCCCGAGATGTGGGGCGAGGTGCTTTTCGACGACGGCGCGGGCCGCACGGTGGCGGCCTCGCCCGAGCACGCGCGACTGGCGATGGCCAATGGACTGATGCCGCTCTACTATCGGCAGCAGGCGCGGCGCGAGGCGACCGGCGCCTACGCGGCGAGCCTCGCGGAACTGGAGTTGCCGGCCGGGCACTGGGTGCTGTGGCCGGGGGCTGCCGCGGAAGGGGCCACCGCCCCGCTGCCCGCCGGCTGGAATCTGCAGATGACGGGCGGACCGGACTGGTTCCGCGCCACGCTGGCCACGCCGCTCGGCACGGCCTCGATCGACCACACGGGCCGACTGGAGAACAAGCCATGATCCTCCGCCGCCATCCCAACGGCCCGATCATCACGCGGCGCGATTTGCCGCCCATGCCGGGGCTCATCGACCCGAGCGCGGTCTTCAACCCGGGCGCCGTGCGGATCGACGGCGTGACGTACCTGCTGCTGCGCGTGCAGAGCCGCGGCCGGCAGACGTTCCTGGTGCCGGCGCGCGGCCGTACCGACCGCAGCTTCCAGCCTGCGGGCGCAGTGACGGAGATGGTGGGCCTGGACAACCTGCGGCAGCCGGGCGGGCGCCAGGTCCTGGAGGTCTTCCACGTCTATGATCCGCGCCTGACGGTGTGCGACGGCCAGCTGCTGGTCGTCACCGCCGTCGACACCGACCGCGGCTGCCGGCTCGTCATCTGGCGCGCGACCGGAGACCCGGCCCTGGGCTTCGCCGGCCTCGATCGCCTGGAGCCGCTGGCGGTGACCGGCGGCGAGGACACGCGCAACGGCGTGCTGTTCCCGCAGCGCATCGGCGGCCGCTGGCTGATGCTGGAGCGGCCCAACGTGCCGCAGGGCGCGGGCGCGCCGCCGTCCGGCAGCACGATCACGCTGTCATCGTCGGACGACCTGGTGAAATGGCAGCCCGAGGGCCCCGTGCTGGGCGGCCGCTTCCGGTTCTGGGACGAACTGGTCGGCGCCGGGCCGCCGCCGCTGCTGACGAGCGAAGGCTGGCTGCTGCTCTATCACGGTGTGGCCACGCACTTCTCCAGCGTGAACATCTACCAGACGGGAGCGGCGCTGCTGGCCCGCGACGACCCGCGGCAGGTGCTGGCCCGGACGCGCGACAACATCTTCGAGCCGCGCGCGCTGTACGAACTGACCGGCCAGGTGCCGAACGTGGTCTTCCCGAGCGGCCTGACCGTCGACCAGGTCGACGCCGACGGCTGTGCGCCGCCGGAAACACGCGTCTGGGTGTACTACGGCGCCGCCGACACCGCCGTCTGCGTGGCGACGACGACGGTCGCCGCGCTGCTGGACGCCTGCCGCGCCTGACCGCGCCGCGGGCGCCGACACAAGGACACGAGGAGCATCCGCCTTGGCCAACGAACCGCGCCAGGCCTTCCTGGTCTCGCACACGCACTGGGATCGCGAGTGGTACCTGACGTTCAGCCGCTTCCGCGTGCACCTGCTCGAAGTGGTCACGCGCGTGCTGGACCAGCTCGACGCCGACCCGGATTTCCGCGCCTTCGTCCTGGACGGCCAGGGCTGCGCGCTGGAGGACTTCCTGGCCGCGGCGCCGCACGAGGCCGCGCGCATCGGGCGACTGGCAACGGCCGGGCGGCTGGCGGTCGGTCCGTGGTACATCCTGCCGGACGAGTTCCTGGTCAGCGGCGAGGCCACCGCGCGCAACCTGCGCTACGGCTGCGCGGCGGCCCCCGCGGGCGCCCTGCAGCGCGTGGGCTACATGCCCGACAGCTTCGGGCACATCGCGCAGATGCCGCAGCTGCTGCGGCTGTGCGGCATCGACTCGTTCATCTTCACGCGCGGGCTGGGTGACGAGGCGGAACAGCTGGGCTGGCTGTTCCGCTGGGCCGCGCCCGACGGCAGCGCGGTGCTGGCGGTCAACCAGTGCGAGGGCTACTGCAACGCCGGCGGCCTGGGCTTCACCGAGATCTGGCACGCGCACACAGCGCGCATCCCCTGCCCCGAACGCGCCGTGGCGCGCGTGGACGAACTGTTCGGCAAGATG
>CAIOLW010000321.1 GCA_903859215.1 uncultured bacterium | reverse complement strand
GCCCCGCAGGCCGCGCAGAAGTCCTTCAGCCCCTTGCTGAACATGATGCAGTCGAGCTGCGAGCGGTACACGCCCGTCGAGCAGTACCCGGCGCCCTCGAACACGCCGACCTTGCCGCTTTGCGGCTGCTGCGCGAACCAGGCGTCCACGCGCTGCTGGTTCACGCGCGAAAGATCCTCGCTCTCGGCCAGGGCCCTGTCGACCTCGGCCTGCGGCGCGCTCGTGGTCATCAGCTTCGCCACCAACTGGTCCAGTTCGGTGCGGCGCTTCTGGTAGGCGTTGTCCATCTCGTCGAACTCGGCCTTCCGCCACGGCGTCGGCACGGCCAGCGCCGGGTCCAGCTTGTCGGCCCACTTGGGCTTGCCGCCGACCAGCCGCGTGATGTTGCGCTCGACCGGCTCGAAGCCCTCGGGATAGAAGTCGGTGTAGGATGTGCTGGACGAGTAGTACTCGTCGGCCAGCCCGGCGAAGCCGTGGCCGAACTCGTGCACGAACAGGTAGTCGTGCCACTGGTTGTCGCTGGTGAAGGTGTTGAAGAGGTTGTAGATGCCGCCGCCGCCGTAGCGCGCGTGGTTGACCATGATCGACAGCACGTCGTACGGCACCGCGCGGGCAACGTCGCGGATGGCGCGGTTGTCCTCGGTCAGCAGGTACCGCTCGGAGTCCAGCGAACTGAACGTGCACCCGAGCGCCGTGTTGCGGAAGACGCCGCGCGTGGGCTCGTCGCAGCCGCTCTCCTGCGACGGCTTGAGCACGCCGCGGATGTTGATGCGGTCCTTCAGCGAGGCGAACGGCTGCTGGCCCAGCAGCGCGCCTGCCGCGCGCGCGAGGTCGGCCCTGAACTTGTCGACCTGCGCCGCGGTGTAGCCTTCGCCCAGGATCACGACGTCCAGGCACGAGGCCGGCGCGCCGCCCACGTGCGCCTCGACCACGACCAGGTCCTGGTCGGCGGGATCGCGCCGGATCCAGGGGTCCGACGGGTCGATCGCCACGCGGAAAACCTCGGCCAATTGGTTGTCGGCGCCCCGGTGGTCCAGCGCCAGCACCGCTCCGCGCCGGGGCATCGGGCAGCGCACCGATTCCTGGTACGTGCGCCGGACGCCCGCGGCCGCCGGCGAGGTGGTCTTCCACTCGCCGAAGTAGGAGTCGAACCCGCGCGACCACAGCAGCGCGCCCGTCGCGCCGTCCAGCAGGCGGGCCTGGTAGCGGCCCAGTTGCAGCGTGTCGACCAGCTTCGTGCGCGCGCCCGCCCAGTCGCCCTCCAGGTAGAGGCGGTCCAGCGCGACGATCTCCTCGTTCGCGTTGCCCGTGTGGTCGAGGTCGATGCGCAGGGTGGCGCCGGTGAAGTTCGCGTCGAAGCCGGCCGGGGCGGCGGCGCGCGCCGGCGCCGGGCAGGTCGCCAGCGCCAGGGCGCCCAGCAGCAGCGGGATCAGGATCGTGGGGCGGCGCAGCGACATGGGAACCTCCACTGGAGCGGGCGCGGATGAGTGTGCCGGAGCGTGGGGCATGGTGCGGCGGCGCGCCGTTTGCGTCAAGGCGCGCCGCCGCCGGCATCGCGGTCAGAACTGCCGGACGCGGATCTTCTCGCCGGTATTGTAGCAGCGTTCGGCCAGCGGCTGGTGCGCGGCAACCCACTTCTTCTCGAGCCCGCCCAGCGCCGTGTCCCGTTCCAGCCCGTCCAGCGCATCCGGCACCGTCTCGAGGATCTCGAACGCGAAGGCGTCCTCGCCCAGCCGGTTCCAGTCCGCCTGCAGCTCGGGACAGCGGTGGCTGCCCAGCCGCAGCTCGGTCCGGTGGCGGTTGAACGGCCCGTGCAGGTTCACGCTGCTGCCCAGCAGCACGCGTCCGGTGACCGTGTTGCGGATGCTGTAGACACCCGCCGTCTTGCGCGCCTGCTTGTAGAGCTCGCTCCGCTCCTTGCGGCGCTGGCGGTCGGTTTTCGGCGTAGGCGGGGCGTCTTCGATGCGGTCCATCCCGGTCTTCCTTTCAGGCTTCGCGGCACTTGCGCCGGCGCAAGTGCCCGGCTGCGGCATCGCCGGCACGCCTTCGGCCCCGACGCGCCGGTACCGCAGCGCCGCGCCCGTGGCCTTGCCCCGCTGCAACACGCCGTCATCGACCAGTTCGCGCCGCACCGTGCAGTAGTCTTCCCAGCGCGCGCCGATGATCGCGTTCACCTCGTCCTCGGCGTATTCGCGCCCGGGGGCGAAGTCGGCGGCGATGGCCGCGAGCACCACCTGCCGCTTCTTGCGCTGCGCCGGCAGTTGCCGCAGGCGGCCATCGGTGAAGAACGTGTCGAGGATGCGCTGGCGGTACTGCTCCAGCCGCAGCGTCTCGGCGGCGGGCTGGTCCGCGGCCATCGCCACCAGTTCGCGCAGTGTTCGTTCCAATGGGCCGGGGCGCGCCTCGCACACCGTGTAGTACTGCTCGCGGCGGCGGTTGAGCAGGCCGGCCTGGTCGAGCTTGCCCAGGTGGTGCGAGATGGTCGGCGCCGACAGGCCCAGGCGCCCGGCCAGTTCCTCGACGCATGCGGGCTGCTCCAGCAGCGCGGCCACCAGTCGCAGGCGGGTGGGGTCGGCCAGGGCCTGCAGCAGGCGGGTGGCGTGATCTTGTTCGGACATGGCGGAATCCATTTCGATGAAGGTCTAAATAGAATAACGATGGCGGCGGCGATGAGCAATTTATTTTTACGGTGATCTAAACAAATATGGGCATGGTTCGACCTTAAAAATATTTAAGTAAATATGTATCAATTAGTTGCGAGACGCATACATCGTCCAGGAATTGCCACGGGCCACTTGCGCCGGCGCAAGTCCAGGCGCGACCGCGCGCCCCTACCCCCAGAACAAATAAGCCATCCCGATCGCCCCGATGAACCCAGCCACGTCGGCGATCAGCCCGCACGCCACCGCGTGCCGCGTCTTCCTGATGCCCACCGACCCGAAGTACACCGCCAGCACGTAGAACGTCGTCTCGGTGCTGCCCTGGATGGTGCAGGCCAGGCGCCCGGCGAACGAGTCGGCGCCGCTGGTCTTCATCGTCTCGATCATCATGCCGCGGGCGCCGCTGCCGCTGAGCGGCTTCATCAGCATCGTGGGCAGGCCCTCGACCCACTTCGTGTCGCCGCCCAGCGCGCTGATGCCGTGGCGCACGCCGCCCAGGATGATCTCCAGCGCGCCGCTGGCGCGGAACACGCCGATGCCCACCAGCATCGCCACCAGGTAGGGGACGATGCCGATGGCCGTGTGGAAGCCTTCCTTGCCGCCCTCGACGAAGCTGTCGAAGAGGTCGACGCGCTTGCGCAGGCCGGCGCCGATGAAGGCCAGGATCATCCCGAAGATCAGCGCGTTGGCCAGCAGCGACGACTGCGCCTCGAGCGACGCCTGGTCCAGGTGCGCGAAGTACGTCACCAGGCCGGCCACCACGGCGGTCATGCCGCCCAGGTAGGCCATCACGACCTTGTCCCACAGCCGCAACCGCTGGATGAGCCCGGTCGCGATGAGCCCCGCCATCGTCGAGCAGAACGTGGCGACCAGGATGGGGATGAAGACGTCGGTCGGGTCGTGGGCGCCCAGCTGGGCGCGGAAGGTCATGATGGTGGTCGGGACGATGGTCACCGACGAGGCGTTGATCACCAGGAAGAGGATCTGGTCGTTGCTGGCCGTCTCCTTGTCCGGGTTCAGCTCCTGCAGCTGGCCCATCGCCTTGAGGCCCAGCGGCGTGGCCGCGTTGTCGAGGCCCAGCATGTTCGCGGCCATGTTCATGACGATGCTGCCGTGCGCGGGGTGGCCGGCGGGGATGCCCGGGAACAGGCGACGGCCGAGGGGGCCGAAGGCGCGGGCGAGGAAGTCGACGGCGCCGCCGCGTTCGCCGATGCGCATGATGCCCAGCCACAGGCACATGATCCCGGTCAGGCCCAGGGCGATCTCGAAGCCGGTCTTGGCCGAATCGAAGCAGGCGCCGACCATCTCGCGCCAGACCTCGCTGTGGCCGGCGAGCGTGCGCCCGATGGCGGCGACGAAGCCGCCGATGAAGAAGAAGGTCCAGATCCTGTTGAGCATCGATTCTCCTGCCGGGCGTGAACGCGCGCGGGCGCGCGCCGGCGCAGCATAGCGGGCCGCGGGGCGGCTGTCATGTCCCGTCCGCGCCCCGGGCGTCGACGGCGCGCGGCCCGCGGGGTATGCTGGAACCGGAAGGTCGCACCCGCCGTAGACAACCTGATGCGCCCGATCCCCGGTCCCGACGCCAGCCCCGAGAGGTTTCCCATGTCCCGTTTCGTCCCGCTGCGCGGCGTGGCGCCGTTCGCCCTCGCCGCCGCTGTCGCCGTCGCCGTGACCGGCGCCGCCGTGCCCGTCTGCGCCGCCGTTGCCTCCGAGGCCGCGCCCCTGGTCGCGACGTACGTCCATTGGCTGGGCGGCTGGCAGGACCTCGACGCGCTGCGCGACCTGTCGCTCGAGGGCGCGATCGAGGTGGCCGGGCTGAAGGGCACCGTGTCGGTCAAGCTGCGGCAGGACGGCCGGCAGCGCACGGACTACGACCTGAAGGTGATCAAGGGGGTCGACACCCTGGACGGCGCCGACGCCTGGGCGCTGAACGCCAGCGGCCAGGTCGAGGACCTCGGGCGGGACAAGGTGCTCAACCTGCAGCGCAGCCTCGACCGCACGTTCAACCGCCACCTGCGCGGCGAGGGCGTCGAGGTGACGCGGGCCGCCGATGAACAGAAGGACGGCCGCACGTGGGCGGTCCTGCGCTTCACGTACCCCGACGGCGACCTCTATGACATCCTCGTGGACCCGGCGACCGGCGAGTCGACGTGGTCGCGCGACACGACCGACGGCCACGTCACGTGGTCGCACGACGCGGACGTGCGCGAGGTCGACGGGCGCCGCGTCGCCTTCCGCCAGGACACGCTGGCCGAGCAGGCCATCGAGAACCAGACCGTGACCTGGACCGCCATCCGGGCGAACACCGGGCTGGGCGACGACGTCTTCCGTCGCCCCGGCGCCACCGCCGCGACGCAGCTCTTCCACCTGCCCGCCGGCGTGGCGGCCACCGACTGGCTGCCGATCGAACTGCACCTCGAGCGCTACATCTACCTGAAGGGCAAGGTCGACGGCGTTCCCACCGACATCCTGCTCGACTCGGGCGCCGGCATGACGGTGCTCGACACGGCGATGGCGAAGAAGCTGGGCCGCGAGTCCACCGGCGCGATGCCCGCGCAGGGCGTCGGCGGCACCACCACCGCCGGGCTGGTCGAGGGCCTCACCATCGAACTGGGCGAACTCAAGCTGGGCCCGGTCGTGGCCGCGACGCTGGACCTGAGCGACATCGGCCGGCGGATGGGCCGCGACATGCCCGTCATCCTGGGCAAGGAGGTGTTCCAGGACCTGGTCGTCGACCTGGACTATCCCAACGCGCGGATCCGCTTCCTGGACCCCGCGACATTCAAATACGAGGGCGCCGGCCACAGGCTGGAGGTGCTGCCGGGCAACGACGGCCACAAGCTGGTGAACCTCGCGATCGAGGGCCTGCCCGAGGCGCTGTTCATGCTGGACACCGGCCAGGGCAACGCGCTGACGCTGTTCCGCCGCTACACCGACGACAACCACCTGCTGGACGGCCGGCGCCAGTCGAAGGCCGTCGGCGGGGGCGTGGGCGGGATGATGGAGATCGGGCTCGGGCGCGTGGCGAAGGTGACCATCGCCGGGTATGAGATGCTGGACATCCCGACGACGTTCCACCGGCAGGACGTGGGCGGCGCGTTCGACACCGCGAAGCTGGCGGGCAACCTGGGCGCCGGCATCCTGGGGCGCTTCCGCGTGATGTTCGACTACCCGCACGACTGCCTGTGGCTGGAGCCCGGCCGGGACTTCGCCGCGCCGCAGTCCCGCGACCGCACCGGCCTGGTGGCGCACCCCGACGGCGCGGCGCTGGTCGTCGACTATGTCGCTCCCGGCAGCCCGGCCGAGGCCGCGGGCTGGCAGAAGGGCGAACGCGTGACGGCGCTGGACGGCCAGGCGGTGAGCGCGGACTGGTGGAAGCTGTGGGCGACGTGGTCGCGCGCGGACGCGGGCACGAAGGTGAAGCTGACGATGGCCGACGGCTCGGTGCGCGAACTGGCGCTGGCCGATTACTACTAGCCGATTACTACTAGCCGCTTACTACCGGGAAGGTGCCCGTGGCAAACCCGCCCCCGATCGTCTGGACCGGCATCCTGCGCAAGATGAGGGTGGCCGACGGTGATCCCGTCGGCTATCACCTGGCCGATGCGACGGTCGGCGCCCAGCCGGCGCCCGACCATGCACTGACGCCGCACGTGGGGCAGCAGGTCCATCTGCGGTTCACCGGCGAGATCCGCTGCACGCTGTGCGGCCGCGCGATGAAGAAGTCGTTCGGTGACGGGTACTGCTTCCCGTGCTCGCAGTCGCGGCCCGAGGCGGACATGTGCGTCGTCCGGCCCGAGCTCTGCCACCACGGCCACGCCGACCATCCGTGCCGCGACGAGGCCTTCGCGCAGGCACAATGCTTCCAGCCGCACATCCTCTACGTGTCGCTGACCAGCGGCGCGAAGGTGGGCATCACGCGGCAGGTGAACCTGCCGTCGCGGTGGATCGACCAGGGCGCCGTCGCGGCGATGCCCATCGCGCGATTGGCGGATCGGCGCGCGGTGGGGCTGCTCGAAAAACGCCTGAGCGACGAGGGCTTCGCCGACCGCACGCATTGGACGCGCATGCTGAAGGGCGATCCGGTCGTCGACGAGCTGGCGCCGTTCGCGGCGCAGGTCGTCGGCAGGCTCGAGGCCTGGGGTGAGGTCGCCCTGTTGCCCGCTGCCGAGCGGCTGGTGCGCTGCTTCCGCTATCCCGTCCATACCTGGCCCGCCAAGGTCGCCAGTTACAACCTCGACAAGACGCCCGAGGTCGGGGGGCTGCTGGAGGGTATCAAGGGGCAATACCTGCTTTTCGAGGGCGGGGTCATCAACCTGCGGAAGTTCTCGGGTTATCGGGTCGAAGTACGGGCTGGCTGAACCGGCGTTAAAATCCCGTTTTCGCGAGGGAATGTGGCGTTTCGTGCCGTTTCGGGGTGGTTCGATACCGCGTTTCCCGGGGTACTCAGGCGCCTCCGCCAGGACCTGTGGGGTGGTTCTCTCCGTTGCGTGCTGGACCCCGGTTGGTGCCTGCCAATCAAAAAAATATCTTGTCTACGGGTCCGACATTCATATTATGGGGCGCCAGCAAAACGTGCGAGTGCCCGGGTGTGCAACCTTGGCCTGTCGCACGGGCGCTCGCCTGCTGCGGGTGGCGCCAATGTCCGGAAACCGATGACCGGCCACAGTTGACCGGCCGGAACTGAATCCTAAACGCTCAGATCGATTTTCGGACGGTTCACGGGGCCCTCGTCGGCGCGTCGTTGACGTGGCCGACGTCCAGCAGCAGGCTGACGTCGCGGATTCCGCTCTCTCACGGAGGCGCCGCGGGCGTCCGAGGGTCCAGATCACGAGGCCGGCGGGCAGTGGGGTTTCGCCGGTTCTAGGTGTAACGGGCGCACCGCGCCGAGGTTATCCTGGCAGGAATGCCGGGGTAAGCCTGGCGGGGGCGCGACCGTGAGTAGGGCGACGGGAGGATGAGCTCTCGCCGCAAGACGCGTGGAAAAGAAGGAGACGACAATGCGCTTCGTTCGTAATGCTGCCATTCCGGTGCTTTTGATCGCCGTCATCGCCATGTTGGGCGGCTGCTCGAAGGAGCCCGTGCTGGCGATCCAGGATGCCGAGGCTTCGCTGTCCAAGCTGCAGGCCGCCGGCGCCGCCGAGTACGCCCCCCAGGCCCTGAGCGACGCTCAGAACGCCATGGCCACGATGAAGGCCGAGGTCGAGGCCCAGAAGGGCAAGTTCGTCCTCTTCCGTTCGTTCAAGAACGCTGAGGCGATGGCTCTGACGGCCAAGCAGACCGCCGAGGCTGGCGTCGTGACGACCGAGACCAACAAGGCCGCCGCCAAGGCTGAGGCCGAGAACTCGCTGGCCGCCGCCCGCGCCGCGCTGACCGAGGCCCAGGGCCTGGTCGCCAAGGCTCCGGTGGGCAAGGGCTCCGAGCTGGACATCAAGATGCTGCAGAGCGACCTGATGGGCGTCGAGCAGAGCCTGGCCGATGCTGACGGCACCCTGGCCGCCGGCCGTTTCAAGGAAGCCAACACCAAGGCTCAGGCTGCGATGAACGCTGCGAACACCATCGCCGCGGACGTCAACAATGCCATCGCCCTGAAGGCTTCGAAGAAGAAGTAAGCAGCGGTTTTCACCGGGCAGTTTGGTGCGACAAGGACGTCGCTTCGGACCGACATCTGGAGATTCGATGGAGCATCGCCGACCTTCCCGGCGTCTGATCGTGGCGGCGGCCGTGACCTTATCGGTCATGGCCGCCGCCGTCGCATGGACATGGCCCTGGCTGCAGGGCTGGGACCATCCCCCGATTTCGGCGCGCGCCGATGCGGACGCGGCCGTCAAGCTGACGGTCACCGGCAACGGTGTGCTGCCCGCCGAGATCACGCTCGTGCGCCAGCACGTCGAGCGTTCGTTCGCCGAGGACCGTCGCCAGCAGGCGGCGTTCGCCTGGCGGCGGGACTTCCGCAAGGCCACTTCCCTGTACAGGCTGACGGCGGTGACCGCTGCATCGGTGATGCAGGCGGCAGGCCAGCGCGTGGCCACGGCCCGGGCGGCTGCCGAGGCGGCCGTGGGCAGATCCAATGCCGTCGTCGGTGAAGCCGTGACGCTGTCCGACGACCTTCCCTTCCCGCCGCACGAGCGCATGCGCCTGCAGCGCGCCCGCGCGCTGGCCGACGAGGCACGTCTGGCGATGAAGAAGGGCGACTATGAATCCGCGGTGAAGGCGGCCTCGCGCGCCACGCAGGAGGCCCAGGCCGCGCGCGTGGGCGCCCTGCCGGGCGCGGCGCGATTCGCCGACGCGGGGCTCATCACCAAGTGGCGGAGCTGGGTGAACGACGCCATCGCGCATTCGCGGCAGGGCGGCTCGGCGGTCGTCGTGAACAAGGAACGCAACGAGGTCGTGCTGTACCAGAACGGGAAGCGCGCCCGCACGTACAGCGCCGACCTGGGCAAGAACCGGCTGGCGCCCAAGCGCGTGGCCGGCGACGGCGCCACCCCCGAGGGGCGCTACCACATCACGTCCAAGCGCGCCCATGGCGAGACGAAGTACTACAAGGCCATGATGCTGGACTATCCGAACTCCGAGGACCGCCGCGAGTTCGAGGCCGCCAAGCGCGGCGGGCGCATCGCCCGCAACGCCAGCCTGGGCCGCCTCATCGAGATCCACGGCAACGGCGGCCGCGACGAGAACTGGACCAGCGGCTGTGTCGCCCTTTCGGACCGTGACATCGACGACCTGTACTCGAGGGTGTCGGTCGGCACGCCCGTGACGATCGTGGGCGGCGACGGGAACGGCGGCGCCTTCTCCGATGTTTGGCGCGCGCACGCCAGCAGCCTGCAGGGAGCGCGATGATCAAGCGAATCCTGGTCGGGACGGGGATCTTCCTGGTGGTCGCCGGTGCTGTCGCCCTGGGCGGCATGCTGATGGTCGACCGGTCGGGTTACCATTTCGTCGATCCCGACCTGGCGCTGAACTCGCCCCGCGCGGCCGACCGGCTGAAGCTGGAGGCCAGCCTCACCAAGCCGCCCGAGGCCAAGGTCTACATCGTCATCGACCGCACGCACAACCGGCTCGAGCTGCGCAAGGGCTCGACGACGACGCTGTCGGCGGTGTGCTCGGCCGGATCGGGCTACGTGCTCAAGGAGCGCTCGACCGACAAGCGCCAGGGCCGCCAGTGGATCTTCGACACGCCGCGCGGCATCCACCACATCAAGAACAAGCGCACCGATCCCGCGTGGAAGCGGCCGGACTGGGACTACATCGAGAAGGGCGAGGCCATCCCGCGCAACGCCAACGACCGCATCGAGACCGGCATGCTCGGCGCGTACGCGATGGACCTCGGCGACGGCTACATGATCCACGGCACGCTGTACGAGCGGCTGCTCGGGCGCGGCGTCACGCACGGCTGCGTGCGACTGGGCAAGAACGACCTGGCGACCGTGTTCAAGGAATGTCCCGTCGGGACGCCCATCTACATCTACTGACGCTGCCGGAGGTGACGACGATGCACACGTTGAACATCAGGCGGACCCTCACGCTGGGTCTGGCCGTGCTGGTGGCCGTTGCGCTCGTCGGTGTCGCCGCCGCCGCCGAAAAGTCCGCGGGCGACAAGCCGGCCGCGGCGGCCAAGTCCGCCCCCGCCAAGTCCGCCAAGGCCAAGGCCAAGCCCAAGGGCAAGGCCAAGGAAGTGGATCCGTCGTCCGTCGTGCCGCCGCGCATGTTCGGCGGCGCCTACCCGGCCAACCCGGCGCTGAAGGACTGGTTGGCCGAGGCCGGCGCCGACTCGTTCTACCTGCTGCTCGACCCGAAGGCGCGGTCGCTGCAACTGGTGCTCGGCGGGGTCGTCATCCGCTCGTTCGAGTGCACCGAGGTGCAGGTCGCCACGCCGCGCCGCCTGGGCGGGGCCGCGCGCCTGCCGAAGGACTGGCACGAGCGCGTGTGGACGGGCGCCACGCTGGACCCGCCGCACCCCGGTGCGCGAACCCAGATCACCGGCCCGGAGATCGGCACGGGCACGGGCGAGGTGCTGGTGCCGCCCACGCCCGAGGAAGCCATCCCTGTGCCGTCGATGTACCGCATCCGCTTTGCCGAGGGCCTGGCCATCGAGGTGACCGGCGGCGTGGCGGAACACAAGGGCGTGCTGCCGCCCACCGAACTGCCGAAGGGCTTCAAGGAGAAGATCCGCATGCTGCGTGAAGGGGCGCCCGATCCCCTGCGTGTGCGCATCAAACTGCAGCCCGATGCCTATTCCGAGATCTACCGCGCGCTGCCGCCCGGCACCGACCTGGTGATCGTCCACGGCGGCTGACCGGCGCCGTGATCCTCCGTTTCCCGCGTCGCTGACGGCGCCGTCCGGGCGAACTGTCGCCTTGCCGTGACACGCCCCTGCGCGGCGTCACCGACGGCACACGCCACCGATTTCTTTCCGCCCGACTCACGATCGTCAACGCCCTGTTTCCCAGGCGTTTGCGCCGGCCTGCGCCCCGCGGCGTCCTCCTTGCGATCGGTCCGGCGTCCACCGAAACCGATCACGACGACAGGGAGGGAACCCGTGAACACTCCGCAGAATCCCGCGTTCACCGATGCCGAGCTCGCGGCCAGCCTGCGCGGGCTGGGCCTGACGGAACTGGAGCAGCGCCTGGAGTTCAGCCCGCTCCTGGCCGGCGGCACCGTTGACGGCGGCGCCGGCACTCAGGCCGCCTCGGTGTGCTGCAGTTGCAAGATGCCGCCCGACGGCATCCTGGGCGGCAATGACCCCGTCGTGCCGTCCGACCCGACGCCCGGCGACACGTTCTGGGGCACCGGCCCGACCAGCGGCCTGGACGGCAATTGAGCCGGCACCGCGAACCCGGCCGCCTGCCGCGGCCCGCTGCTCCGCGGAGCCGCGGACCCGGCCGGCGGCCGACCATCCTTCCGGCCGGGGCTTCCCTGGCGTGGGAGCTGTGGAATTTCCGCACGCTGTTCCCGGCGGCCGGCGGCGACGAGCTGCTGGCGGTCAAGCGGGAGCAGGACGCGATCCTGGCGCGGGAACGGGAGGCCCTCGCCAGGTTGTGGTCCGGGGATCAGGTCCTCCTGTCCCCGGGCCGCGACTTCTTCGCGGCGCGGCCGCAGCTGGCTTCCGGCATCACGGTGTCGCTGCACACCGGGCCGTACCAGCTGCTGGCCGAGCCCTGGCTGCACGCCGGCATCGAGCCGCTCATCCTGCTGAACCGGCGCGCGCTGCCGCGCTTCCGTGACGCTGTCGAGCCGCTCAGCCGCCGCCTCGGGCACCGGGGCAGCGTGCGCTGGGCGGCCGTGGGCGAGCCCGGCTTCATGCGCAGCGTGATGACGGCCGCGCGCGACGGCCGGCCGGTGCTCGCCTACCTGGACGGCAACAGCGGCGAGGACGGCTCGACCGGCACGCGCGAGCGCGGCCTGCGCTACGCCTTGCCGGGGCGCGAGATCCTGGTCCGCACGGGGCTGGCGCGGCTGGCGTGCCGCCTGGGGTGCCCGCTGCACCGCGTGTCGCTGCGCTGGGACGACGGCCAGGTCGCCTGGGACGGCGCGCCGTCGCTGGCGCCCGGCCTGCGCGACGATCCCGATGCCATCACGCGCGAGCTGTTCGACTGGGCCTTCGGCGTCATCCGGTCCCGCCCCGCGCAGTGGCAGTACTGGGCCATGCTGCGCGACAGCAGCGCCTGCTTCACCGCCGCGCGCCTGGAGGACGGGCGACCGAACCTGGCGCTGCTCGAGGAAAAGCGCCGCGCCTTCCTGGCCTGCTGCGACCACGCGCCCGACACCGTGCGCCTGGTGCTGGACCACGTCGTCGAGGTCTGGCCGGGCGACATCCTGGCCGACCTGACGGTCGACCGCTTCCACCCGGCGGCGGGCCTGGCCGACGGCGACCTGGCGATCCTGCGCGAGCGCCACCCGACGCTGCGTGAACTGCGCGAGCACCACGGCGACGCCTGGCTGCGCTTCCACGGGTTGCGCCTGTGCCTGCTGGGCGCGGCGCGGCTGGGCGGTTGAGCGTGCGCCGGCCGCGTCGTGCGCCTGCGCGCCTGGAGGTGCAACCGCACCCGGAAGGGCCCTGGCTCGTGCGGGCCGGCGCGCGGCGGCTGGCCGTGCCGCCGCACGTGGGGCAGGCGCTGCTGCCGCTGAGCGGGCTGGTCGTCGACGACGGGGAACTCGCCGCGAAGCTCAGCGCCGGCGCCCCGGCGCGCGACCCGTCGCAGGCGGCGGCGGCTCGCGTGGTGGCCCGTTGGCTGGCCGGCGACGGGGCGCCGTCCCCCGCCGGCCGACGCCGCACCGTGTCGTTGCGCACGCCGCTGGTGCCGGCTCGGGTCGTGCGCGCCGCGTCGCGCGCGCTGGCGCCGCTG
>CAIOLW010000320.1 GCA_903859215.1 uncultured bacterium | reverse complement strand
TGCGACCGCGGCCGCGCTGGTCGGCGCACTGCTGCCGTTGCCGCGCAGCGACGGCGGCTGGACGCTGCGCGACCTCCTGGACGATGCTCCGCCCGGCGGAACGCGGTCTGCGGCGCCGCCGCGCCGGTCGCTGCGCCTGCTGCGGCGGCTGCAGTGGGCGCTCACGGGCGTCGCCTGCCTGCTGCTCCCCGCGCGCCTGGTCGGGCTGGTCGTCCACCTCCTCGGGCTGGCCGGGGTCCGGGTCGGCCTGCCCGCCGGCGTCGCGGCGGCGCGCCTGCTGACCGCGCTGGCGGTCCTCGCGTGGGCGTCGCGCCTGCCGTGGCCCCGCCCGCGCGCTGCCCGCCGCCTTTTCCCCGGTGCGCGCTGAGCCGCGGCTGCGTTATCATGCCTGTCGGGTGCGAGGGCAGGAGGGAGGCGCGCGTGCACGACGACAACGACAGCCACATCGATACCGACACCGGTGACGGCGACGACGTCGCGTCCGTGCCGCTGGCCCTGGACGGCGTGCTCGACCTGCACATGTTCCTTCCCGCGGAAGCGCGCGCGCTGGTCGACGACTGGCTGGACGCCAGTCGCGAGGCCGGCCTGCGCGACCTGCGCATCATCCACGGCAAGGGCATCGGGGCGTTGCGCACGCTGGTGCATGCGGCGCTGGACGCGCGCCAGGACGTCGAGTCGTACACGCTGGCGGGGGACGCCGGCTCCTGGGGCGCCACCGTCATCCGGCTGAAGGACTGACGTGTCACCGCGTCGCCAGCGCCGCGACGGCGGCCCCGAGCATCCGCAGAAGGGCCTGCGGCGCTCGATCCGGCACGGGGCGATGGATCCCGTCGATGATGACGACCCCGATGCCGCCGACGTGGACATTCCGCCGGCGCGCCGCGAGCCGCCGCGACCGCCGGAGATCCTGCTGCGCAAGCTGAAGCTGGCCGAGGCGCTCGAGCGCCTGGAGTCCCAGCTGCGCGCCCATGCGTTGCACGGGCAGCTCGAGGTGCTGGTGATCCACGGCAAGGGGCAGAATTCGGTCGGCGGCATCAGCGTGCTGGGGCCCGAGGTGCGCCTGTGGTGCGACCGCCACCAGGCGCTGGTGATGACCTGGAGCGAGGCGCCGCTGCGCTGGGGCGGGGCGGGAGCCATTTTGGTGCGGCTGCGGCCGCAGTGACCGTCCGCCCGGCGGACACGACGACTAGGCGATGATGCGATGATGACGCGCGAAAGCCGCACGTTCCTGCAGGGCCGCACGGCCCTGGTGACCGGCGGCGGCCGGCGGATCGGCCGCACGCTGGTGTCGGCCCTCGCGCGCGCGGGGGCCACGGTGGTCGTGCATCACCACCTGTCGCGCGACGACGCGCAGGCCACCGTCACCGGCGTCGAGGTGCTGGGCGGTCGCGCCTTCCTGGTGGACGGCGACCTGGCCGACGCGCGCACCGCCGCGGCCCTGTGCGATCGCGCGCGCGAGCGCTGCGGCGCGCCGCTGGACATCCTGGTGAACAATGCCGCCATCTTCGGACCCGGCGACGCGCGCACCGTCACGGCGGCGGACTGGGACGCGCACCAGGCCGTGAACCTGCGCGCGCCGTTCCTGCTGGCGCAGGCCTTCGCGGCGCAGCTGGCGGGCGAAGGCCCCGCCGACATCATCAACCTGAACGACGGGCGCGGACTCAGGCCGGGCGCCGACCACTTCGCCTACACGGTCAGCAAGGCGGGCCTGCACGGGCTGACGAAGAGCCTGGCGCTGGCGCTGGCGCCGCGCGTGCGCGTGAACGAACTGGCGCTGGGCGCCGTGTTGCCGCCCGAGGGCGGGCCCGGCGGCTATGTGCGCACGCCGCGCGAGGCGCTGCCCCTGCGCCGTTTCCCGACGCCCGGGGATGTCGCCGAGGCCATGCTGTACCTGCTGGCCGCGCCCGCAGTGACCGGGCAGACGATCTGCCTGGACGCCGGGCAGCACCTGGACCCGTTCGCCTGACGGGACGGCGTTCCCTTCCGCAAACCGAGAGTGTGGATACGATGTCGCGCCTGAAGAAGAAGCTGATCGTCGTCGGTGACCGGTTGCTCGTCAGTCCCGAGGAAGGGGAAGAACGCACGCACGCGGGACTGTACCTGCCGCAGACCGCAACGGCGTCGCGACAGGCGGGCGGCGGCTGGGTGGTCTCGGTGGGCCCGGGGGTGCCCATCGTCAATCCGCTCGATCTTTCCGATGAGCCCTGGTCGGACAGCGACCGGCAGGCGCACGCCCACTACCTTCCCATGCAGGCGCAGGAGGGCGACTACGTGCTGTTCATGCGCAAGGCCGCCGTCGAGATCACGTTCGAGAAGCGCAACTACCTTATCGTCCCCAACGGCGCCGTGCTGGTGCTGGTCCGCGAAGGCTTCGAGGCCGAGGCGCCGGATTGGGATTCGGGCGGCAACACGTAGCGCGCGGCCCGGACGCCGGGCGCCACCGCCGGGAGTTGCCCGGTCGCCATCGCATTCGCCGGTCAATATCGCGCCAAACGGCGTCTTTTTTGCTATACTGCTCCACCGGCGTACGTGTCGCCCCACCTTCAGACCGTCGCCGCCATCCCCTCGCCCGGGAATTTCCGACTGTCCGGAGGCTGTCATGCGTATCGTTAACATCATGATTTCATTGGCGTTGGCCGTTGCATTGGCCGCGCCGGCCATCGCGCAGGACTGCGTCGACTACGGCGCCGGCGTCCATGTGACAGCCAGTGTCGCCGCAGGCGCGCGCTATCTGGCCCCCGCCGGGAGCCGGGTCTACCTGTCGTCGCTGCGCACAGTCGACGTGTCGCAGCCGGGCCAGCTCGTGGACCGGGGCGAGTTCGCCGGTCCGGACGGCACCGTCAGCGGCATGGCCGTGTCGGGGTCGTCCCTGTTCGCGATCTTCACCGCCGCGCCATGGGGCACGTTCGGCGGGCTGGCCGTCTTCGACCTGTCGGCGCCCGACGCGCCGGTGCTGTCGGCGACGCTGGACCTGCCGGGCATCGCCACCGCGCTGGTGGTCACCGGCGGCCGCGCCTACGTGCGCACCGATGACGGCAAGGTCGCCATCGTCGATGTCGGCAACCCCGCCGCGCCCGTGCTGGCCGGCTATGCGGGCGCGGGCAACGTCACCGCGTTCGGTGCCTCCGGCGCCATCGTCTACGCCTACGACCTGGGCACCGGCCTGGTGCGCGTGGTGGATGCGACCAATGCGGCCGCGCCGCAGGTCGTCGCCTCGTGGGCCGAGGCGGGCGTGCAGGACGTCGAGCTCGCCTACGGCCGCCTCTACGTCTACGCCGGCGGCGGCTACCGCGTCTACAGCCTGGCCGACCCGCTGGCGCCCGTGTTTGCGCAGGTGCTGCCGGTCATCGACCGCCCGGTCGATTTCGACGGCGCGCAGGCCGCGGCATTCGGCTTCCCGGCCGTCTTCTGGAACCTGACCGACCCGCTGGCGCCGACGGCGCTGGCGACGATCCCGTTCGTCGTGCACTGCGGCTTCGTCAACGGCACGCGCGCGCTGGTCGGCATCTCGGACGATTTCAGCGAGGTCGAGCTGGGCGACGGCTCGGCGGCCGGGCCGACCGGCGGCTTCGCGATGGACCAGGCGCCCACGGGCCTGGCCGTGCTGGGCAACTACGCGCTGGCGATCAAGGAGATGGGCCTCGACGTGCTGGACGCGAGCGTGTGCGGCGCGCCCGTCCCCGTCGCCTCGCTTCTGGTTCCCGGGCTGAACGACGGCTACGTCGTGGCGGGCGACTGGCTGTACATCCTGGTGCGCATGGGCGCGGGTTCGGCGCTGCAGGTCGTGGACCTGCGCAATCCCGCGGCGCCGCTCGACGCCGGCTTCGTGCCGGTCAGTTCAACGCGCCTGGACGGTTTGACGGCTGCTGCCGGTTACCTCTACACGGCGCGCGGCAGCGTGCTGGTCCCGATCGACGTCACCAACCCGGCCAGCCCGATCGTGCTGCCGGGCCTGTCGGGCCTCGGTTTCGGCCCCGCCGCGGCGGCGGCCGGCAGCCTGCTGGTGTCGGCCGACATCGGCGAACTGCGCACGTTCTCGCTGGCGAACCCGGCGGCGCCGGCGCTGGTGGGTGTGCTGACGACCGACCTCTACGGCCGCAGCCTGGTCCTGGACGGCAACACGGCCATCCTGCTGCACGACGACGGCGTCACCCTGTTCGACGTGACGAACCCGGCGTCCGTCGCGATGCGGGGTTCGGTCATCGTGCCCGGCTCGCTGGACGGATTCGCGCTGGCGGGCAACTATCTTTACGTCGAAGGCAACGGCATCCATGTGCTGGACATCACCGACCCGGCCGCGCCCGCGTTCGTCGGGAGCCTGCCCTACGGCGGCGAGACGATGGCGCCGCTGGCGACCGTCGGCAGCTGCCTGTGGTACGCGCAGTACGTGTCGCCCGACCAGGGCCATATGTACATCGCGCCGCAGTACTGCCCGGGCAACGGCGGCGGCGGCGACGAGCCGCTGCCGGTCGTGATCGACATCCGCCCCGGCGACAGTGAGAACCACATCAACTGCCGCGAGCACGAAGGCGTGGTGCCGGTCGCCATCCTGACCACGCCCACCTTCAACGCCCTGGACGTCGACCACACGACCGTGCGGTTCGGCCCCGGCCAGGCGTCGGAGGCCCACTTCACGCGCGGCGGCGGGCACGATGACGGCCACGATGACGGCCATGGCGACGGCCACGGTGACGGTCACGGTAACGGCCATGGCGATGGTCACGGTAATGGCGGCGGCAACGGCCACGGCGGCCGCGGCGGCGACACCGCCAACCGGGGCGATGGCGATGGCCACGGCGGCGGCGGCCAGCCCGTGATGGTCCGGCACGAAGAGGACGTCGACCACGACGGCGACCTCGACCTCGTGTTCCACTTCCGGCTTGTGGACGCCGCGATCGCGTGCGGCGACCAGTTCGCGGTGCTGACCGGCCGGACCTTCGGCGGCCGCGAGATCACCGGGCAGGACATGGTGGTCTCCGGCGGCGGTCGCGGCCGGCTGAGCCGCGAACTGCCCGCGCCGACGCTGGCGCCCAACCCGTTCAATCCGCAGACCCACGTGATGTTCAGCCTGGCCCAGCCCGGCCGCGTGCAGGTCTCGGTGTACGACGTGGCGGGCCGCCGCGTGGCGGTGTTGGCCGACGCCGCTTTCGACGCCGGTTCCCATGATGTGCTGTGGACCGGCTGCGACGACGGCGGCCAGGCCGTGTCCAGCGGCGTCTATTTCGTGCGGATCGAGGGGGCCGGCCTGGCGACCAGCCTGCGGGCGGCGCTGCTGCGGTAGCGGGCTGTCCGGCCCCGATCCGGGGCCAGGGCACGGGGGATCGGCGCGGGCCGGTCCCCCTGTTTTTTCCGCCTTTTCGCCGGCCGCTAAGGGGTTGCGTTCCTCTGCGTCCTGCCGCATCCTACCAACCTTATGTACTACCTCATCCGGCGATTGAAACGGGTCTGGCTGTTCCTCGTGCGCCTGCAGCGCGAGATCGGCTACGACGACTGCATGGGCATGGCCGCGCAGATCGCCTTCTATAACATCCTCGGCCTGTTCCCCCTGATGATCTTCCTGCTGAACGTCATCGGCCGCTTCCCGCTGGGGCGCGCGCTGCAGCCGTCGCTGCTTCGGGAACTGGGCACGCAGATGCCGCCGGAGGCCGCGAGGTTCGTCGTCGACACCGTGCTCGGCCTGTTGCCGACGGCCAACAACGGGCTGTTCGGCGTCGTCATGCTGGCTTCGCTGTGGGGCGCCTCGATGGCCACCGGCGCCCTGATCACGACGATCAACCGCGCCTACAACATCCGCCCGCGCCGCAACCTTTTGCAGCAGAAGATCCTCTCGATGTGGTTGACGCTGGTGCTGGCCGTGCTCTGGCTGCTGGCGTTCGTCATCGTGCTGGTGGGGCCGCGCGTGACGCAGAACGTGTTCGAGCTGATGGGCGTCGCCAGCAAGACGAACACCTTCTGGACCTCGGTGCGCCTGCCCATGGCATTCAGCCTGACGCTGGCGTCGCTGGCGATCCTCTACTACATCGCTCCCGAGGCAAAGCAGCGCTTCCGCTGGATCCTGCCGGGCGCCGTCACGGCGGCCGTGCTGTGGCTGGGCGCGTCGTCGGGGTTCCGCGTCTTCCTGCGCAACTTCAACAACTACGACGTGACGTACGGCTCGCTGGCCGGCCTGGTCATCCTGATGGTCTGGTTCTGGCTGTCGGGCCTGGTGTTCCTGCTGGGGGCCGAGGTCAACTCGCTGATGAAGCGCATGGACGAGGAAGATCACCATGTCGCCCCGAAGCGGCGGCCTTTCTTCCGCCGGTCGCGGCCGGCCCCCTGAACGAAGGAAGCATCCCGATGGCCAGCATCATCACCTCGACCTGGATCTCCGGCCGGCAGTTCCTGCACCACTCGGCCACCGGCCATGCGCTGGTGACCGACACGCCGGTCGAGGCCGGCGGCGGCAACCGGGCGCCCACGCCGCTCGAGCTGGTCGTGATGGGCCTGGCCGGCTGCACCGGGGTCGATGTCGTCAGCATCCTCGAGGGCATGCGGCAGCCGCTGCGCGGCGTGCAGGTGACCGCCGAGTACGAGCGCGCCGAGGAACACCCGCGCCGCATCACCCGCGTGGCGCTGCGCTACCGCGTCGAGGGCGACCTGGACCCGGCCAAGGTCGAGCGCGCCGTCGCCCTGTCGAAGGACAAGTACTGCTCGGTCGCCGCGATGCTCGCCGGCCAGGTCGAGATCTCGCACGCGATCGAGATCGTGCCCTGACACGCCTCCCTTCCGCCGCCTCGCCGGGACCCCGCCGTCGCCCTTCCGTGCGCCCAATTGCAATATTGATGGATTCTTGGTAAACTGAAGGGCTCCCGGGGAACAAGGAATTCCGCGTGAAGGGGTAGGCCGGATGGCGCGCAAGGACTGGCTGATCCTGGCTTTGGCGATATCCGGCCTCGTCGCGGCCGTGCCGTCGGCTGCCATGAAGATCGACCCGGGACTGGCGGCCGCGCTGGTGCAGAAGACCCCGTCCGAAAAGGTGCCCGTGCTCCTGATCTTCGACGGGGGCGCGCGCCTCGATGACGATTTCGTCGCCGGCCTGCAGGGCGTGTCGGCTTCCGATCGCAAGACGCAGGTCCTGGCGGCGCTCAGGCGCAACCTGCGGGCCGGCGACAACGGCGCCCTGGCCGTCCTGGCCGAACCGTCGCGCAGCCAACAGGTCAGCGACGTCCACGAGCTGTACCTGGCCGGTGCGCTGTCGTTCAACGCGACGGCGGCGATGGTCAGCGCCCTCGGCGCCCTCCCCGACAACGGCACCCTGTACCACGACGGCGCACGCGTCACCCACGACGCGGCGTACCCCGTGGCGCCTCCCTTCGACAAGACGCAGGCCGCAGCCGTCGACACGGCCTGGGGCGTCAAGTACATCAATGCCCCGAAGGTCTGGAGCCAATACGGCTACGACGGCGCGGGCGTCGTCGTCGGCCACATCGACACCGGCGTCTGGCTGGCGCATCCCGACCTGGCGCCCGGCATCTGGCGCAACCCGGGCGAGATCATCGGCAACGGCATCGACGACGACGGCAACGGCTTCATCGACGACTGGCGCGGCTGGGACTTCGGCGACAACGACAACAACCCGGACGACGACTCGGCGGCCGCCGGCCACGGCACGCACACCGCCGGCACCGTCATCGGCCGGGGCACCGACGGCACCCTGACCGGCGTGGCGCCCGGCGCCCGGCTGATGCCCGTGAAGGTCTACAACGCGGCCGGCATGGGCGGCTCGCTGGGCGTGATCTGGGCGGCCGAGCAGTACTGCGTCGAGAACAAGGCCCGCATCATCACGATGTCGCTCGGGTTCCTCGGGAGCATCCCCGCGTCGTTCATGAGCGCCGAGCGCGAGAACTGCGCCAACATCCGCAACGCCGGCGTCCTGCTGGTCAATTCCGCCGGCAACAGCCACGCCGACTACGACCCGCCGCTGGAACTGGGCCTGACCGCGCGCGTGCCCGCGCCGTGGAACCCGCTGGCGGTCCCGTACTCGAGCACCGGCGGCGTGCTGACGGTCGGGGGCACGGGCTACAAGAGCAACGCGGTGTACAGCGGTTCGTCGTGGGGCCCGGCCAAGTGGGACGATGTCGTCCCCTACAACGACTGGCCGTACCTGCCGGGGCCCGGCCTGACCAAGCCCGACATCGCGGCGCCCGCGGTGGGCATCAACTCGACGACGATCGGCGGCGGCTACAGCGGCGACACCTGGGAGGGCACCTCGATGGCCTGCCCGCACATCGCCGGCGTGGCCGCGCTGCTGCTGGAGAAGAACCCGACGCTCTCGCCGGCCGGCATCGACTCGATCATGGAGAAGTCGGCGCGCGACCTGGGCGTCGCGGGCAAGGACAATGTGTTCGGTTCCGGCCTGGTCGACGCCCTGGCGGCCTTCCAGGCGACGCCGCTGACGCCGCGCGCGGACATTTCCTGGACGCGCGTGCTGCCC
The DNA here is from genome assembly GCA_903859215.1 of uncultured bacterium. GTDB lineage: Bacteria > Krumholzibacteriota > Krumholzibacteriia > LZORAL124-64-63 > LZORAL124-64-63 > CAINDZ01. The sequence continues at coordinate 1,565 of CAIOLW010000320.1, read as the reverse complement.
GATCCGCCGGGTGACCAGGTCCTGGACCCGGGCGAGGTCACGCCGCTGGCCATCGAGCTGTCGAACGCCGGCCTGTACCTGCCGGCCGTGGGCGTGGGCGCCACGCTCGCTGTCGTCGCCAACCCGTGGGTGACGGTGGTTGACGGCGCCGCCGTTTTCCCGGACCTGCCCGTGCACGGCGGCACCGGTTCGAACGCGGCGGACCCGTTCACGCTCGCCGTCGCCGCGGGCGCGCCGCAGGGCTACGCCTTCACCATGCTGCTGACGGTGAGTGCCGCCAACGGGTTCCGGCGCACGTTCGACATCCCGTGGTATGTCGGGTTGCCGACCTGGCGCACGCATGACCTGGGCGGCATCGCGCTGACGGTCACCGACCAGGGCATCATCGGCTACATGTCCAACGCCGGGTCCGAAGGCCGGGGCCTCAGTTACCAGAACGGCGCGGGCCTGCTCTACATCGGCTCGTTCTGGGCCGGCACGGACGCGAACTACGTCTGCAACCGCGACTACAGCGGCAACGGCGTCGAGAACTACGAGTGGCAGGTCACCACGACGCCCAACGGCCGCGTGAAGGACCTCGGGCACGTCAGCGCGGACCGGATGTTCCAGTCGGTGTTCAGCGACGCGGGCCACGCCAGCCCGAAGCCATTGGTTGTCGAGCAGACCAGCATGTCCTTCGCGATGCCGCAGAACGACCGGTTCGTGATCCTCGAGTACCACCTGACGAACAACGGGCCGGTGGCCCTGCCGGCGCTGTACAACGGCGTCTTCTGCGATTTCGACATCGGCAACTCGATGGCGAACCTCGGCGGCGCCGACCCCTCGCGGAACCTGACCTACATGTACGAGGCCGGCGGCCCGTACTGCGGCATCGCGCTGATCGGCATCACGCCGGCCACGAACCTGACGCTGATCGACAACGTGACGTACGTCTACCCGACCAGCTCGATCAACGACACCTACAAGATCCGCCACCTGAAGGGGACGATCAGCACGCCGGTCGCGACGACGCCGGCCGACCTGTCGGCGCTGACGTCGAGCAACGTGAGCCTGCCGGCCAACGGCGGTCAGGCCGTCGTGGCCTATGCCATCGTCTACGGCGCCACGCTCGCTGACCTGCAGGACGCCACGGACGCCGCCAACATGCTGTATTCGCCGGTGGCGCCGGTGACCGCGGAGGTGCCGGTCAAGGTGCTGCACCTGGGCGCGAACCATCCCAACCCGTTCAACCCGGCGACGACCTTCGACTACGCGCTGGCCGCCGATGGCCGCGTCGTCATCGAGGTCTTCGACCTGGCCGGCCGCCGCGTGCGCACCCTGGTCGACGAACCGCGCGCCGCCGGCAAATACACCGCAACCTGGGACGGGAAGGACGATGCCGGCGAGCGCACCGCTTCCGGCACCTACTTCTGCCGCATGACCAGCGGCGGGCATGTCGCGTCGTCGAAGATGACGCTGGTCAAGTAGGTCGGTGCCCACAAAGAGGCGCCGACACACATGAGTGCGGCGGGCAGTCCTCGCGCCTTCGGCGCTGCGGATAGCCCGCCGCACTCACGTGTGCCGGC
>CAIOLW010000319.1 GCA_903859215.1 uncultured bacterium | reverse complement strand
GGCGCGCGGGCGGTCATCGGACCGGTCACCTGCGACCTGGCGGACCCGCGGGCGGCGCGTTTCGCCGTGCGCGCGAGCGGCCTCAGGCGCGGGGCGCCGGTGCGCGACAGCGACCTGCGCCGCGCCGTCGACCGCCTGTGGGCCCGGGAACTGTACGCCGCGGTCGACACCCCGCGCGTCTATGCGACCACGGCGGCGGACACCGTCGGCGTGCACCTGCCGCTGCTGCTGCGTCCGAAGCAGAACCGCCTGCAGGTGGTGCTGGGCCTGAGCCGCACCGACGCGCAGAAACCCGCGCGGCTCAGCGGCGAGGTGGACCTGCGCCTGCCGAACCTCGCCTCGAGCGGGCGCGCGTTGCGGGTGAACTGGCGCGACGACGGCGCCGGCCAGTCGCGCTTCGGCTTCTCGTGGCTCGAGCCGCTCGCGTTCGGCACGCCGCTTGATGGATCCTTGGCGCTGGACAGCGAGGTCCAGGAGGCGTCGCACACTCGCTTTACGACCGAGCTCGGCGCGCGCCTTCCGGTCGTGGCGCTGTGGGGCGCCGAACTGGGCTACGGGCGCGACCGCTCCACGTACCCGGAAGGGGCGATCGCGCGCAGCGAACGGACGCGCGCCCGCGCCGCACTGACGCACCGGCGCGGCGACCGCGCCCGCAACGGCTGGGAGGGGGCGTTCGCGGTGGAGTCGGCGTGGCGCTCGGCGCAGGCCCGCGAAGGCGTCGCCGGCGCGGCCTCCCTCGCGTCCGCCGTGCGGCAACGCCTTCTGGCCGGCGACGCGGCGGGCGAGGTCTGGCTGGGGCGGCGGACCTCCCTGGCGACACGCGTCGCGGTGCGGCAACTGACCGGGGACGAACGGCAGGCCACGCTGGCCGAGCAGTTCCGGTTCGGCGGCGCCAACAGCGTGCGCGGCTATGCCGAGGGCGGTTTCCACGGCGTCCAGGCGGCGTGGGCAAGCGTCGAATGGCGACTCGGGGCCGCCAGGGGCTCGCGCCTTTACACCTTCTGGGACGTGGGGTACTTTGAGTTCTGGTCGGTGGCGGCGGTGACCGAAGGGGCCGCCGCGGCGTCTCCCGAGGCGCACCGGGGTTGGCCGCACGGCTACGGCGTGGGGCTGTTGGCTCGTACACCCGGCGGCGACCTGTCGCTGGCCATCGGTTTCCCCGGCACGGTCGATTTCGGCCAGGCCAAGCTGCACGTCACCCTGCTCGAGTCGTTCTGAGGCCCCCGCCGCGTCGCCCTGTCGCCGCGTCGCCCCAGTCGCCGCGCCGGGAGCGGCCGCCACGGAGGCGCATGAGCGATCAGTCCCCATCCGCCGTCGAGGCCGCGCGTCGCGAGATCGAGTCGCTGCGCGCCGAGCTGCGCCGTCACCGCGACCTGTACTATGTCGAGGCCGAACCCGAGATCAGCGACGTCGAGTACGACGCGCTCGAGCGTCGCCTGGAAGACCTCGAGGCGGCGTGGCCCCAGTTCGCGTTCGAGGGCACCCCGACCGTCACCGTCGGCAGCGACGCCGACGCGCGTTTCCCGAGCCTGCCGCACAGCCGCCCGATGCTCAGCCTCGCCAACACCTACGAGCCCGTCGAGATCGACGAGTTCGTCACGCGCCTGCGCCGTGACCTGACCGGGCCGAGCGCGGCGCTGCCCGTCGTGCTGACGGTCGAGCCGAAGATCGACGGCGTCGCGCTGGCCGTCCGCTACCGCGACGGTCGCCTGGAAACGGGCCTGACCCGCGGCGACGGCCGCAGCGGCGATGTGATCACCGCCAACGCGGCGACCATCGCCGGCGTGCCGGAGCGGCTGCCGAAAGCGTGGCGGGACGCGTTCCCGCAGCCGGCGCCGACCTGCATCGAGGCGCGTGGCGAGGCCTACCTGTCGCTGTCTCGCTTTGCCGCGGTGAATGCCGAACGCCAGGAGGCCGGGCTCGAGACGCTGGCCAACCCGCGCAACGCGACCGCCGGCACGCTCAAGACGCTCGACGTCGACGAGGTCAGGCGCCGCGGCCTGTCCGCGTTCTTCTACCAGCTGTTCCCGCTGCCGGAAGATGACGGCACGACCGCGCCGGACTTCATCGACCACAGCTCCGAGATGGCGGCGCTGCGAGCGCTGGGATTGCCCGTCAACGATTTCCTGCGCACGGCTGCCGACGCCGCGGGCGTGCATACCCACCTCGACGACCTGCAGCGGCGGCGCGACGAACTGGACTACCAGATCGACGGCGCCGTGTTGAAGGTCGACAACCGCGCCCAGCAGGTGGCGCTCGGCTTCACCGCCAAGGCGCCGCGCTGGGGCGTGGCCTACAAGTTCGCGGCCGAGGAGGCGACGACGAAGCTGCGCGAGATCACGCTCCAGGTGGGCCGCACGGGCGTCATCACGCCCGTGGCCGAACTGGAGCCGGTCCTGCTGGCGGGCACGACCGTCAGCCGCGCCACGCTGCACAACTGGGACGAACTCGCGCGCAAGGACATCCGCGTCGGTGACACCGTGGTCGTCGCCAAGGGCGGCGACATCATCCCCAAGGTGCTGCGCGTCCTGGTCGAGCGACGCCGCGGCGACGAGCAGCCTCTGCCGCCGCCGCTCGCCTGCCCCGTGTGCGGCGCGCCGACGAGCCGCCGCGAGGACGAGGTCGCGTTGCGCTGCGGCAACGCGCGCTGCCCGGCGATCATGGCCGGCCGGCTGCGCCTGTTCGCCGGGCGCGACGCCTGCGACATCGACGGGCTGGGCGGGCGTTCGATCGACGTCTTCCTCGAGCGCGGCCTGGTGAAGGGGCCGGCCGACCTGTTCACGCTCGACCGGGCCACGCTGGCCGAACTGCCGGGCTGGGGCGGGAAGTCGGCCGACCGCCTGCTGGCCGGGCTCGCGCGCGCAAAGCAGCGGCCATGGGCGGCCAAGATCTTCGCGCTCGGCATCCCGCAGGTGGGCGTCTCGACGGCGCTGACGCTGGCGCGCCACCACGGCGGCATCGAGGAATTGCTGAAGGCGACGCCGGAAAAGCTGTCCGACCTGCCCGACATCGGCCCGATCGTGGGCGAGCAGGTGTGCGCGTACTTCGCGAGCGAGGACGGCCGCGACCTGGTCGCGTCGCTGCGCGCGGCGGGATTCTTCCTCGAGCACGAGGACCTGCCGCCCAAGCCGGCGGCCGCCGGCGACAACTGGTTCGCCGCGCGCACCTTCGTGCTGACCGGCACGCTCGAGACGATGACGCGCCAGGAGGCGCGCGCGGCCATCGAGGCGCTCGGCGGCAAGGTTTCCGGCAGCGTCAGTCGCGCCACGCACGTCGTCGTCGCGGGCGCGAAGGCCGGCAGCAAGCTGGACAAGGCCGTCGAACTGGGGATCGAGGTCGTCGACGAAGCGGGCCTCCGCGCGCGCCTCGACGAGCAGGGCGGGGGCGATGGCACCGCGAACGCCTGAGGGCGGGCTCTTCTGCGCGCTGGCCTGGCGACGACCGGGTCGCCCGGTCTGGCTGGCGCTCGACCTGCCGGGCTCGGTGCGCGTGCGCGAGATCGCCGACCCTGACCACGACCCGCTGCTGGGCCCGGGGTCGGTGCTGATCGCGGCGACGGGGATCGAGTGTCGCGAGCTGGCGGGCGGGGGACTGCTGGTGGGCGGCGGCGCGTTCTGGCCGCTGGTCGATCCCCTGGACCCGCTGCCGCCGACGAGTGGCGATGACGAGGATCCCGTCGCCGTCGAGACCGCGCTCCGGCACGCGGCCCGCCGCTTCAACGAGCGCGTCCACTGGTACCGTTCCCTCGAGCCCACCCTGCGCGATGCCGTGCGGCGCGACCTGCAGAGGGGTGCGCCGTCGCTGGCGCCGCTGCTCGACCATCTCGAGCACCTGGGCCTGCAACCGGCGTCGCCGCCGGTGCGCACGCCCGCTGCGGCGGCCGTCGCGACCCCGCGTCCCTGCCCGCCCGACCCCGACGGCATCCGGGACTGGATGTGCGACCGCGCGGGACTCGGCGCCATCTACGGTCCCGACTGGGCGCCGCGGCAGGAGCAGGCCGCGATGGCGCACGCCGTGGCGCAGGCGCTGGTCGGCCGCGAGCCGCTGCTCGTGGAGGCCGGCACAGGCGTCGGCAAGACGCTGGCCTACCTGGTGCCGCTGGTTGCCGCCATCGCGGCACAGGGCCGGCGCGCCGTCGTGTCCACGCACACGCGAGCGCTGCAGTCCCAGGTGCTCAGCCAGGACCTGCCCCGCCTGCAGGCGCTGCTGGGCACGCACCGCTTCCGCCTGCTGATGGGCCGGCGCAACTACCTTTGCCTGCGCCAGGAACGCGCGTTCCTGACGCGCCCGGTCGAGGACCTGGCCGACGGCCTGCGCACCGCCGCGTTGCGCCTGTGGCTGGCCGCCACCGACGAGGGCCTGCGCGAGGAACTGGCCGGCCACCCGCTGCTGCAGTCGTCGCTCAGCGATCTGTTCGACGCGGCCGACCTCTGCCTGCCCGGCCTGTGCTGGGACGGTGACCGCTGCCATGTGCAGCGCGCGCGCCGCCGCGCGCGCGAGGCCGACATCCTGGTCGTCAACCACGCGCTGCTGCTGCACGACCTGCGTGCCGGGCGCACGCTGCTGGGCGAGTACGACGCGCTGGTCGTCGACGAGGCGCACCGGCTGCCGGCCGTGACGCTCGAAACCCATGCGGTGGTCTGCGGGCTGCGGCGGCTGGCCGACCTGGACGATGCGCTGGGCACGGGCTCGGCCGGCGGGTTGCCGCCGCGCCTGGACCTGGCGTCGCGCCGCCTCGAGGAGCGCGGCGAACCGGGCGCGCGCGCGGCCGCCGCCTGCGTCGACTTCGGGCGCGCGCTCGGGCGCCTGCAGGGCGCGTTCCGCGAATGGTGGCGCTCCGTGGGCGAGCAGCTCGCGCAGCTGCCCGCGACCGGCCAGGGCGATGCCGGCCGTGTGCGCCTGCGGGACAAGGATGCGTTCTTCGCGCCGCTGCGCCCGCTGACGGCCGCCGTGCTCGAGGATGCCGCAGCCGCTGCGGCCGCGCACGCCTCCCTCGCCTCGGCCGTCGGCGACCTCGAAGACCTCGGCCCGGCGCTGGAGGACGACCTCGCGCAGGTGGCGCTGGCCGGCCAGGTCGTGCGCCAGCTGGAGCAGGACGTGGCGTTCCTGTCCGGCGCGCCGGACGAGGGCTGGGTCACCTGGATCGAGCCGGCTCGCGGAAGGCCAGGCTCCGGCGCGCGCGCCGGCGCGGCGCTGCTGGGCGCCACGTTGCTGGAGGCGGGCGGCGTGCTGCGCGAGGCCTGGCAGGAAGCGGACCTCAGGCCGATCGTCACCAGCGCGACGCTGGCGGTCGGCGAGGACTTCACCCACATGCTCGATGAACTGGGCCTCAGCCGGCGGCGCCCCGGCACGCGCACGCTCACGTGCGCATCGCCGTTCGACTACCACGAGCAGTGCCGCATCCTGATGCCCGCGCGCTTTCCCGACCCGCAGGCGGCCGGCTTCGACGAGGCCGTCGGCGCCACGCTGGCCCTGCTCGCGCGCGGCATGCCGCGCAAGACGATGGCGCTGTTCACCTCGTACCGCGCCATCCGCGTCGCGCAGGACGTGCTCGCCGCGCACGGCTTCGACGACCTGACCGGCGGCGGTGGACCCGTCGTGCTGGCGCAGAGCCCGCGCACGCCGGCCGCCGCCGTGCTCGAGCAGTTCAAGCGCCTGCCGCGCGCCCTGCTGCTGGGCACGGCCACCTTTTGGGAGGGCGTCGACTTCCCCGGCGACGACCTCGAGGTGCTCATCGTCGCCAAGCTGCCGTTCCTGGTGCCGTCCGATCCCTGGGTCGAGGCGCGCTGCGAGCGCCTGCAGGCCACGGGCGAGAACCCGTTCACCAGCTTCATGGTGCGTGATGCGGTACTGCGCCTGCGCCAGGGTTTCGGGCGCCTGATCCGCCGCACCGGCGACCGCGGCGTCGTCCTGATCCTCGACAACCGCCTGCACACGAAGAACTACGGCACGACGTTCCTCGGCGCGCTGCCGACCGTGCCGGTCACCTACGGCGACGAGGCCGACCTGCTGGCCCGCCTCGACGCCTTCTTCGGCCGTTCGTCGGCCCGGGAGTCGTCATGACCTCGCCGCTGCACATCGACCACGCCGCCCTCGACGGCCGCCCGCTCGACCTGCTGGTCAGGGGCATCGCGCAGCTCTGCACCGTGCACGAGCCGGAGCTCGACGCGCAGGGCCCGCGGCGGCGCGAAGGGCTCGGCGCGCTCGGCCTGGCGGAAGACGCAGCCATGGCGGTGCGCGAAGGGCGCATCGTCGCGACGGGCCGCGAAGCGGAACTCGTGAAAGCGCTGGCCGCCGGCGCGCCGGTGACGGCCGCCACGCGTACCGTCGAGGCCTGCGGCCGCGCCGTCATCCCCGGCTTCGTCGACCCGCACACGCACGCCGTGTTCGGGCGCTGGCGGCAGGACGAGTACGAGCGGCGCGTGCGCGGCGAGACATACCAGGCGATCGCCGCCGCCGGCGGCGGCATCAACGCCTCGGTGCGCGACCTGCGCGAGCGCGGCGAGGACGAACTGTACGAGCTGGCCACGGCGCGCCTGCGCGAGATGATGGCGTGGGGGACGACGACGGTCGAGATCAAGAGCGGCTACGGGCTCAGCCTCGATGACGAGGCGAAGATGCTGCGCGCGGCGCGCCGGGCGGCGCGAACCGCGGGCCTCGACGCGGTGCTCACCTGCCTGGCTGCGCACGAAGTGCCGCCGGAATACCGCGGGCGCCGCGCGGAATACGTCAGGCAGGTGATCGACGTCATCCTGCCGCGCGTGGCGGCCGAGGGCCTGGCCGACCGTTGCGACGTCTTCTGCGAGCCCACGGTGTTCGACCTGGCCGATTCGGAAGCCATCCTCCGCCGCGCCGCGGAGCTGGGTCTGCAACTGACCGTGCACGCCGACGAACTGGAGGCGTTCGGCGGCGCCGCGCTGGCCGCCCGCCTGGGGGCGGCCTCGGCGGACCACCTGATCCGCATCGACGGGCCCGGTCGCGCCGCCCTGGCGGCCTCGCGGACCGTGGCCGTCCTGTTGCCGGGCACGGTCTTCACCCTGGGCCTGCGCCAGTACGCGCCGGCCCGTGACATGGTCGCCGACGGCTGCGCCGTGGCCCTGGCCTCCGATTTCAATCCCGGCAGCTGTCCCATCCTGGCCATGCCGCTGGTCATGTCCATTGCCTGCAGCCAGATGCGCCTGAGTCCGGCCGAAGCCCTCGTCGGGGCGACCCTGAACGCGGCCTGGGCGCTTGACCGGCAGGCGGTCGCCGGGTCCCTGGCGCCGGGGAAGAGGGCCGATTTCGTGATTCTGGACGGCGCCGATTTCCGGCTCGTCCCCTATCGCGCCGCGCACAACCCCGTAGCGGGGGTTTTTGTTGGGGGGCAGGAGATTATCCTCAACCCGGCGTGAGCGGCGTCGATCTATTTCCCCGAGGCGGAGGGTGCCCATGAGGACCCCCGTCGGACCGGCCACAGCCCGTGTCGCCACCCATATGTGACCGTCGGGGGTCCGCATCTTGTCCAAACTCAGCCAGCTGAAGCAGGACGCCTATCAGGCCGGCAAGAAGCGGAACTGGGCGCAGGCCATTGCGCTCTACGAGGAGATCCTCGACAAGGACCGGAACAACCCGACCGTCATCAACGAGTTGGGTGATCTCTGCCTGCGCGCGGGCGATACGCACGCGGCCGTCCGCCACTTCCTGAGCGCCGCCCAGAAGTACCGCCAGACGGGCCTGCTGAACAACGCCGTCGCCATCTACAAGAAGATCCTCCGCTACGATGCCGAGAACCAGAATGCGCACTGGTACCTGGCCGAGACGCGCGCGGGGCAGGGCCTGGCCATCGAGGGCGAGGAGCACGCCCTGCTGTTCCTGCAGCAGTCGGCCAAGGTCGCCGGCGACATCAAGGAGATCTTCCTCAAGCGCTGCACGCAGTTGTTCGAGCTGATGCCCGACGGCGAGGCCGTGCAGGCCGAACTCGTGCAGATCTTCAATCTCTGGCAGCTGCCGCTCGAGTCGGCGCGCGCGCTGTGCCTGGTCGCGGCGGCGCGCCAGGCCGCGGGCGACGTCGATACGGCCCGCGCGCGCATCGACGAGGCGCTCGCGCGCAGCCCCGAGGTCACGAACTACGTCGAATACGCGCGCTGGGACCGCACCGCACATCCCGAGCGCGCGCGTGCCACCGATGTCGCGTCGGTCTTCGGCGCCGTCGAGCTGAATTTCCTGCCGGATGCGGGCCCCGTGGCAGTGCCGGTGGCCGCACCTGTGGATGAGGACGCGATTCCGCGCGGGCACTTCGGGGACATCGACATCACGGCGCCGGCGGTGACCGGGCCCTTTGCCGCCGACGATGAAGCGGATCCCGTCGACGCCGCGCCGGCGCAGCCCGCGTGCGCGACCGACGCGACCGACATGTCCGACGCACCCGACGCATCCGAAGCAATCGACGCGTACGACGAACAGGTGCCCACCGGCGTCCGGCGCATGGCGGACATCCTGGCGCAGGCCGATCCGACCCGCGAGGAGAAGGACGACGACGGTTGCTTCGACATCGACGGGGGCGAGGATCTCGACGACCTCGTGCGCGAAGCCCTAGCCAATTCGCGCCTGCACCGCGCCCCCGCGGCGACGCGGCCGGACCCCGCCACCACGGCGCCCCGGAGCGGGCCGGCGGACGACCCGCTGTCGCGCATGCTCAACGCCGCGTCGACCGACACCGGCTCCCGCGACTCGTCGGAGCTGGCGACGATCACCTCGGAGATCGGCGCGGTCGTCGGCGGCGCCGGCGAGGATGCCGACACCGAGCGCCTGTACGAGATGGGCATGGTCTACCTCGAGATGGGCCTGTACGAAGAGGCTTGCGGCAGCTTCCGCGCCGCGGCCACCGACGAGGCCTATGCTGTCCGCGCGCACGAGATGTGGGGCATCACCCTGCAGCGCGCCGACCGGCTTGCCGAGGCGATCACCGTGCTGGAGGACGGCCTCGCCTACGCGCCCGAGGGCTCGCGCGAGCAGCTCGGCCTGCGCTATCACCTGGGCCGGGCCCACGAGCAGGCCGGCCAGGACGAACAGGCCGCCGAATGCTACCGCGCCATCCGCGCCGCGGACGCCGCCTTCCTGGACGTGGGCCAGCGGCTGCGCCGCCTGGTCGCGGTCTGACCCTGCCGCCGGGATTCCGGCCGACCCGGCTCCCCGGCGCGCCCTGACGAATTCCCGCAAGCGCGCCGTTGCCCGCCGCCCCGCCGTTGCCTATGATGCCGGCATGGTGGAACCACTTCGCGATCCGCGTCCTTCCTCGTCGGTCCGGCGGCCTGTGCTGCTGGGCCTTTTCGCCGGCACGGCCATCGGTGGCGGCCACCTGCTGGCGGCGGTTCCCAACGTCGAGGTGATGTCGTTGATCACGGCCCTGGCGGGTGTCGTGCTCGGGCCTGGCCTGGGGTTCGCCTGTGGCGCCCTGGCGGCGGCCGTCTTTTCCCTGGGCAATCCCATCGGGCTGCCCACGCCGCCGCTGCTGGCCGCCCAGATGGTCGGGATGGGTTGCGCCGGCCTGGCCGGTCCCCTCATCGCCGGCCGGAGGGGGCGGCGCCCGGACCGCAGCCCGACCTGGAACCTCGTGCGCGCCGCCGCAGGCGGCCTGGCGGTGACCGTGGTGTTCGACCTGCTGACCAACCTGGCCTCGCTGGTGACCTTCGCCATGCCGCTGCGCGTGCTGCTCGTCGGCGCCATCCCGTTCTTCCTGGTCCACGCGGGCTCCAACGTCGTCCTGTTTGCGGCGCTGCTGCCCGTGCTCGCGCGGCG
>CAIOLW010000318.1 GCA_903859215.1 uncultured bacterium | reverse complement strand
GAACTTCCTGCTGGTGCGGTGCAACAGCTGCCCGGACCGGATGAAGTCGGCCCTGCTGCTGACGACGTCCCTGCTGATGAAGGGCGTGATCGTGCGCCCCATGCACGCGTTCGGGCTGGGAGAGGGTGCCCTGCGCATCAGCGTGGGCCTGCCCGAGGAGAACGACCGCTGTGTGGCGGCGCTGCGGGAGATCCTGTCCTGATGGGTTGCCTGTCATGAAGGAATACTTGTCGTGAGGGAATACTTGCCGTGAGGGAATACTTGCCGTGAGGGATGATTTGCGAATTGCCGGCAGCATTCCGCTGTCCGCGCGCCAGCCGGGCCAGGCGACGACCATCGTCCAGGTCGGGCCTGTCGCCTTCGGCGGGCCGCGCGTCGTGCTCATCGGCGGGCCCTGCGCCGTCGAGGGCCGCGACCAGGTGATCCGCGCCGCGCGCGCCGTGCGCGAAGCCGGCGGCTCGATGCTGCGCGGCGGCGCCTGGAAACCGCGCACCAGCCCGTACGACTTCCAGGGCCTCGGCGCCGAGGGCCTGCAGCACCTGGTCGAGGCTCGCGAGGCGACCGGCCTGCCGTTCGTCACCGAAGTGCTCGACCCGCGCGACGTCGAACTGGTCGCCGCGCACGCCGACATGCTGCAGATCGGCAGCCGCAGCGTGCAGAACTTCCCGCTGCTGCGCGAGGCCGGCCACAGCGGCAAGCCCGTGCTCCTCAAGCGCGGCATGATGACGACGGTGGGCGAATGGCTGCACGCCGCCGAGCATGTGCTCGCGGCCGGCGGCCGCCACGTCGTGTTCTGCGAGCGCGGCATCCGCACCTTCGAACCCACGCTGCGCAACACGCTGGACGTCGGCTCGGTCGCCGTGTTGCGCGAACTGACGCATTTCCCCGTCATTGTCGACCCGAGCCATGCCGCCGGCGAGTCGCGCTTCGTCGCGGCGCTCGCGCGCGCCGCCGTGGCCGCCGGCGCCGACGGCCTGCTGATCGAGATGCACCCCGATCCCGCCGCCGCGCTCAGCGACGCCGTCCAGAGCCTGGACCCCGCCCAGTTCGCCGGGCTTGCGATCTCGTGCCGGGCCGTGGCCCGCGCCGTCGGCCGGGATCTCTGATGGCTTTCCGCCACCCCGACGAGTTGCCCGCGGGCGACCCCACGGTGCTGCCCCGCGACGCGGTGATCGCGATCGACGGTCCCGCCGGCTCGGGCAAGTCGAGCACCGCGCGCGCGCTGGCCGAACGCTTCGACCTGCTCTACATCGACACCGGCGCCATGTACCGGGCGTTGACCCACGCCGCGCTGTCGGCGGGCATCAATCCCGGCGACGAGGCCGCGCTGGTCGCGTTGCTGGCCCCGGCCGCGCTCGAACTGCGCCCGGCGCGCGGGGAGACCACGGTCCTCTGGTGCGGGAACGATGTTTCCCGCGCCATCCGCACGCCCCAGGTCGAGGCCGCCGTCTCGCAGGTCAGCACGCACGCCGAGGTGCGCCGCCTGATGGTCGAGCGCCAGCAGGCGCTGGGCCGCCGCGGCGGCGTCATCATGGAAGGGCGCGACATCGGCAGCGTCGTCTTTCCCCTGGCCACCGCCAAGATCCACCTGTCGGCCTCGCCCGAGGCGCGGGCCGATCGCCGCTGGCGCCAGTTCAGGGAGCGCGGGGTGGAGGTCGATCGCGACGGGCTCGTGCGCGAGCTGGCCGACCGCGATCGCCAGGACAGCGAGCGCGCCGCCAGCCCGCTGCAGATCTCGGCCGACGCCTTCGTCATCGACAGCAGCGACCTCGGCTTCGAACAACAGAACGAGCTGTGCGCGCGCGCCTGCCTGGTCAACCCGACGCTCGACGCGGCGCTCGACCTCGACATCCAGCGCGCGCGCCGCGAACTGCCGGCGCGCTACCGCCTCGCCTACGGCGCGATGGACGCGATGACCCGTTTCTTCGGGATGATCGAGTACGGGAACGGGGAACGCCCCATCCCGCGCGGCTGCATCGCCTCGGTCAACCACATCAGCCTGTGGGACCCGGCGATGGTGGCCGGCACGTTCCGCCGCGGTCCCATCCACACGCTCGCCAAGGCCGAACTCTTCCATCCCGGCTGGCTGGGCGGGAACTTCTTCCGCTGGATGGACGCGATCCCCATCCGCCGCAAGGGCTACGACCGGAACGCGTTCCGCGAAGCGGCGGCGCGACTGGCCGAAGGCGGCAACCTCATGATCTTCCCGGAGGGGACGCGGCAGGCCATCGGCGAACTTGGGCAGGTGCGCAGCGGCCTCGGCATCCTCGTGCAGGAGACGCGCGCGCCGGTGCTGCCGATCTTCGTGCGCGGCGCGTACGGCAAGCGCATCGGCGGGTCGGTCGAATCGCCGATGGAGGTCTGGCGCGGCTCCCTGATGCGCTGGCACGGCCTCGATGACCTGCTGGGGCAGGTGGATCGCCGCGTCGCCTCGGACCGCATCGGGCTGCTCTGCCGGGCCGCCTGGTGCGAACTGCAGGCCCGCAGCTACCAGCAGCATCCGGTCACCGAATTCGAGAATGAATTGCGGCAGAACCAGTTACACTACTTTGCCGCCCGCCAGACCAAGCTCTTCGGCAGCTGACCCGGGCCCGGGTCGCCCTTGCCTTCCGGACGAAACTGGAATATATTTGCCGATCCGCCGGACCAGTCGGTCCGGTGTGTCCATCTGTCACCAGGAGGCAACCGTTCATGTCTTTCAACCCCGCTTCCGACTCCGACGGACCCCGTCGGTCGGCGGGCCATTCCTCTTACCGCCCGCGCGGCAAGGGAAGCCTGAATCACGATGACGACCAGGACGATAGCGGCGGCGGCGACGAGTTCCGCACGCCCTCGGCGCCCAAGCTCAGCACGGAGTACGTCTCCGGTTCGATCGTCAACCTGGACTACCACGGCGACGACGGTAAGTTCGACGAACTGTCCGGCGCCGACATGCTCGCGCTGATCAACAGCTATGAAGAGACCCTGACGGACATCCAGGAGGGCCAGATCCTCAAGGGCACCGTCATCGAGGTCCGCGAGAACGAAGTCCTGATGAACATCGGCTTCAAGAGCGAAGGCGTCATCAACCGCGAAGAGTTCGGCTCGCAGATCATCAACGTGAACGACACGTTCGATGTGTTCCTGGAGAAGCTCGAGAACCTCGACGGCCTGGTCGTGCTCTCGAAGGAACGCGCCGACTTCCTCAAGGTCTGGGACAAGATCAAGGTCGCGCACGAGGCCGGCGAAGTCGTCACCGGTCTGGTGGACCGCCGCATCAAGGGCGGCCTCGTGGTCAAGCTCTGGGGTGTCGACACGTTCCTGCCGGGCAGCCAGGTGGCCCTGCGCCAGGTGCCGAACCTGGAGGACATGATCGGCGAAGAGATCCAGTGCCGGATCATCAAGAAGAACAAGCGCCGCCGGAACGTGGTGGTCAGCCGCCGTATCGTTCTCGAGCAGGAGCGCGAGTCGAAGAAGAAGAACCTGATCTCCGAGCTGCAGAAGGGCCAGGTCCGCAAGGGCATCGTCAAGAACATCACCGATTTCGGTGCGTTCGTCGACCTTGGCGGCATCGACGGCCTGCTGCACATCACCGACCTCAGCTGGGGCCGGGTCAACCACCCCAGTGAAGTCGTTGCCATCGGCCAGGAGATCGAGGTCAAGGTCCTGGACTTCGAGCAGGAGCGCGAGCGCATCAGCCTCGGCCTCAAGCAGCTCCAGTCCTACCCGTGGGACCATGTGGAAGAGCGGTACCCGGAGCAGGCCATCGTGCGCGGCCGCGTGGTGAGCATCACCAACTACGGCGCGTTCGTCGAGCTGGAGAAGGGTGTCGAGGGCCTCATCCACATCAGCGAGATGAGCTGGACCCGTCACATCAAGCACCCGTCGAAGGTCGTCTCGATCGGCGACGAGGTCGACGTGATGGTGCTGAAGACCGACAAGGCGAACGAGAAGATCAGCCTGGGCCTCAAGCAGTGCGAGAGTGACCCCTGGCTGACCCTGATCGAGCGCTACCCGGTCGGCTCGGCCATCGAGGGCAAGGTCCGCAACCTGACCGATTTCGGCGCCTTCGTCGAGGTCGAGGAGGGCATCGACGGACTGGTCCACATCTCGGACATGAGCTGGACGCGTCGCGTGCGTCACCCGAAGGAGCTGCTCAAGCGCGGCGATTCGGTGAAGGTGCAGATCCTGGACATCGACACGTCCAAGCGTCGCATCAGCCTGGGCATCAAGCAGCTGCAGGACAACCCGTGGCCGGACCTGGCCGACCGCTTCCCGGTGGGCCACAACGTCAGCGGGACCATCAGCCGCATGCTCGACCACGGCGCGATCGTGGAGATGGGCAACGACCTCGAGGGCTTCGTGCCCCTGGGTCACCTGGGCATCCCGAAGCTCGACAAGCCCCAGTACTACTTCCGTGAGGGCGAGGCCTGCGAGCTGAAGGTCATCAAGATGGACGTCGAGAACCGTCGGATCGTGCTGTCGATCGCCGAGCGCCTGAAGGAGACCGGCTCCGAGGCCATCGAGGCGTTCGTCGCGGCGCACCCGCGGCTCGAGGATGTCGTCGCGGCCGAAGAGGCCCTGGCGGCGGCCGGCGAGCTCCCGGAGAAGTCCGCGGTCGACGACGACTATGCCGACGAGGTCGACTACCCCGCGCCGGGCAACTAGGCCGGCAAGACGACCGGAACCAAGGGGCGATCGCCTCAAAAGCAGATGCGACCGGAATTCCCGGTCGCCCGCCGGAGGGGCGGGGTCCAGGCCCCGTCCCTCCTTGGTTTTCAGGGTGGCGCCAGGCGCGGTCAGCGCGGCGCAACGGACGCAAGGACCGGCATGGATGCACCGCTGCAGGAACTGCGCGTGATGACGCCCGGCGCGGCCGCGACCGCCGCCGCCGGCGCCGTGCACAGGCCCGGTGTTCTGCGCGTCGCCTTCCACACCCTCGGCTGCCGCCTGAACCAGTACGACACCGAGAGCATCCGCCTGCGCCTGTCCGAGGCCTGCGCCGTGCAGGTCGTCACCTGGAACGAACCCGCCGACCTCTACGTCCTGAACAGCTGCACCGTGACGGCCAAGGCCGAGCACGAGTGCCGCCGCCT
>CAIOLW010000317.1 GCA_903859215.1 uncultured bacterium | reverse complement strand
CCGGGCGACCCCGAGTCCCAACCGACGAACCGACCGGAAGCGGGATGGACCAGACGCAACTTCTTCAACGGTGCCAGGCGGGCGACGAACTGGCGTGGGAGGTGCTCGTGAGAACGCATCAGGGAAGAGTGTGCGCGATCGCGTGGCACTACCTCGGCGACCAGGACGATGCCCTCGACGTGGCCCAGGAGATCTTCGTCCGCCTGTACCGCAGCCTCGACGCCTGCACCGAACCGGATCGTTTCGAACACTGGCTGACCCGCATCACGCGGAACGCGTGCATCGACCACCTGCGCCGGCGCAAGGCGCGCCCGCCGCGGCAGGACATCCCGGCCGACGAGATGACCTCGCTGGCCGCGGCCTCGGCCGACCCGCACCAGCAGTGGCTGAGCACCTCGCGCCAGAAGCTGGTGCACCGCGCGCTGCAGAAGCTGAGCGACATCAATCGCGAGATCATCGTGCTCAAGGACATCCAGGGGCTGCCCCTGGAGGACATCGCCGGCATGCTGGAATTGCCGCTGGGCACCGTGAAATCGCGCAGCAGCCGGGCGCGCGTGGAACTGGCGCGGGCCATCGTCGAGATCGAGGGCGGGCCGGCGGGCGGACCCGTGGGCGCGGAGGCCGTGTCATGAGCGGGCAGCGCGACGACCGCGAGCGCTTCGTGCGCGACGTGCTGGCCCGGACCAGCGGCTCGCCGTGCCTGCGGTGCGAAGAGCGGCTGCCCGACCTGGCCGACGGCCTGCTCGAGAACCTGGACCGGCAGCTGGTGCAGGCCCACCTGGAACACTGCAGCGGGTGCCGCTCGCTGGCCGTGGCGATGGGCTGGTGCGAGCCGGTGCTGACGCAGCTGGCCGTGGTCGATCCCGGCGAGGCGTTCACGGCCGCGGTGCTCGGGCGCACGACGTTGCGCCAGCGGCTGGCGGCGCCGGCGGCCGGCACGCAGCCGGCGGGGTTGCCCGGATTGATGGACCGGCTGGGCCGCTGGTGGGGCGAACGCATCTTCCAGCCCGGGTTTGCGGCCCAGGTGGCCTACGTGGCGACGGTGCTGCTGGTCCTGTTGACGGCGGTTCCGGGCGCGCCGCTGCGGAAGGTGCCGGGCGAGGCCCTGAAGGTGATGACGGCCGGACCGACGGCCGTGCCGGCGGTGGCCGGGGCGGCGGCGTGGGCGGACGAGCGGACGGGCGCGGCGGGCGCGGCCCTGAAGGGGCGGCTGCAGGTGATCGACGGCGGCCTCGACGCGCGGATGGTGCGTTCGGCGGAGGCGCGCGGGCAGTGCGCCTATCACCTGGGCGCGATGTGGCGGGAACTGGAAAACCGGCGGACGAGCGAGGCGGGACTCGAGGGCCTGGGCGCCATCGACGCTTCGCGGCGGGCCTGGACACTTTGGTGGCATGAGGAAGAGTCGGCGACGGGCGAGTGAAAGGGGAGAGGACCATGAGCAACAGTGAATGGAACACCAGCGGAGCCGGGGCGCAGGCCCAGGGCGGACAGGACACCGGCCGTGCGCCGTACGCGGCGGTGGGGCAGCAGCGGCCGACGCGGTCGCCGGCGCTGGCCACGATCATGTCGGTGATGCCGGGCCTCGGGCACATCTACGTGGGCTACTACCAGCAGGGCTTCATCAACATGGGGATCGTGGCCGGGTGCATCACGCTGCTCAGCTCGCACGGCATGCACGGCCTCAAGCCCTTCGTCGCCCTGGGGATGGCGTTCTTCTGGATGTTCAACATGATCGACGCGAACAGGAGGGCCATGCACTACAACCGTGTCAGCGCCGGTCTCGGCGCCGAGGAACTGCCGGACGATTTCAAGCTGCCCAAGTCGGGGGGCTCGCTGTTCGGCGGCATTGTCCTGGTCCTCATCGGGGTCCTGTTCGTGCTGGACCTGAACTTCGACATCTCGCTGGACTGGCTCGAGAACTGGTGGCCGCTGGCCCTGGTGCTCGTCGGTGGGCGCCTGATCTGGCAGGCGCGGCGCAAGGGCCGGTAAGGCCGGCGGGTTGCGGGACGAAGGGGGTGGGTCCGGGGACCCACCTCTTTTTTGACCTATTATTGCTTAATTGTGGCTCAAGTTCCCCGTTAAGGGGTCGAAAAGTACTATACATCATATGGTTCCGCCCAAGAATGGATGCAATGGCGCGAACCGCATCAAGGAAAGGCCGTCATGCCGCGAATCCTGGTGGTGGATGACGAGGAGCAGGTACGCCGCGTCCTGAGGCTGGTGCTTGAGCGCGCGGGCTACGAGGTGGACACGGCCGCCGATGGCAACGAAGCCGTGGCGATCTTCTATCCGTCCCGGCATGACGTCGTCATCACGGACATCGTCATGCCCGAGAAGGAAGGGATCGAGACGATCCAGGAGCTGCGCCAGAAGAGCGCGGGCGTGCGGATCATCGCGATCTCCGGCGGCGGCCGCATCAGCCCCGAGGAATACCTCGACTGGGCGAAGCGGTTCGGCGTGCACTGCACGTTCACCAAGCCGATCAATCGCGACGAGCTGCTGGACACCCTGGCGGCGCTGACGGTCATCGTTCCCACTTGAGGTAGCGGAGCACCACGCTAGGCGCGCGCCCGCACCGCCGCGAGGCACTCGAGCCCGAACGCGGTGAGCGACGGATCGCGAGCCCCCATCACCAGGACCACGTCGCCGGGACGCGCCTCGGCCGCGATGAGCGGGGCGATCCCGGCGCGCTCGTTCTCGAAGCGCGCATCGCGCCCGCCCTTCACGATGGCCGCGACCAGGTCCGCCGACGAGATGTCGCGCACCACGGTTCCCCCGGCGAAGAAGATTTCCGGCAGCCACAGCACATCGTCCGCGGCCAGGTGTTCGCTGAAGGCGGCCACCAGCGCGTCGCGCAGAAACCGCGTGGGCCCGAAGCCGTGCGGCTGGAAAAAGGCGAGCACGCGGCCGCCCGGCCCAGCGCGGCCATGCGCGGTGGCCAGCGCGGCGGCGATCTTGTCGGGGTTGTGGGCGAAGTCGTCGATCACCTCGACGCCGTTCGCCTCGCCCAGGCCCTGGAAGCGCCGCGCGATGCCGCCGAAGGCCGCCAGCGGCGCGGCCATGTCGGCCAGGGCCACGCCGGCCTGCGCGCAGGCGGCAATGGCCGCCGCCGCGTTCAGCACGTTGTGGCGGCCGGGCTGCGACAGGTGGAAAGCTGTGCCCTGCAGCCGGAACGCTGCGGCGCGGGGGGACAGCGCGATGTCGACGGCGCGGAAGGCGGCGCCCGGCGCCGCGGGCTCGGCGCCGAAGAGCACCGCACCCCCCTGCACGTCGGCCAGGTTCGCGTCGGCGGCGCACACGAAGGGTCCGCGCGTGCGCTGGCGAAACGTGCGGAACATCGCCAGGATCTCGTCGGGCTGCTTGTGGTCCAGGCCCAGGTTCAGCACGACGCCCAGCCACGGCTCGTAGCGCACCAGGCTGCCGTCGCTCTCGTCGGCCTCGACCACCAGCCAGGGCGCGCCGCCGTCGGGCGCCGCGCCGGGGGCCCAGACGTTGCCGGGCTCGCCCTGCGCCGTGAGGTCGGCCAGGGCGCCGCCGGTCAGCAGGCCCGGTTTCAGGCCGCAACCCTGCAGGATCGCGAAGACCATGCCCGTCACCGTCGACTTGCCGCTGGTGCCGCTGATCGCGATGCTGCGGTGGCTGGCCACGTGCCGCGCCAGCAGCTCCGAGCGGTGCAGCACCGGTACGCCGCCGGCGCGCGCGGCTGCGACGTCGGGCACCTGCGCCTCGACCGCCGTCGAGACGACGAGGGCCTCGCACGGTCCGTGCGCCGCGTCCAGGAACGAGCCGTCCTGCGGGGCGATGACGACGCCCTCGCGTTCGAGTTGCTCGCGCAGTTCGGCGTTCAGTCCCTGGTCGAACGCGCGGTCGCTGCCGCTGGCCTTGCCGCCGCGGCGCACCTCGAACAGGGCCAGGGCGCTCATGCCGCTGCCGCCGACGCCGGCGAAATGCAGGCGCGTGCCGCCCGTGTTCCGGTCAGATGATGACAACCGGGTCGCCTTCCCGCACCAGGTCGAAGAGCGCCAGCACGTCGGCGTTCGCCATGCGCACGCAGCCGTGCGAGCAGGGCGTGCCCAGGCGGTCTTCGGCGTTGGTGCCGTGGATGTAGATGTAGCGCGCGACCGAGTCGACGCCCGGGCCGCGGTTGACGCCTTCCTCCTGGCCGTCGAGGGTCAGGATGCGCGTCAGGATCAGGTCGGCCGGCAGCGGCGTGCCGTCGGGGGCGGTGGCACTGTCGGCCGGATCGACCGGCCAGGTGAGCCCGACGGGTTCCCGCGAGAGGAAAATGGCGCCGACCGGCGCGCCCGCGCCGATCCGCCGCAGGACCCGGTGCACGCCCGGGGGCGTCCCGCCCGAGCCTTCGCGGGCGTCGATCCCGGCCGCAGCCGTCGAAACGGCCCAGTCGGCCAGCGGCACGCTACCGGCCATCAGGTGCAGGCGCTGCGCCGCGACATCGACCAGCAGCCAGCGGACCTCGCCCCCGGGGGCCAGGCGGCGCACGGCGGCCAGGCCCTCGGCCAGAGGTGGCCGCGGGGGGCCGGACGGGGCGGGTGCTGGATCGGTTTGGGCCACGACGTTCTTGCGAAGCTCCCGAAAAAGGGCCACTTTGTTTGTTAAATAAATATCGACCGCGGCGGCTGTCCTTTCCCGCGGTCGCCAGGCGGCCAGCGTGGCAGGAGAAGCCCAATGTACGACATCGATGCCTCCCTTGACACCCAGATCATGGCGCTCGGGCGACACCGCCCGGCCGTCATCTTCGTCGAAGCGACCGATCCGCGCGTGATCGAGGCAGCCTGCAGGCTGCCTCGCTTCATTCGCCCCGTCTTCCTGGCCACCGAGGCGGAAGTGCGCGCCGTCGCCGAGCAGGAACTCGGGCACGTCGACCCCACGCGCATCGCCTTCACGCTGGCCGAGAGCGTGTTCGTCGACATCAGCCGGCGCACCGACCTGCTCGACGAGTTCGCGCAGGCGTGCACCGAACTGCCGCTGGCCATCCGCCGCACCGACCAGAAGGACGAGGCGCGCCGCCTGATGTCCGAGCCCGCGCGCTTCGGCATCATGGCCGTCAGGCAGGGGCACGCCGACATGGTCGTCGGCGGCATCCGCCACGAACCGCACGACTTCTTCCGCCCGATGATCCGCCTGCTGGCCAAGCAGGAAGTGCTGTGCGAGGCCGGCGTGTTCGTGCTGCCGGACACGCATCCGGAGGGCATCTTCCCGCACAACATCCTGGT
>CAIOLW010000316.1 GCA_903859215.1 uncultured bacterium | reverse complement strand
GTCGGGACGGCCGAGCCCGACACCGTCGGCACGTCGCGCTATCCCGCGCGCAGCTTCTCGTACGTACCGAAGGCGAAGCTGGATCCGGCGGCGCTGCGCGAGGGCGACATGTGCTGGTTCGTGCTGGACCCGGGCGTCGCGTCGGCGCGCAAGCTGCGCGACACCTACGGGCTGGTGATCGGGCACGTCGGGCTCGTCATCGTCGAGGACGGGCAGCCGTGGCTGGTGCACGCGGCGGTCAGCGGGCTGAGCGGCTGGTACGAGGGCGGCACGGTGGTGAAGGTGCCGTTGACGGAGTACCTCGGCCGCGTGGAGCGCTTCACCGGCGTGATGATCACGCGTTTCGATGGCGGCGGCTGAGCGCGATCGGCGCCCGGGCGACGTCGATGGACGGAAGGCAGAAGAAAGACCCCCGGGGCCGAAGCTCCGGGGGTCTACTTTGTCCGTCCGGCTGTCGCGGTCGCGATGGCCTGCCGGATCAGCGAATCATCAGGACTACTTGACGACCATGACGCGCTGCACCAGCTGCGTCCCGGGCGTCACGAAGTGCACGAAGTAGACGCCGTTGGCGGCAGCTTCGCCCTGGCTGGTGCGGCCGTTCCAGGTCACTTCGTAGTGGCCCGGAGCGTACTGCTGGTCAGCCAGCGTGTTGACCAGGCGACCGGCCACGTCGAACACCTTGACCGACACCGCCGAGGTGCGGGGCACCGCGAAGGCGATGGTCGAGCCGGTGGCCGTCGGGTTCGGGAACGCACGGCCGAGCGCGAACTCGGTGATGCCGTTGTTGGCCGAGATGGACACGGCAGCGAAGCGGACTTCGGCGCCGCCCGTCTCGGTGGCGACGATGCGGTACTGGTAGGTCACGCCCGCCTGCGCCGTCTTGTCCACCACGTTGAAGCCGTCGGCCGTCACGTTGACCGGGGCGTCCAGGCGCGAGAACTCGGCGTTCGACGCGCGCTCGACCCACGACTGCACGTAGCGGCCGGCGTCAGCGAAGCGCCAGCTCAGGCTGACACCATTATCGGTGTTGTTGGCCGCGAACGAAGGCAGCTCGTTGGCCACGACTTCGTTGTCGATCGCGAACACCGCGTTGCTGACGTCCGAACCGGTGTTGTTCACGCCGTCATGCGCCGTGACCTTGATCAGCGCGGTGTACGTCGCCGGGCCGGTCGGGGTCCAGGTGAACAGGCCGGTGTTGGCGATGCCGGTGGCAACCGCATTCCAGTTGGCGCCGTTGTCACGCGACACCTGGATGTCCACGCTGCTCACGCCGGTCCACACGGGGTCCGCGGCGGTCCAGATGATGTCCGTCGGGTAGCCGATGATCAGCAGCTCGCCGCCGTTGGGGGCGGCCACGGTCGCCGTCGGGTTGGTCACGTCGATACGCAGCTTGCCGACGCCCCACGTGTTGTTGGGCACGGCGCCCGTGTTGGCGTCGACCAGGGCGGCCGTCGTCAGGTGGGCCATGACCTGCGAGCGGTCCAGCGCGCCGTACTTCTGGAACAGAAGGGCGACGGCGCCGGTCACGTGCGGGGCGGCCATCGAGGTACCGGAGTTCATCCAGTGCTTCATGCCGTCGTTCAGGTACGAGTAGTAGGTGCTGGCCGTGGTGCAGGTGCCCAGGGCGACATCCTGCGTCATGGCCGAGCCGATGCCCTGGCCGGGAGCCGCGATGTCGGGCTTCGTGCGGCCGTCACGCGTCGGGCCGTTGGACGAGAACGACGCGATGCTGTTCACGGCCGTGGGCGGCGTGGTCGCCGAGTACGAGATGCCCAGGTTGGCGCAGTTGGTCCAGCTGGTCTTGGTGGTCCAGGCGCCGCAGGTGATCACGTTCGCCGTGGTGGCGATGTCGCCGCCCAGCAGGCACATGTCGCTCATCGCAGCACCGGAGAAGTTGGCGACGATGGCGGTGTTGCTGGTGTAGAAGCGCCACAGGTCGACGCGTCCGCCCTCGGGGCCCGAAGGCACCGTCGGCGTGAAGGTGAAGGTCCAGTCGCCGTTGAACGTCGAACCGGTCGTCGTGCCGGCCTTGATCTCGGCGTAGACTTCGCGGTCGCCGGTCGTCGTGACGGCGGCGCCGTTCTCGACGTACAGGTAGCCCTTGGTCGTGCCGGTGCCGAAGATGACGCCCGGGTAGGTGGCGTTGATGGCGCCGACGGCGTAGGGGCCGAACGTGCCGTAGGTCGGGTGCGAGACGGTCACGGTCATGTCGTCCAGCGCGTCGTAGTAGCCGTCGACGCCCACGATGCGGGCGGCGGCGGTGCCGGACAGCGTCAGCACGGCCGAGGCCGGGGCGCCGCTGGCGAACACGCGCGCGTGGCGGTGGAGCAGCGGCGACGTGGTGCCGCCGTCGTTGCCGGCCGAAACGCAGATGGCCTTGCCGGGTCCGACCAGGCCGTTGAGGGCCGTGGACAGGGCCGCGGTGCCGTCATGCGGGCCGTACTGGCCGCCCAGCGAGATGTTCAGGACGGCGTTCATGCCCAGTGACGAAGCCAGGCCGAAGAAGTAGGCCGCGCCGTCGGCGATCTGGGTGTCGGTGTAGGTGGACTTGATTTCCACGATGTTGGCCATGGGGGCCATGCCGACGTAGGTGTACGCCGCAACCGTGCCGCCCGTGAGCGAGCCGTCGCCGGCCGCGATGCCCATCACGTGCGTGCCGTGGCTGTTGGTGTCCTTGCCCTGCGCGGTGTTGGCGTCGATCGCCGCCGGCAGGTACTCGGTGCCGTACGTGTAGCCTGCGGGGGCCGGACCCGTCGCGGTCGTCTGGTCCCAGATGCGCAGGATGCGCGTGTTGCCGGCGGCGTCGTCGAAGTCGCCATGGGCATAGCTGATGCCCGAGTCGACGTCGCCGATCAGCACGCCCGCGCCATTGGCGCCGGTGAAGGTCGGACCCGCGCCGCGCTGGAGGTCGACCTTGGTGGTCGGCACCGACGTGTTCAGGTTCTCTTCGTATTTCACGGCGCCGTCGATCCGGTCGACGCCGGGCAGGGCCGCGACGGCCTCGACGGCCGTGTCGGGGATGAAGGCGGTGAAGATGCCACCGGGAAGTTCGCTGCGGATGACGGCGCCGGCGTTCTCGAGGGCCGAACGGCTGACGTTACCGCTGATGAAGACGTCCAGGTTGCCGACGGCGTCGACGGAGACGCCCATTTCCTGGAGCGTCGTAGGCGCGATGCCGCTGCGCAGTTCCTGCAGCGCGACGCGGGCCCGCGGATTGAGCTTCGACATGGAGTCCGCGTGGGCGCCCAGCGGCACCAGGATGACGGCGGCCATCAGGCCCACGCGCAGGGCGACGTTACTGAATTTCATGTGCAACCCTCCCAGTTGAGAACGGACGCGTGGCATGGTGGGAGGCCGCGAGTCCGTTTGATCAAGCACGGCCGCCCGAACCGGGGACACCGGCGGTTGCGGCGAGGTGCCGCGAGGCCGGATCGACGATTCAGGTAGCCGTTCGCATTGTTCAGATGATCTCATAAAGTAGTGACAAAAGTCCAGTTCTAATTCTATCAACAATAGACACACTATTGATCATAACACCGCAACAATTAAGGGCTTATGGGGCTTATATTTGCAAATAAGACCGATTGTGACCGGGTTAAATTTGACATAATGCCTGTTTTATTGGGCCAAAATAACAAGATGTTGAAGTCCAATTACAAGAAAGGCGGACCAAGATCTTTTGCCTCAGCAAAAATCCCAGGTCCGCCTCAAGTGCCGCCGATCAGCGGACGGCGGGGGCCCCGGTGAGCACCAGGGTCGCGTAGTCGGTGAGCACGGGTGAGTCGGCCCAGTCGTTGCGCATCTGCAGGTAGATCGTCTTGAGGCCGGCGCCGGCCGACAGCGTGATGTCCAGCGTGTCGGCATGGGCCTGCCAGGCCGCCGCCGAGAGGTCGGCGCTCTCGGACCAGCGCACCAGCGTGGCCTTGCCGACCAGGGCGCCGCGGAGGTTGGGCGTGGTGACCAGGCGGTCCTGCGGGACCACCAGGTGGAACGAGGCACCGGTGAGCAGGTCGGGCGTGACGGTGATGTGGTAGGTGCTGTGGAAGCCGAAATCGCCGGCGAATTCGCCCCAGACCGCCTGCGCGGTGGTGGCGGCGCCCAGCAGCAGTTCGGTGTGGGCCGCGGCGCCCGCGGTCCACGAGGCCGCGGCCAGGCCCGCCTCGGTCGCGGAAAAGCGCATCTGGTCGACCCCGGTCGCCGGCACGGCCAGCGAGACCGTGCGCGAGCCGACCGTCGTGCCGCCCCCGGCAAGGGTGAAGTGGGGCGCGAAGTCGACCTTGGCCCTGGTGATCGTGGCCGCGGAGTTGTAGGCGCCGTCGACGGAGCGCACGCGGACCTTGATGGTGTCGCCCTGCGCCGCGGTCGGGGCGTCGAGCGCGAAGGTGGCTGTGTCGCCCGGGGCGGCGGCGGCGATGGTGGTTTCCGTGGCGAACGCGGGGCCCAGCGCCACGCGCAGCGAGGTGCCGCGCGTGACCACGACCTTCACCGTCAGGTGCCGCGAGGCGACTGTCGTGCCGCCGTGGTTCAGGATCACGGTGGGGCCGAGCAGCGTGCCGGCCGCGGTGGCGTAGCTCACCAGCGACGCGGTCCCGTCCTCCTTGAGCGCCTGGATGCGGAACCAGTGCCACTGCGTGGGGGTCGCGTCCGCGTAGGGGAAGAAGTTGTTCACGCCGGTGGTATGGGCGACCCGGGTGACGCTGCTCCAGGTGGAGTCCGGGTGCACGGCGTGGCTGATGGCGTATTCGGCGATGCCCATCCCCTGAGGCTGGTTCCAGGTCAGGTTGATCGTACTGCCAACGGGCAGGACCGTCAGGTGCAGGGGATCGCCGCCCTCCGGGCCCAGCGGGTCGAACGGGTTGTCCCATGTCGGGGGCGTGGGCGCCCGGCCGCAGCCGGACAGTCCGCCCACGAGCAGCGCGGCCACGGCCAGCGCGGCGAAACCCAGCGTGGCCAGGGCCGGCAGGCGGAAAGCCGGCAGCTTCGAGAGGGCCCGGCGGGCGGTGGAAGACGAGCGGTGCATGCTTCGGGCTCCCCGGTTCAAGGTCAGAAGCTCAGGCGCACGGCCGAGTGGAAGGACGGCGATGCAGACGCGTCCATCAGCGCGGACACATGCGTGCCCGCCGGCTGCGGCAGCTCGCCGGCGCCGGCAGCCACGCCGTCGAACGACAGCCAGGCATCGACCATGCTGACGACCACGGCGCCGATGGCCGCGGTCAGCCCCAGGTCGCGCAGGTTCGCGGCGTTCTTCGCGTCCTGGTACTTGGCATCGGCGGCCGCGCGCAGCGTCGCGATGTCGTCGGCATTGACGGCCTGTCCATAGGCATCGAGCGCCAGCAGGTATTCCTTCTGCGCGTTGCTGCGGCCGAGTTCCGAATGCAGCGCCAGGAGCAGCCCCCCGACCTCTGTGGCCGAGTACACCAGGCCGCGGGTGCCGTGGCCCAGGTAGCGGGGCCCCAGGCCGGCCAGGGCCACGTTGCTCAGGACGGCCGTGCGCCGGCTGTACGGCAGCAGGTGGATGGTGACGTGGCGCCGATCGCCGGCATCCCCCAGTTCGAGGTGCTGGCGGAACGGGATCATCCCCGGCATCTCGCACGCCAGGTTGTATTGGCCCGCCGGCAGCGTCAGGGGCTCGGCCAGCGGCAAAAAGCCGATGAAGCTGCCGTTCAGCGACACGTTGGCGCCGGCCGGGCCGGCCAGTTGCAGCGTGGCGGCCGCAGCCCGCGGTGCGGGCGCGAGCAGGGCCACGGCCAGGGCGGCGGCGGCGAGCGAGAGGCTGGGCGCGAACAGGCGGCGCGGAAGGCGCATGCGTTCCCCCGGGGACGGTCAAGGCACTTCGTACAGGACCAGGGCGCCTGGCACATGAAAGCTGCGGACGCGGCGCGCATTATAGGTCACGGACGCGCCGGATGCCCAATGGATTCATGCCAACGCTTGCGCGGGGCTGTGGTTCCGGGTTCAGGCGCGGTGGTAGGGCAGCCCGCGCAGGATCGACAGCCCCCGATAGACCTGCTCCATCAGCAGGACGCGGGCCATCTCGTGGGTCAGGGTCAGGCTGGACAGCCGGATGGTGCGGTCGGCGCGGGCGCGGGCCTCGTCGCCCAGGCCGTCGGCGCCGCCGACCAGGAAGCTGAGGCCGCCGTGGGCGCCAAGGATCGCGGCCAGTTGGGCGGTGGTCAGGTCCTCGCCGCGCTCGTCCAGCGCGATGACGGGCCGGGCCGGGTCCCGGGCGCCCAGGCGCTGGACCATGGCCGCGGCCTCGCGTTTCGGGTCGGCGTCCTTCAGTTCGACCACCTCGACGGGGGCCAGCGGGCGGATGCGCGCCAGGTAGTCGTCGGCGAGCGCCGCCAGGCGGCGGTCCTTGCAGCGACCGATGACAATGATTCTCAACACGCGTGGACCCCCGCCGCGACCGGTTCGTGGTGCGCCGTCATTGAAACGCATGCCGGCCCGGCGGGCCAGCAGATTGGCGCGTCGTCGCCTGCTTTCGCGGGTCACGGCGTGCGCACACCACGACCATGTTCATCGGCAATGCCGGCCAAGGCAATCCTTCCTTGACACCCATCGGACCGACTTATCTAATTTGCCGCCGGGTTGTCGATGCGTCGACAACCTTGTCCACGGTACAGCCACCGGCGCCGTGCCCGGGTCCTCCGCTCACCACGAAAACCGGGAAAAAGCCCATGAATCTGCCGCATTTCCTCGGGGTCGTCAGCGGTGTCCAAGGTCAAGGGGTCCAAGGCCATTTCGCGACTGCCCTGATCTTCGTGCTGGTCGGCATCGCGTTCGCGGCCCTCGCGCTGGGCGTCGCGAAGCTGCTGCGCCCGAGCAATCCGAGCGCCGCCAAGTCGACGACGTACGAGTGCGGCGAAGTTGCGCACGGCTCGTCGTGGATCCGCTTCAACGTCCGCTTCTACCTGGTCGCGCTGTTCTTCATCGTGTTCGACGTCGAGATGATCTTCCTGCTGCCCTGGGCCGTCGTGTTCCGGCAGCTGTTCCCCGTGCCCGGCCTGGGCGCGCTGGTGTTCTGGGACATGATCATCTTCCTGGCCATCCTCGGCCTGGGCCTGGCCTACGTGTGGGCGAAGGGCGATCTCGACTGGGTCAAGAAGCTGGCCGAGCGCTCCGGTCCGGTCGCCACCGGCATCACGGAGGAGGAGGAGGTCCCCGCACCGTGAGCACGCACGCGACGCCCCCCGAGGGCTACGACGTTTCCCGCGAGCACATGCTCGACTTCAAGGTCGACGAGCAGCTGCTGCAGGTCGTCGAAACCGACGCGAAGAATTTCATCCTGACCACGGTCGACGAGGTGTTCAACTGGGCCCGGCTCTCGAGCGTGTGGCCGGTCACCTTCGGCCTGGCTTGCTGCGCCATCGAGATGATGGCCACCTCGGCCACGCGGTACGACATCGACCGCTTCGGCGCCGGCGCCTTCCGCGCCACGCCCCGGCAGGCCGACCTGATGATCGTCTCGGGCACGGTGACGGCCAAGATGGCCACGCGCCTGAAGTTGATCTACGACCAGATGCCCGAGCCCAAGTGGGTCATCGCGATGGGCAGCTGCGCGATCGGCGGCGGCCCGTACTTCAAGTACGGCTACCACGTCGTCAAGGGTGTCGACTTCATCGTGCCGGTCGACGTGTACGTGCCCGGCTGCCCGCCGCGCCCCGAGGTGCTGCTGGACGGCCTGATGCGCCTGCAGGACAAGATCCGCGGCCGCAAGGGGCGCTTCATCACGCCCAAGTGGGTCACCGACTACGCCAAGCTGATCCCCTACCGGAAGTAGAGAGGGCGCGCGTGGAACAGAACGCGATCTACGAACTGCTGGCCGGCGCCCTGGGCGACGGCGCGCTCGGGTACAACGAGCACGCGCTGGAGCCGTGGGCCGACGTGGCGCCGGCGAAGGTCGTCGAGGCCTGCCGTTTCCTGCGCGACGACCCGCGCCTGGGTTTCAACCAGTTGATGTGCCTGAGCGCGCTGGACTGGGACGGCCTCGACGAGGCCGGCAAGGGCAAGTCGACGGCCATCCTCGGCTACACCGACGACGGACAGCCCGAGACCAGCGACCGCGTGGGCACCGGCGACCTGGGCGTCGCCTACCACCTGTACAGCCATGCGCTGCGCCACAAGTTCACGCTGCGCCTGCGCGTGCCGCGCGACGTGGCCGCGGTGCCGACGGTGTCGGGCGTATGGACGACCGCCGCCTGGCACGAGCGCGAGGCCTGGGACCTGATGGGCATCACCTTCACGGGCCATGCCGACCTGCGGCGCATGCTGCTGGACGACGCGTGGGTGGGCCACCCGCTGCGCAAGGACTACGTGATGCCCGGTACGTGGAACGGCGTTCCCCTGCAGGGCCAGCCGTACTGCGCGAACCCGTTCCCCGTCGAGACCGGCGGTCCGGACCAGCCCGCGGGCGACAAGCCCGCCGAGGGATGAGCATGGCCAATGAATCGACACGGGTGAACGCCCCTGGGCTCGTCTCCGGCAAGGGCTGGCACGACCAGGACCACGTGCCCGGCATCAAGAGCGAGTTGCTCGAACTCAACATGGGCCCGCAGCATCCGGCGACGCACGGCGTGCTGCGCCTGCTGCTGCAGACCGACGGCGAGATCGTCTACAAGGTGACGCCGGTGCTGGGCTACCTGCATCGCTGCGCCGAGAAGATCGCCGAGGGCGTCAACTACAAGCAGTGGGTGGTCTACACCGACCGCTTCGACTACCTGGCCCCGATGTGCTGCAACCACGCCTACGTGACGGCGGTGGAGAAGCTCATGGGCCAGTCGGTGCCCGAACGCGCCGAGCACATCCGCGTCGCGGTGAGCGAGCTGTCGCGCATCGCCAGCCACCTCATCGCCCTGGCCACGTTCGGCCTGGACATGGGCGCCTGGACGCCGCTGCTGTACTGCTTCCGCGAGCGCGAGGAGATCCTGAACCTGCTCGAGCGCATCTCGGGCGGGCGGATGCTCTACAACTACATGATTCCCGGCGGCGTGCGGTACGACGTGCCGAACGACAACTGGGTGGCCGACGTGCTCGATTTCGTCGACCTGATGGAGCACAACAAGCTGCCCGAGTACAACACGCTGCTGACGTACAACAAGATCTTCATCGAGCGGACGGCCGACGTGGGCGTCATCGATGCGAAGACGGCGGTCGACTACGGCTGCACCGGCCCGGTGCTGCGCGGCTCGGGCGTCGACTTCGACTGCCGCCGCGACGACCCGTACAGCGTGTACCACAAGTTCGACTGGCAGGTGCAGCTGGGCCGCGGCGAGATGGGCACGACCGGTGACTGCTGGGACCGCTACATCGTGCGCGCGCGGGAGATCGAGCAGTCGTGCCGCATCATCCGCCAGGCGCTGCAGCAGCTGCCGGAGGGCCCGTACCAGGCCCTGGCGCTGAAGGCCATCGTCAAGGCGCCGGCGGGCGCCGCCTACACGCGCGTCGAGAGCGCGAAGGGCGAACTCGGCCATTACATCATCTCGGACGGCGGGCAGACGGCGTTCCGCAACAAGGTGCGGTCGCCGTCCTTCTGCAACCTGCAGGTCGTCGAGAAGGTGGGCGTGGGGCAGATGGTCTCGGATCTCGTGGCCCTGGTGGGGTCGCTGGACATCGTCCTCGGGGAGATTGACCGCTGATGAAGCTCATGTACGACTTCTTCACCGGGCAGCTGGGCCTGGGCGCCGCGGGAGCGAATATCACCGTGGCCGCGGTGATGGCCGTGATCATGTTCACGGTCATGGCCCTGTGCGCGATCATCCTGACGTGGATGGAGCGCAAGGTTGCCGGCTTCATGCAGAGCCGCTACGGCCCGATGTACACCGGCCGCTTCCACGGCTGGGCGCAGGCCGTGGCCGACATGCTGAAGATCCTCGGCAAGGAAGACATCATCCCGGCCGAGGCCGACAAGGGCCTGTTCAAGTTCGCGCCGATCCTGGTGCTGCTCGGCTCGCTGCTCGCGTGGGCGGCCATTCCCTGGGCGCCGGACTTCGTGGCCGCCGACTTCGACCTGGGGCTGTTCTACATCTTCGCGGTCAGCAGCCTGGTCGTGATCGGCATCCTGATGGCGGGCTGGGCCTCGAACAACAAGTGGTCGCTGTACGGCGCGGCGCGCGGTGCGGCGCAGATGATCAGCTACGAGATCCCGCTGGCCCTGGCCGTCGTGCCGGTGGTCATGCGCGCGGGCTCGCTGAATCCGCAGGACATCGTCATCGCGCAGCAGGGCGGGATCTGGCACTGGAACATCAACCCGATCACCAACCCGTTCCTGTTCATCGCGTTCTTCATGTACTTCATCGCCTCGATCGCCGAGACGAACCGCGGGCCGTTCGACATGCCCGAGACCGAGTCCGAACTGGTGGCCGGCTACCACACCGAGTACACCGGCATGCGCTTCGCCTTCTTCTTCCTGGCGGAGTACGCGAACCTGTTCCTGGTCTCGATGATCGCCGCCCTGGTCTTCCTGGGCGGCTGGTGGGCGCCGTTCCCGGGCATGGGCTGGATCCCGCCCGCGCTGAACTTCATCATCAAGGGCGTGCTCCTGGTCTTCCTGAACATGTGGGTGCGCTGGACGCTGCCGCGCGTGCGCGTCGACCAGCTCATGCACCTGTGCTGGAAGGTGATGATTCCCGTGTCGCTGCTGTGCGTGGTCGGCGCGGGCGTGTGGATGATGGCCTGGGGCCAGTTGAAGTAGTTCGGATTTCCCGGCGCGCGGCCCGGCCGCGCCGCCGTTTCTGCCGCGAAAGGGCGTGAACAGAAGATGGGTCAGTACTTCGCGGACATCGTGGCGGCCGTCGGCTCGGCGATGCAGGGCATGGCCATCACGTTCAAGCACATCTACAAGAAGCCGGTGACCCTGCAGTTCCCGGACGAGCGCCAGGTCATGCCCGACCGCTTTCGCGGCTTCGTGCACAACGACATGACCAAGTGCGACGCGTGCAACATCTGCGCGAAGCTGTGCCCGGTCGACTGCATCTACATCGAGTCCGAGGGCAAGGCCAAGGACCGCCTGATGACGCGGTACGCCATCGACTACAACAAGTGCATCTGGTGCTCGCTCTGCACCGAGAACTGCCACACGGGCTCGATCACCATGAGCCACGACTACGACCATTCGGTGTACGACCGCCGGTCGCTGGTCTACGAGTTCATGGATCCGCGGACGGCCAAGATCCCCTGCCACCGCGCCACGCGCATCGAGCAGGGCTGGTGGGTCGAGCCGAAGGAAGACAAGCCCGGCGCCGGAGACAAAGGAGACGACGCGTGATCCGTGACCTGGTCTTCGTCCTGCTGGCGCTGCTGACCGTGGTGCCGGCGTTCTGGGTGGTGTTCAGCCGCAACATCGTGCACGCGGGTTTCGCCCTGCTGTTCACGCTGGTGGGGGTCGCCGGTTTCTACGGCTTCCTGGGGGCCGACTTCCTGGCCGTCACCCAGTTGATGGTGTACGTGGGCGGCGTGCTGGTGCTGGTGCTGTTCACCGTCATGATGACGCACGTCCCGGCGGTGGGGCGCAGACGGCACGGCCTGGACCGCCTGGTGCCGCCCGCCGTGTTCGCGGCGGCCGTGTTCGGCGTGCTGTACAAGGTGATCACGGTGGTCAAGTGGAACGTCGGCGAGGCTTCGACGTCGCCGACGACGGCCGAGATCGGCACGCAGCTCATGACCAACTACGTCTTCCCGTTCGAGTACGTGTCGATCGTGCTGCTGGCCGCGATGGTCGGGGCCGCGATCCTGATCCGCGAGCGCAGCCACGCCGGCTCGGACGACGCGATTGCCGAAGAGAAGCAGGAGGCGCGCCCGTGAACGTCGGATTGCCGCATTTCCTGACCGTGAGCGCGGTCCTGTTCGCCCTCGGCCTGTTCGCCGTGATGTCGCGGCGCAACACCGTCGCCATCCTGATGGGCGTCGAACTGATGCTCAATGCCGCGAACCTGAACTTCGTGGCGTTCTCCCGCTATGTGCAGCGGGGTATCGACGGCCAGCTCATGGCCGCTTTCGTCATCGTGCTGGCGGCCGCCGAAGCCGCCGTCGCCCTGGCCATCGTCCTGGCGCTGTACCGCAACTACGGCACCGTCCATGCGGACACCGCGCAAAGCCTGAAGCGATAAGGGAGAACCACCGGCGATGAGCGACCAAGGCATCATTACAGCGGCAATCTCGATCCTGCTGCTGCCGCTGCTGTCGTACACGCTGACCTTCTTCTTCGGGAAGAAGCTGCCGCGCAAGGGGGACTTCATCGGAGTCACCCTGATGGGGATCGCGCTGATCCAGGCGCTGAGGATCTTCATCACGTTCTGGCAGATCGGCAACCCCGCGCACCGCGTGGAGCAGGCCTACCACTGGCTGGACCTCGGCGGCGGCTTCCGCCTGGACGCCGGCATCCTGGTGGACGGCATGACCTCCGTGATGCTGATGGTGGTCTGCCTGGTCAGCTTCCTGGTGCACCTGTACTCGACGGGGTACATGCACGGCGACCGCCGGTACGAGCGGTTCTTCGCCTTCCTCGGGTTCTTCACGTTCTCGATGCTGGGCATCGTGCTGTCGAACAACCTGTTCTTCCTGTACGTGTTCTGGGAGCTGGTGGGCCTGTCGAGCTACCTGCTGATCGGGTTCTTCTTCCACAAGGCGACCGCGGCCGCGGCCAACAAGAAGGCCTTCCTGACCAACCGCGTCGGCGACTGGGGCTTCTGGCTGGGCATCCTGACGTTCTTCACGGCCTGCGGCACGCTCAACTACTTCGACCTGTTCGCGCAGGTGCACGCCGGCGCCATCAAGGGACCGCTGCTGGCCTGGGCGGGCGTCGGCCTGTTCATGGGCTGCGTCGGCAAGTCGGCGCAGATGCCGCTGCACATCTGGCTGCCGGACGCCATGGAGGGCCCCACGCCCGTGTCGGCCCTGATCCACGCCGCGACGATGGTCGCCGCCGGCGTGTACATGGTGGCGCGCCTGGCGCCGCTGTTCGGACCTGAGGCGCTGATGGTGGTCCTGTACGTGGGAGCCATCACGGCCTTCGTGACCGCGACGATCGCGCTGGTCAAGACGGACATCAAACGTGTCCTGGCCTTTTCGACCCTGAGCCAGCTCGGCTACATGGTGATGGGCCTGGGCGCCGGCGACCCGGTCAACGCGATGTACCACCTGACCACGCACGCGATGTTCAAGGCCCTGCTCTTCCTCGGCGCCGGCTCGGTCATCCATGCCGTGCACTCGCAGGAGATGCCCGAGATGGGCGGCCTGCGCAAGAAGATGCCGATCACGTTCTGGACGTTCCTGATCGCCACCCTGGCCATCAGCGGCGTGCCCGGCCTGTCGGGCTTCTACTCGAAGGACGGCATCCTGGGCTCGGTGCTGGCGGTCGGCATGATGAAGGGCCACTACCTGCCGTTCATCCTGGGCATCACGGCCGCGGCCCTGACGCCGTTCTACATGTTCCGCGTCGTGTTCCTGACGTTCTTCGGCAAGCCGCGCGACCAGCACAAGTTCGACCATGCGCACGAGAGCGGCTGGAGCATGGCCATCCCGCTGATGGTGCTGGCGTTCATGACGCTGATCTCGGCCGGCATCCCCGGCAAGACCGCGGACAAGGGCTGGTTCAGCCGGTTCGCCGCGCCGTACGACGTGGCAGCCATCAGCGCGCAGTACGAGGCGAAGCACGGCGGCCTGGTGGTGGCGTCGGCGGAGCCGGCGGCGATCGCCGAAGCTGGTGCCGCGCTGGCTGAGCCTGCCGCGGCGCACGGGGAGAACCTGCACGCGGAGGCCGCGCCTGCCGAGGGCGGCCACGAGGCCGCGGCCGCGCATGGCGAAGCTGCCGCGGCGCATGGTGCAGCGGCCGGCGGCCACAACAGCCACGTGCGCCACACCGCGCACGTCCGCGCCATGATCATGTCGATCCTGGTGGCCACCCTGGGCATCGGCGCCTCGTGGTGGACCTACCACAAGCTGCGGGTGAACCCGGCCGCCATCCAGGCGCGGCTGCCGTTCGCCCACAAGGTGCTGCAGGGGCAGTACTTCTTCGACGAGCTCTACGCGGCCACGATCTACCGCTTCACCCTGTGGTGGTCGGTGGTGTGCGCCGCGTTCGATCGCGTCGTGGTCGACGGCATCGTCAACGGCGCCGGCTACCTGACCCGGCTGGTGTCGTGGGTTTCGGGTCTGTGCGACCGCTACATCGTCGATGGCGCGGTCAATGGAGTGGCGACCGTCCTGCAGGGTGCCGGCGAAGGCATCCGTCGCGTGCAGACCGGCCGCATTCA
Source organism: uncultured bacterium (assembly GCA_903859215.1). Lineage (GTDB taxonomy): Bacteria > Krumholzibacteriota > Krumholzibacteriia > LZORAL124-64-63 > LZORAL124-64-63 > CAINDZ01. The sequence goes on along the minus strand of CAIOLW010000316.1, from coordinate 367 downwards.
GACGTATCTGGTCTACGTCAGCGCCTCGGTGCTGGTGCTGATCGTGATCTACCGGGTTCTGTAGGGACGACGAGAGAACACCCGAGAGGAGCGCCACGCAATGGGCGAGCACATTCTATCGTGGATGACCTTCTTCCCGCTTATCGGAGCGGCAGTGATCGCATGCCTGCCGTCGGGGAAGAAGCAGATCATCAGGACGGTGGCGGCGGTGGCCGCGGCCGTGCCGTTGCTCCTGGCCGTGCAGCTGTTCATGAAATTCGACCGCGGTTCGGGCGGCCTGCAGTTCGTGGAGCACTACACGTGGATCAAGAGCTTCAACATCGAGTACTTCATGGCCGTGGACGGCCTGAGTATGCCGATGATGCTG
>CAIOLW010000315.1 GCA_903859215.1 uncultured bacterium | reverse complement strand
GCGATGACCGGCAGGCCCATCACTTCGGCCAGCCCGGCGCCCACGGACACGCCGGTGGGGTCGAGCACGGCCACAATGCGGGCATCGCGGCGCGTGGACAGCTCCGCCAGCAGGGGAAGCTCATTCTCCCCAGGGGTCACCAGGACGACCGACCATTTGATGATCTCGACCAAGGCACCTCGCCGCAGGCAAGCGTAACAACTTGCAGTTCAAGCGTTTACGTACGCGCTGGCCTATTCGGCCCAGCGCGGCAGCTGTCAGTTCCCATGGTTGTTCGGCAAACGGGCGGGCGGGTTGACCGGAAAACGTGTCCCCGGTCAGAGGTCGCGCAGGCTGTTCTTCAAGCGCGCCAACCACATAAACGCATCGACGGGGCTGATCCGTTCGAGGTCCAGGTCGCGCAGCGCCTGCAGGGCGTCGCGCTCGGGCTCGTGGAAAAGTGAGGCCTGCACCGCCAGGGGCTGGCCGGTGGGCGTGCGCGCCCCATCGGCCGCGAGCGAGGCGCCGCCGGGGCGACGGGCCTCGTGGTCGCGCTCGTCGCCGGCCGTCAGCGTGGCGAGGATGTTCTGCGCGCGCTTGAGCACGGGCTCGGGCAGGCCGGCCAGGCGCGCGACGTGGATGCCGTAGCTCTTGTCCGAGCGGCCGGGCACCACCGAGTGCATGAACACGATGCGCCCCTCCCACTCCTTCACTTCCAGGCGGAAGTTCACCAGGCCGGGCAGGTCGCGCTCGAGGTCGGTCAGCTCGTGGTAGTGCGTGGCGAAGATGGCGCGGGGTCGCGGGCCGTCGGGCGACGACAGGTGCTCGGTGATCGCCCAGGCCAGGGAGAGGCCGTCGTAGGTGGCGGTGCCGCGGCCGATCTCGTCGAGGATGACCAGGCTGCGGCCCGTCATCTGGTGCAGGATGTGGGCGGTCTCGCTCATCTCGACGTAGAACGTCGACTCGCCGCGGGCCAGGTTGTCCGAGGCTCCCACGCGCGTGAAGATGCGGTCGGTCACGCCGATGCGCGCGCCGTCTGCCGGGACGAACGAACCGGTCTGCGCCATCAGCGTGATCAGGGCTACCTGCCTGAGGTAGGTGGACTTGCCGCCCATGTTCGGACCCGTCAGCAGCACCACCTGGTGGGCGTCCCCGTCGAGCGCGGTGTCGTTGGGGATGAAGTCCGAGCCGAGCAGCTGCTCGACCACCGGGTGGCGGCCGCCGGTGATGCGCAGTTCCAGCGAGTCGTCGCACTCGGGCCGGCAGTAGCGGTGGCGCTCGGCCGTCTCGGCGAAGCCCAGCATCAGGTCGGCGTGCGCGACCAGCCGCGCCGCCTCGCGCAGGGCGGGCAGGCGGTCGGCGACTTCGCGGACCAGCGCGTTGAAGAGCTCGGTTTCCAGCCGCTCGCCCGTGTCCTCGGCATCGAGGATGGTGCGCTCGGCCTCCTTCAGTTCGTCGGTGACGAACCGGCCCGCGTTGACCAGCGTCTGGCGCTGCTGGTAGTGCGCCGGGACCTTGTCGAGGTGCCGCGTCGTGACCTCGAAGAAATACCCGAAGACGCGGTTGTAGCCGATTTTCAGGCTGGTGATTCCGGTGGTCTCGCGCTCGCGGTTCTGCAGGCCCGCAAGGAAGCCGCGACTGTCCGCGGCGACGGCCCGGCAGCGGTCCAGTTCGGCGTCCACGCCGGCGGCGATGTAGCCCGGCTTGCGCGTGGTGACCGGGGCGTCGGGCGCGATCTTCGCCGTGATGTCGGCGGCCAGGGGCCCGAAGTCCTCCACCGCGCCCAGCCAGCGGGCGACCGGGTGGTCGCCGGGGCCGCTTTGCGTCGCGGTGGCGCGCAGGTCTCTCAGGGCGCCCAGGGAGGTGCCCAGCTGGCGCAGGCCGGCGGGGCCCAGGCGTCCGGCCGCCGCGCGCGCCGCGTGGCGCTCGATGTCACCCAGGCGGCGCAGGTTCGCCCGCAGGTCGGCGCGCCAGGGGGCCGCGTCGAGCGCGGCGGCGACGCCGGCGTGCCAGCCGCGCAATTCGTCCAGATCGGTCAGGGCCTCGGCCAGGCGGCGCTCGAGCAGCCGGCGGCCCATCGGCGTGATCGTGCCGTCGATGTGGTGCACCAGCGTGCCGGGGCCGCGCTCGCCGCGGAAAGTGCGGAAGACCTCGAGGTTGCGCAGCGTCTCTTCATCGAGCAGCAGCCGGTCGCCCGACGCGGTGAACTGCAGGCTGGTGACCTGCGCGGGGCGGCGCAGGGTGAGCGCGCTGAGGTAGCGCAGCACGGCGCCCGCCGCGGTGGCGGCCGGCTCGCGCGCGGCCTCCTCCACGCCGTACGGCGTCAGCGTCGCGACCTGGAAGTGGTCCAGCAGCGTGCGGCGGGCGAACGCGGGGTGGAACCATGCGGTGTTGACCGGATTGATGACGACCCCCGGCAGCGCGGCGCGCCAGACGTGCAGGCGCTCGGGGTCGGTGTCCTCGGCGACGATCACCTCGCGAACGGCGTGGCGCTGGCAGAGGCTGGCCAGCGACGCGCGCTCGCAGCCGCAGCGGAACTCGCCGGTGGTGGCGTCAAGCAGGGCCCACCCGGCGGCTCCATCGGCCGCAGTGGGACCGTTGACCGGGCGCCAGGCCAGGCAGTAGCGGCCCGAGGCGCCGTCGAGCAACTCGGGCGTGGTCGCCGTGCCCGGGCTGATGACCTCGACCACCTCGCGCTTGACGAGGCCCTTGGCGAGCGCCGGGTCCTCGATCTGGTCGCAGATGGCGACCGTCAGGCCGGCGTTCAGCAGGCGGGTCAGGTAGGTGTCGAGCGCGTGGTGCGGCACGCCGGCCAGCGGGATCGGATTCGCACTCTTGCTGTCGCGGCTGGTCAGCGTGACGCCGGCCACGCGGGCCAGCGTCTGCGCGTCCTCGAAGAACGTCTCGAAGAAATCGCCCATGCGGAACAGGAGCAGCGCGCCCGGGTGGGCGGCCTTGATCTCGAGGTACTGGGCGAGCATGGGCGTGAGCTTGGCGTCGGCCATCGTTCATTCGCCCTGGTGTTCGGCGGCCTGCAGGTCGACGACGATGACGTCGATGCCGAGCAACTGGCCCAGGTCGCGGGCGGCGTCATCGGCCGCGGACTCGTCGCCAAAGGCGCCGGTGCGCAGGCGATAGACAGCCTGTCCGCGGGCATCGACGCCCTCGGCCATCGTGAGGCCTTCGACCTTGCCGGCGACGCGGCGCTCGAGCTCGAGCGCACGGCTGCGGTCACCGAAGGCGCCCAGCTGAAGCGTGTAGCGGGCGGCGGCGGCTTCGGTCTTGTCCGTCGTGGTGTTGTCCGTGGTGGTGTTATCCGCGCCGACGTTGTCGGGATTGTCGCCGCCGGTGGCGACGTCCGGTGGCGGCGCGGGCACCTGGTCGGCCATCGTGCCGGTCGGCGCGGGCCGGCGCATCCCCTCGTCGTCGCCGTAGTCGCGCAGCGCGCGATGGATCTCCGAGAGGGCCAGCGAGCCGGGGTCCTTGTCCTGCAGCCGGGCGGCCAGCGCCTGGGCCTCGCCCTGGCGGCCGGAGCGCAGCAGTGCGCGGCAGCGACCCGAGACGGTGCGCGCGCGAAGCGCGGGATCGGCCTCGTCCGCGGCGTCGTACCAGCGCAGGGCGTTCACGCCGTCGCCCTGGGAGATGGCGATGTCGCCGAGCAGGGCGCGCGACAGGCCGTACGTGCGGTCGCTCGCGCGCACGGCGGTCAGCAGTTCGCGAGCGCGCGGGCCGCGGCCGAGCGCCATCAGGGCGCGCGCGGCGGCCACCTGCACGTCGCCGGGCACGTCGCCGATGCCGCCGAGCAGCGGGGACAGGAACTTGAGCGCCTCTTCGGGCCGGCCGGCGCCGAGTTCGAGTTCGGCCGCCTCCAGCGCCAGGCGCGCGCGCAGCGGCTTGCCCAGGCGCTTCTGGTCGAGGCCGTCGCGCAGGATGGTCACAGCCGATCCGGGGTCTTCGGCCAGGCGGGAGCGCCACAGCGCAGCTTCGGCGGCGCGGGCGCCGGGCTGCTCGTTGTGGGCCTGCGCGCGGGCCTGGTCCCAGGCGCCGTTGGCGTAGAGGTCGGCCACGTCCGGCCAACCGGCGAAGGCCGGTGTCGCCAGCGCCGCGGCCGCGAGGCCCGTCGCTACCAGTTGCGCCGCCGCGCGGCAGATCAACCTGCGGTCCACGTCACACACCCTCGCGCGCGCGGTTGCCGCGGCGGTGCGAACGGAAGCTGCGGCAGTCCGGGCAGAACCAGCGCACGCGCGAGTCGGCGCGGCCGCAGGTGCTGCACACCCAATCCACCGGCGGCTTGGGCATCTGCAGGAGCTTCCACACGCGCGCGAACGACGTGTCGGGATTGTCGCGCACGAGCATGCGCAGGTACGGCGCGGCCACGTTCGGCGTCAGGTCGGCCTGGCCGGACTTCGTCGTCAGCACGCGCAGCCCCTTGTCGCGCTGGTCCAGCTTCTCGTAGAGGATCGCCAGGTTGATGGCGAACGACGCCGGCGCGTTCTCGGCCAGGCAGGCCGTCTCCAGCAGCGGGATGGTGCGCGTGAACTGGCCGCCGCGCAGCAGCGCGTCCTGCAGCATCGGCAGGAAGATGCCCAGTTCCTCGGGGTGGTCGAGCAGGTTCTCGGCGGCTTCGCCCAGCGCGGCGGCGGGATCGTCGGCCCGCGCGGCCAGGATGGCGCGCACGAGCGCGGCGCGGCTGCCGGTCTCGGGCATGCTCTCGACGTCGCGCAGGCGGGCGCGGGCCTCGCCCGACTCGCCCTCGAGCGCATGGCCTACCGCGCGGTCGAGCTGGAAGCTGGCGTACGCCTCGCGGAACCAGGCGGCGTCGCGCTCGGGCACGTGCTTCGGCGCCTGCTTGAGCACGCGCGCGGCGTCGGGCAGTTCATTCGCGCCCTGGTGCTGCGCGAAGCGGGCCTTCCAGTAGCGTTTGCTCTCCAGGGCGAAGCGCTGGAGCGTGTCGAGCACCTGGCCGGCCTCGGTGTACTGGCCGAGCGCGAGCAGGTCCTCGGCCAGCGCCAGGCCCGAGGCGATCTTCTGGCCGGGCGACAGTTCGCCGCGCATCGTCAGGCCGCGGTGCAGCACGACGGCGTGGCCGGCATCACCCATCTCGCGCAGCAGGTTGCCCAGGTAGAGGAAGGGTTCGAAGGCGTCGGGCTGCTTCTGCACGACGCGGCGCAGGATGGCGGCGGCTTCCTCGCGCTCGCCCTCGATCCACAGCTGCAGCGCGTGCTGGTAGTCATCGGTGTTGACGATCGGCTTCGGGCGCACCCAGATGCGCCACAGCACCACGGCCGCGGCCACCGCCGCGCTGCCGACCACCAGCCAGGTCAGGAAGTCACTCAAGGTCGCCGTCCTTTGCGTCGAACGCGGCGCTGCCGTCCTCGCGCAGCGGGAGCGTGCGCAGGTCGGCCAGTTCGCGGTCCTTGTCGCGGATCAGCTTGCGCAGGCGCGACATGCCGCGCTGCAGGTTCACTTCACGCACCAGCGCCAGCACGACCGCGGTGCCGAAGCCGATCATGAAGCTGACGACCACGACCCAGTACATGGAGATGCCCAGGTACTGCCTGCCGAAGAGGTTGATGTCGACGGACTGGCCGCTGTTGGTCACGAAGAAGTAGACCAGCGCGAACAGCAGCGCGAGGAAGACCATTCCCCTGACGAACCACACAACAGTACCTCTTTCGCGCGGGCCGGGCGGCTCAGGCGGGCACGGGTTCACCGAAGAACGTCGTGCCTTCCCAGCCGGTCAGTCGCACCGTCAGCGCGGCGCCGGGCGCCACGTCCATGCCGGTGACCACGATCTTGCGGTTGTTGGCCGTCCGCAGGCGGATGGCCCCGGCCGGGCGTCGGGCCGCGCCTTCGCAGACGGCGGTCACGACGGCGCCGACATGGGCATTCGCCGCGGCGGTCCAGATCTCCTGCTGGACGTCCATGAGCTCGGCCAGGCGGTCCTTCTTGGCCTCGAGCGGGACGTCGTCGGCCAGCTTCGCGGCCGGGACCCCCGGGCGCTCGCTGTACTTGAAGGAGAAGATCTGGTCGTACTTTACCCTGCGGACGAGATCCAGGGTAGCCCGGAAATCGGCGTCCGTCTCCCCCGGGAACCCGACGATGAAATCGGACGAAAACGTGACCCCGGGGACGACCCGCTGGGCGTACTCCACCATGTCCAGGTACTCGGCGGCGGTGTACAGGCGCTTCATCCTCCTGAGGACCGCGTCCGAGCCGCTCTGGGCCGGGACGTGCAGCCAGGGGCAGACCTTGTCCAGGCGGCCGATGGCGTCCATCAGGTGCCGGTGCATGTCCCGGGGGTGCCCGGTCAGGAAGCGGATCCTCTCGAGCCCGTCGATGGCGGCCACCTGCTCGAGCAGGCCGGCGAAGTCCAGGCTGTCCTGCCACCGGTAGGCCGTCACGTTCTGGCCCAGCAGGGTCACCTCGCGGCCGCCCCCGGCCACGATCTGCCCGATCTCGGCCAGGATGACCTCCGGCGCCTTCTCGCTCTGGGGCCCGCGGGTCATCGGGACGATGCAATAGGTGCACTTGTAGTCGCAGCCCTTGTGGATGGTCACCAGGTGGCTGCCGTTGGTCGGGTACAGGTCGGGCGGGGCCACGTAGTGGGCATCCTGGCGGTGGCCGGTGACGGTGGCGCCGGGCTTGGCGGTAGTGCCGGGCTTGGCGGTAGTGCCGACGATGCCCGGGCCCACCAAGGCGCCGAGCAGGCGCGGCAGGGCATCGTAGTTGTCCACGCCCACGACCAGGTCGACCGCGCGCGGCCCCTTCCGCAGGTCATCGCCCAGCCGTTCGGCCATGCAGCCGCAGATGCCGATCACGGCCGGAGGGAGGTCCGCGTCCAGGCGCCGGTGGCGGATCTCCCCCACGCGGCTGATCACCTTGTGCTCGGCGTGCTCGCGCACGCTGCAGGTATTCAAAAGGACGGCGTCGGCCACCAGTTCGTTGTCGACGAGGCGGTAGCCGGCGCCCTCGAGGACGCCGCTGATGGCCTGGCTGTCGTAGACGTTCATCTGGCAGCCGTAGGTCTCGACGTAGATGGCCGGACCGCCCGCGGGCGCGGGCTTCGTCAGGTCGGGCAGGGAGTTCTGGAACGTTGCCATTCTATCCTCTAAGGGTGGCGAAGAGCCGCCCGTCCTGTTCGTGGTCAGGAAGCACCGTGACCAGCGCGCCCGCGCCGAGGCCGTCGCCGGGGGCGGCCGGGATCATCACCGTCTCGTAGTTGTCGGTCGTGGCCTGGTGGAAGCCGGGCAGGTCGGTGCCGTGCTCGACGATGGCCTCGCGCAGCGAGCCGATCAATGTATTGCGGAACGCGGCGCGCTTGCGGCCGGACAGTTCGCGCAGCGCGGCAGCGCGTTCGCCGATGACGGCCGGCGGCACGGCGTCCTCCATGGCGGCGGCCGCGGTGCCGGGGCGCGCCGAGTAGCGGAACACGTGCACGTAGCTGAAGGCGTGGTCCTCGACCAGGCGCAGCGTGTCGTTGAACTCGGCGTCGGTTTCGCCCGGGAAGCCGACGATGAAGTCGGCGCCGATGCCGAAGTCCGTCCCGAGGGCCGCCACATCGTCGACCGCGCGGCGCGCGCCGGCGGCGCGGTAGGGCCGCTTCATGCGGCGCAGGACGTCGTCCGAGCCGCTCTGGAGAGAAAGGTGCAGGTGCGGGCGCAGGCGCGGCTCCTTCGCATACATCGCCAGCAGCGGCTCGCGCACCTCGTTCGGGTGGATGCTGCTCAGGCGCAGGCGCAGGTCCGGCAGTGCGGCCAGGACGCGGCGCAGCAGGTCGGGCAGGCGGTCGCGGCGGCCCTGTGTACCGCCGTCCAGGTCGCGCCCCCAGCCGCCCAGGTGCACGCCGGCCAGCACGGCCTCGCGGTAGCCGACCGCGCGCAGTTGTGACAGCTGGGCGAGGACGTCGTCGCCGGTGCGCGAACGGCACGGCCCGCGCGCCTGCCAGATGGCGCAGTAGGTGCAGCGCAGGTCGCAGCCGTCCTGGATCTTCACGAAGGCGCGGCTGCGGCCGGGGAAGGCGTCGACCACCGGCGCGGTGAACGGCTCGTCGGCCGCGAAGGCGCGGCTGTGCACGCGCGGCCCCTCGCCCGCCATCACGCCGGGCAGCCAGGCGGCGACGTCTTCCTTGAGCGTGTTGCCCACCACCCCGTCGATCTCGCTGATGGCCGCCAGCGCGTCGGGCCCCGTCTGCGCGTAGCAGCCGGCGACGACGACCTTGCAGCCGGGATGGCGCTGCTTGGCCTGGCGCGCCAGGCGGCGGCACTCGTGCTCGGCCTTGGCCGTCACGGTGCAGCTGTTCAGGACGTAGAGGTCGGCGGGTTCGTTCCAGGTGACGACCTGCACGGCGCAGGCCTCGGACAGGCGCAGGCGGATGCTCTCGGTGTCGTACTGG
>CAIOLW010000314.1 GCA_903859215.1 uncultured bacterium | reverse complement strand
CGCTCGATGCGCGCGCCCAGGCTGGCCAGCCGCTCCTCGATGCACTCGTACCCGCGGTCGATGTGGTAGACGCGGTTGACGGTGGTCGTGCCCTCGGCCGCGACGCCGGCCAGCACCAGCGCCGCCGAGGCGCGCAGGTCGCTGGCCATCACCGGCGCGCCCTGCAGCCTGGGCACGCCGAAGATCGTGGCGCGCGCGCCGTCGACGCGGATATCCGCGCCCAGGCGCTGCAGTTCGGCCACATGCGTGAAGCGGTCGGCGTAGATGCCTTCGCTGATGAAGCTGGTGCCGTCAGCGACGGCGCAGACGGCCATCAACTGGGCCTGCATGTCGGTGGGAAAGCCCGGGTAGGGACGCGTGATGATCTCGGTGGCGACCGGGCGTCCCTCGGCCGCGATGGTGATGGCGCCCGGTTCCTCGGTGATGGTGCAACCCATCTCGCGCAGCACGGCGGTGACGGGATCGAGGTGCACCGTGTCGACGCCCGTCAGGCGCACGCGGCCACCGGCCAGCGCCACGCCCGCCATGAACGTGCCGGCCTCGATGCGGTCGGCGATCACCGTCTGCTGCAGCGGCCGCAGCGTGACCGGCCCCTGGATGCGCAGCGTGGGCGTGCCGATGCCCTCGATGACGGCGCCCGCGTCGCGCAGCCCGATGGCCAGCGCCGTCACCTCGGGTTCGATGGCGCAGTTCTCCAGCACCGTCTCGCCGCGCGCAAGCACCGCCGCCATCAGCACGTTGCAGGTGCCGCCGACCGAGACCGGCTCGAACCGGAACCGCCCGCCGCGCAGGCCCCCGCGCGGCACGCGCGCGTGGATGTAGCCGCGCTCGAGCGCAATCTCCGCGCCCAGGGCCGCCATGCCCTCCAGGTGCAGGTTGACCGGCCGCGGGCCCCAGGCGCAGCCGCCCGGCAGCGACACGAAGGCCTCGCCCTGGAAGGCAAGCAACGGCCCCAGCACGTAGATGCTCGCGCGCATCTTGCGGACCAGGTCGTACGACGCCTCGCGCCCCTCGGCCTCGGCCGTGTTCAGGCGCAGTTCGCCGCCCACCAGCGAACAGGTGGCGCCCAGGCCCTCGAGGATCGTCATGAAGAAGCGCACGTCGTGCAGGTCGGGCACGTTCTGGATGATCGAATCGCCGCGCGCCAGCAGCGCCGCGGCCATCAGCGGCAGCACCGCGTTCTTGGCGCCGCCGACCTCCAGCTCGCCCTCCAGCCGCGTGGGCCCCTCGATGACGAACTTATCCATCGGCTTCCTCGGCCTTTCCGACCTGCGCGGTCACGATGCGATCGCGCCCCGCATAGTCCTGGACCACGACGGCATCCTCGCCGCCCGAGGCCGCCAGTATACCGCAAACGTCGGGCCCCTGGTCATCGCCGATCTCCACCGCGACGAACCCGCCCGGACGCACCCACTGCCCCATCGCCGCGGCGATCGCGTGGTAGAACTGCAAACCGTCGATGCCGCCGTCCAGCGCCGCGGCGGGATCGTGCTCGCGCACCTCGACCGGCAACGCGGCCAGGTCGGCGCTCCGGATGTAGGGCGGGTTGCTCACCAGCAGGTCGACCTGCCCGTGAAGGTGCCCGGGCAGCGGGTCGAAGCGGCTGCCCTCCACCGCGTGCACGCGCGCGCCGGCGCCCAGCGCCCGCGCGTTGCGCAGCGTCAGCGCCACCGCCAGCGGGTTGATGTCCGAGGCGTGCACCTGCAGCCGCGGCATCTCCACGGCCAGGCTGACGGCGATGGCCCCGCTGCCGCAGCCGATCTCGACCGCGACGGGCGCCCGCTCACTGCGGCGCAACGGCTCGAGCAGGCGCACGCACGTCTCCACCAGCCGCTCGGTCTCGGGCCGGGGGATGAAGACGCCGGGCTCCATCTTGAAGGGTCGGGAGTAGAACTCGGTCTCGCCCAGGATCTGCTGCAGCGGCACGCCGGCCGCGCGCTGCCGCACCAGTTCGCGGTAGCGGTCCACCTCGGGGCCCAGGACCGGGCGGTCGTGCTGGCAGAAGAGTTCCAGGCGGGTGAGTCCCAGCACGTCGGCGAGCAGGCGCTCGGCGTTCAGGCGCGCCGAGGTGACGCCCTTCTCGCCCAGGTAGGCGCCGGTCAGTTCCAGCAGCTCGCGGACGGTGCGGTTGGCGGTGGTCATGGCCGCCCGGCTCCCGGGGTCATTCCTTGCGGGTGGCCGCCAGCGCCTCTTCGCGCCGGAAGGCCAGGATCGCCTCGACGACATCATCGAGCTCGCCGTCCATGATCGCATCGAGGTTGTGCACGGTCAGGCCGATGCGATGGTCGGTGAAGCGGCTCTGCGGGAAGTTGTAGGTGCGGATCTTGGCCGAGCGGTCGCCGGTGCCCACCTGGCTCTTGCGTTCGGCGGCCAGGACCGCCTCCTGCTCCATGATGGCGCGCTCGAGCAGTCGCGAACGCAGCACGTTCAGGGCCTTCGCCTTGTTCTTGTGCTGCGACTTCTCGTCCTGGCACTGCACGACCAGCCCGGTGGGCGCGTGCGTGATACGCACGGCGCTGTCGGTCGTGTTGACCGACTGCCCGCCGGGACCGCTGCTGCGGAAGACGTCGATGCGCAGGTCGTTCTCGTCGATGTGCACGTCGACCTCTTCGGCCTCGGGCAGCACCGCCACCGTCACGGCCGACGTGTGGATGCGCCCCTGGCTCTCGGTGGCCGGCACGCGCTGCACGCGGTGCACGCCGCTCTCCCAGCGCAGGATGCCGAAGGCGCCGTCGCCGCGCACGGCGTAGATCACCTCGCGGAAACCGCCCTGCGAGCCCTCGGTGGCGTCGATCAACTCGGTCTTCCAGCGCCGCGTCTCGGCGTAGCGCAGGTACATGCGGGCGATCTCCTCGGCGAACAGCGCCGCCTCGTCGCCACCGGTGCCGGCGCGGATTTCCAGGATGGCGTCGCGGTCGTCGTTCGGATCGTGGGGCAGCAGCGCCGCCTCGAGGACCGCCGATGCTTTCGCCAGCGCGGGCTCGAGTTCGGCAAGCTCGTCCCGCACCATCGCCACCATGTCGGGGTCCTTCTCGGACTTCAGCAGCGCGTGGTTGTCGGCGACCTGCTGGTCCAGCGTCAGCCACGCCTCGCCGGCCTCGAGCTGCTTGCGCACGCGCGAGTGCTCGCGGGCCGTCTTGCGGTACTCCTCCTGGTCCTTCAGGGCGTCCGGCGCGGACAGCCGCTCCGAGAGCCGCCCGTAGGCGTCGCGCAGGGCCATCACGTTCTTCTTCACGCGGCGCCTCCCCGGGCGGCCGCCGAGGACGCGTCCACCGGCAGGTCGTAGTACACGCGCTCGTGGAACTCGTCGCCTTCGGGCGTCAGCACGGCGCGCAGCGCCGACATCGCCACGGTCAGCTGGTCGTCGTCCGGCCGCTTGGTCGTGATCTTCTGCAGCCACAACCCCGGCATGATGAACGGGCGCAGCGCCCACAAGCGGCTGTACTTGCCCGAGAGCTTGATGGCCTCGTACGCCAGCCCGCCGATCAGCGGGATGAACGCCAGGCGCTCCAGCCGGTCAGGCACCGTCTGCGGGCGGCCCAGGAAGCTGAAGACCACGATCGAGATGAGCATCACGAAGAACAGGAAGCTGGTCCCGCAGCGCGGGTGCAGCGTGGTGAAGCCGCGGGCGCCGTCGGCGTCCAGCGACTTGCCGTTCTCGAAGGCGTGGATGCTCATGTGCTCGGCGCCGTGGTACTCGAAGACGCGCGACATGTCCTTCAGCCGGCTGATGACCCACAGGTAGGCCACGAACATGACCACGCGCACCAGGCCGTCGACGGCGTTCCAGGCCACGCTGCCCGATTCCTTGCCGACGATGACGTCGGTCAGCAGGATCGGCAGGTAGAAGAACAGGCCCAGGCTGAGCACGAAGCTGAACGCGATGGCGCCCCAGGTCATGAGCTTCTCGCGCACGGACATCTTCCCGCCGGCCACCCGTTCCTCGCTGGCGGCCTGGTCGGCCGAGAACATCAGGGCATCGATGCCCACCGTCATGCTCTCGACCAGGTGCACGCCCCCGCGCACGACCGGGATGTTCAGCCACGGGAAGCGGCGCACGATGCTGCGGAAGGGCTTCTTGCGGACAACGATGCGATGGTCGGGCGTACGGACCGCCATGGCCAGGTATTGCGGGCTGCGCATCATGACGCCCTCGATGAGCGCCTGCCCGCCTACGGCCAGGTCCATCTGGCGGGCTTCGTCGGCGCCGGGCTGTGCGGGCGCGTCCGGCCCAGCGGACAGCAACTCGTCACCGGGGCCGGCTGCCGCCAGGAGCGCCGCCTGCAGGAATCTCGGGAACATCGGCCACATCCTTCCGGACCCGCCGCCCGGGCCACGGGGCTTCCTGATGAGAAAAGGGCACCGGGCAATCTACCCGGCGCCCTGTCACATTCGCAAGTCCCCACCGCTTGGCCGGTCCCGGCCGCGACGGGCAATCACCGCACGACGGACTACTTCTTCTGCCCGTAGCTGGCGTCCGCGTACCGCTTGCGGAAACGCTCCACGCGCCCGGCGGTGTCGATGATCTTCTGCTGGCCCGTGAAGAACGGGTGGCAGGCCGCGCAGATTTCGACGTTCAGCTTGTCCTTGGTGGAGCGCGTCTTGATCACATTGCCGCACAGGCAGGTGATGGTGCAGTCCACGTACTTCGGATGAATGTTGTCTTTCATAGCTCCCGCTGCCTTTGCTCCGGCCGGGGCTCGCCACCCCGTGAACGTCTGTTGAGTCGCCAAAGAAATAAGGAAATTTGCGCCATGCAAGGGAATTCTGGTCCGGTCCCCCCGCGGCCGCCAGGCAGGGCCCCCGAAAGGGCCCCCAGGGCGCATTCCGGGCCCGGATCAGGCGTTCATGGCCGCCAGGAAACCGGCGTTGTCCTTGGTTTTACTCAACTTATCGATCAGGAACTCCATGGCCTCGGTCGGATTGTAGTCCGCCAGGTATTTCCTCAGGACCCAGATCTTGGCCAGGTCCTTCGGGTCCAGGAGCAGGTCTTCCTTACGGGTGCCCGACTTGAAGATGTCGATGGCGGGGTACACCCGGCGATCGGCGATCTTCCGGTCCAGCACCAGTTCCATGTTACCCGTGCCCTTGAATTCCTCAAAAATGACCTCGTCCATGCGGCTGCCCGTCTCGATCAGGGCGGTCGCGATGATGGTCAGCGACCCGCCGTCCTCGATGTTGCGGGCAGCGCCGAAGAACCGCTTCGGCTTCTGCAGGGCGTTGGAATCCACACCGCCGGACAGGATTTTCCCTGAGTGGGGCACCACGGCATTGTGGGCGCGCGCCAGGCGGGTGATCGAGTCCAGCAGGATGACGACGTCCATCCCGTTCTCGACCAGCCGGCGCGCCTTGGCGAGCACCATGTTGGCCACCTGCACGTGGCGCTCGGCGGGCTCGTCGAAGGTGGAGCTGACGACCTCGCCCTTGACCGAGCGGGCCATGTCCGTGACCTCCTCGGGGCGCTCGTCGATGAGCAGGACGATCAGGTGCACCTCGGGATGGTTCGTCGTGATCGCGTTGGCGATCTTCTGCAGGATGACCGTCTTGCCGGCGCGCGGCGGCGACACGATCAGGCCGCGCTGCCCCTTGCCGATGGGCGCCATCAGGTTGATCAGGCGCGTCGTCATGTTCTTGGGGTCGTGCTCGAGGTTCAGCATCTGCTCCGGGTAAAGCGGAGTCAGGTTGTCGAACAGCGTGACCTTCTTGGCGTTCGCCGGGTCCTTGTAGTTGACGGATTCGACCTTCAGCAGCGCGAAATAGCGCTCGTTGTCCTTCGGGGGACGCACCTGGCCGCTGATGGTGTCGCCGGTCTTCAGGTCGAACTTCTTGATCTGCGACGGCGAGAGGTAGATGTCGTCGGGACCGGGCAGGTAGTTGTACTTGGCCGACCGCAGGAACCCGTAGCCCTCAGCCAGCACCTGCAGGACACCCTCGGCGTAGATCAGCCCGTTCTTCTCGGTCTGTCCCTCGAGGATCTTGAAGATCAGCTCGCTCTTGCGCAGCGTGCTGAGCGCCTCGATGTTCATGCCGCGAGCCACTTCCACGAGCTCGTGGATGTTCATCTCCTGCAGTTCCTTGATATCCATGTCTCTCCTCGGGCGGGACGCGTGGCGATGCTTTGTGCGCCGGGACGTTTGGGTCGGCGTGCCGGCCCCCCGGGAATCGGGCGGCCATCAGGGCATGGCGGGTCGCCACCTGCTCTTGCGGAAAAATCCTCTGGGTTCGTCGATGCGGGCCAAATCGTCGTCGCGGCAGCCGATTCCGGCTGGCCCGTCCAGATAGCCCGATCAGAAGTCCGTTCAGAAGGCCTATTCAGGCGGTCATGTCGTCCGGCTGCTCCAGCCTAGCACATTCCGGGCCTGAACGCGACAAGGTCGATCCTTCGCGTCCGGCCCGGAAGGTGCCGGCCCGCCGACGCCCGATCGGGCGCCTACGGGTTGCTGACGGCATTCAGCTCCTGGTACCGCTTGAAACTGAGGTCGGCGCCGACGGGATCGCCGGTCTCGAGCTGGGCCATGCTCAGGTACATGAAGCCCTGGGCATTGCCCGGGAAGCGGCCGACCAGATCGTTGCCCAACTCGACGGCGCGCTTGAACAGCGGCGCCGCCTTGTCCAGCTGCCCCTGCTTGACGGCAGGGTCCGTTTCCTTCTCTGAGGCGTCCTTCAGCGACTTGCCGTAGTTGAATACGGTGCGCAGGCGCGCGATCAGCGAGTTCTCGGTCGGGAACGTCTCGAGGATGATCGCACGGTCGAGCAAGGCGATGGAGTCGTCGAACCGGGCGATCTCCGGCTTGCCGTACCACAGGCCGGCGCTCACCAGCATCCCGATGTTGTTCCCGTCGTTGTTCGTGTCGCCGTCCTTCTCGTACAGGTCGACGATCTTCACGTACATATCGGCGGCGCGCTCGTAATTCTTCTGCTCGGCGGCCAGGCTGGCGATCTGGATCAGCAGGTCGGTGTCCTCGCTATGGGCGGCCAGCAGGTCGTCGTAGATCTTCGCGGCCTCGCCACTGCGGCCGAGGGCGGCCAGCACGTAGGCCTTGTCCAGCTGCAGTTCGTAGGCGGTCGGGTTGGCGGCCAGCACCTGGTCCAGCATCTCCGCCGCTTCGGTCAGCAACTCCGTCTTCTTGTCGGCGAACTCGCCGGTCTCCGACATCTGGATCTTCATGCGGGCGATGCTCTTGATCGGCGTCAGCGAATCCGGCAGCGCAGCGTAGGCCAGGCGCATGTGGCCTTCGGCCAGCTCGTAGTACCGGCTGTCCCAGTCGATCTTGGCCTGGCTCAGGCGCGTGCGGTAGTTGTAGGCCAGCGAGACGTTGACCTTGTCGGTCCACTCGGCCGGCTTGAGCTCGATGGCGCGCTTGTAGGCCTTGTAGGCCAGTCCGTAGTTCTTCTGCGCCTCGAGGAAGTTGTCCTTGGCCACCGCTTCCTCGGCCAGCTTGCTGTGCGCCTCGCCGAGGTAGTAGTAGGCATCCGGCTCGTCCTGCGTGAACTCGAAGCCCTCGTGGATCACCTGGACGGCCTTGTTGTAGTTCTGGTCGTCGATGTACAGGATCGCGCTGGTGGTATGCGCGGAGCGGCAGCCGGCCAGGCCACCGAGGGCCAGGACGGCCATCAGGCCAGCCAGCATGAGGGCGCGCGCGGGCGTCCGGGCGCCGGGCGCCGGGCGGGTGGGTTCGGTTCCGTACATCAACACGGTTTCCCCCTCGGGAGTGACAGGGCGGCGGCCAGGATCGGTTGCGTCGGGTAACCCTGGCGGAGGTGGGGATGAGGCCGGGACGACTGATGGCGCCGGTCGGCCGAGGCGCGCAGAAGCGGCCTTATTCGCTGTTAATTAATAGGAAACCGGGCGCTTGGCTGTCAACCGCTTTATTGCTCGCGGTGTCTCCGGTTGCCTGGTCCGTCGGGTCCGCCGCGGCGTCCGTCCGGGCCGTCGTCGCCCCCAGGGCCGGGGTGATCGGCCCGCCAGGGCTCCAGCGGCAGCAATTCCACGTAACGCATCCGCTGTGCGGGCGTCATCACGTCGAACTCCTGCAGCAGGAACTCCTGGGTCAGGGAATCGAGGTCGGCCTGGGCATGGCGGACATTCGCCAGCGCCGCGCGGATCGCCGCCGGGTCGAAGGTCGCGGCCTTCGACTGCGCGCGCAGGGCCTGCCGGGCCGCGTCGATCCGCTCGCGCTGGGCGCGAACCGCCGGCGCATTGACCGTCTGCAACTGCTCCAACTGCGCCGCCTGGGCCGGTTCGAGGTCCAGAACCGAGGACAGCCGGTCGACGCGGTGGTGCATCATCCGGCGCCAGGCCGCCGTGTCGTCCGGCGCCGGGCGGTTCCTCCAGGCCCGGTTCATCGCCAGCGGCCGCCGGGGCTCTTCGCGCAACGACCGGACCGCGTTCCAGCCGAGGCCCACGTTCAGGCCCAGGGAAACCAGGAGAATCAATCGCGCCAGGCGGCTCATTTCGTCCCTCCGGTGCCGGTCGTACCCTGCCGGCGGTCGGTGCCGTCGGCCATCGCCAGCCAGGAATCGGCCAGGCCGCCGGTGGCCTGGTCGTGCCACGTCGAATCCTCGAGCCAGACGCCGGCCAGGTCGCTGTCGTCGTCGGCCGCGGCCTTGCCGCCCAGGGTGCCCGTCCAGCGACCGACCAGCACGCCCAGCGCCAGGGTCGCCAGGGCCAGGGACAGGCGGGTCATGGCGCCGCGGCCGAAGAACCAGCCGGTAGCGCCCCTTCCCAGCGTGCGCTCGCGCACGCCGGTCCACAGGTCGGCGCGCGTGGCCGCAGCCGGGACCGCCGCAATCGCCAGCGCATCCCACGTCGACTGCAGGCGCTCCGCTTCCTCGCGGCAGGTGGCGCACGCGGAAAGGTGGGCCTCGACGTCGCGCGCCGCGGCCGCGTCCAGTTCGCCGCCCAGGCGCGCGTGAAGCTGTCCGGTGACGTGTTTCATGGCCTCTTGTTTCATGGCCTTTTGTTTCATGGCCGCTCGCTCCCCTTTGACAGGTCGACCCGCAGGCCGGCCAGCGCTCGCTGGATCAGCGACTCGACGCCCGCCAGCGAGGTGCCCATCGTCTCGGCCACTTCGGCGTAGCGCATCCCCTGGAAGCGGTGCAGCACCAGCGCCTGGCGTTGCCGCTCCGGCAGCCGCGCGATGGCGGCCCGCACGACCAGCGCCGTCTGCTCGGCCTCGATCCCGCGGTCGGCCGCCGGCGTGTTCGACGCCACGTCATGACGATCGGTGTCCAGCGGCAGCCACTTGAGCAATCGCGCGCGGCGGCCGCGGCTGCGAGCCAGGTTCGCCGCGATGCGCAGCAGCCAGTGGCGGAACTTGCCCGCGCCCTGGTAGCGACCGGCCTGGCGGAAGACGCGCACGAAGGTCTCCTGCGCCAGGTCCTCCGCATCGTCCCGCGAACCGGTCATGTGGATCAGGAACGCCAGCACATCGTGCTGCCAGCGGTCGACGAGGAGGCGGAACGCCGCCTCCTCGCCCGCTGCTGTCCGGGCCATCAGCGTGTCATCGTCGATGTCCGGCCGCTCCTGCCCCACGCTCATCCGGCCTTTCGTCAGTCGGTCCCTGGTCAGTCGGTCTTCTGCTCGGGCTGCTGCCCGTGGCGGCCGGGGCCACCGCCGCGGCGCCCTTCGTCCATGCCCTCGGCGCCATGCCGGCCGCCGCCGTCACGACCGTCACGGCCGCCGTGCATGAACGCGCCGCGCGGACCCATGCCGGGACCGAACCCGGGGCCGAAACCGCCGCGCGCCTCGCGCATCATCATCAGCTTGTCGCGCTGCGCGGGGGAGAGGTGCTTGCGCATCGCCAGGCGGTCCTGCAACCGGCCGGCCTGCATCTGGGTGCGCAGGTCGCCGATCTGCCGCGCCAGCGCGAGCGCGGCCTTCTCCGAGGGATCGTCCTTCATCATCTCGCCCTGCAGGTCGTGCTCCAGCAGGCGGACCTGCTTGCGCAGGGGCAGGTCGCGGGCGCGGCCGGCCTCGAAGATCTTCGCGATGGCGCCCTGCTGGGCGTCGTCCAGGTCCAGCCGCCGCGCCAGGCGGGCGGGGAAGCCGGGTTCGAAATCGCCGGGCTCTTCATTGTCGGCGTCGGCCATGGCCGTCCGGCCGGGAATGTCGGGACCGTCGTCGGCCCGGTCGGCGGCGCCGCGGGCCTGCTGCGCCAGCGCCGGGAACGTGAAGGCCGCCAGGATGGCCAGCGCCAGCGCGGCCAGGGCCCGGCGGGTCGGGAATCGGTTCCGCTTCAACATGGTCTGCACCCCTGCCTGTTCGCGCCCCCCGGGGCGCCGTCGTGTGGTCCGGGAATCCTGCATGCGGGAGCCCTAACGCGGCAGCGGGGCCACGCCAGCGGTCAGCGGCGCAGGTCCTCGGTGACCTTGGCGAGGTTGGCCGTCAGGTCCGCGTGCCCCGGCGACACCGTGAGGCCCTCGCGGAAGACGCCTGCGGCCTCGGCCAGCGCGCCCCCGCGCGCCAGCAGGATGCCCAGGTCGACGTAGGCCTGCGGGTTCTCCGGGTGCCAGTGGCGCAGTTCGCGCGCGGCGGCCAGGGCCTGGTCGCGGCGCCCGGCCTGCTCGCTCAGCACGGCGGCCAGGTGCAGCAGGTCGCCGTCGCGCGGGTGGTCCCGCAGCGCCTGCAGCACGCGCGGGTAGGCCTCGTCGCGCCGCTTCTGGTCCAGTTGCAGCTTGATGACCTGCTTCTGCAGGTCGAGGTTCTGCGATGTGGCGGCGCAGCCCGCGAGCAGGGTCTTTTCCGCACCCGCGACGTCGCCCCGCTCGCGCTGCACCATCGCCAGCCCCAGCCACGGCGCGGGACCGCCGCCCTTGCCGGCCACGGCCTGAAGGTAGAGCGCCTCGGCGCGCGCCAGCGAGGCGTCGTCGTGCGAGGCGGCGCCCACCTCGGCCCAGCGCAGCGCCTCGTTCGCGGCGGCCATCGCCTTCCAGTCGCGCCGCACGCCGCCCAGGCCCCACGGCACCACGAGCAGCACCGCGACAAGCCACGGCAGCCACTGCCGCCAGGCGCGCGGGCGCGGGCGCACCGGACCCGTCAGGACCGCAACGGCGAGCCCGGCCAGGAGCGCAAGCGCAGGCACCAACGCCAGGCGGTAGCGCGACACGACGAAGAACACGCTTTGCGCGGCCAGCAGCGCCAGCAGCGTCACGGCCCACCACCGCGCCGCGGGCAGGCGCCACGCGGCCGCCAGCCCGCCAAGGCCCAGCAGCGCGATCAGCGCGTAGGGCACGACCAGCGCGCGCAACGCCGGCGCCGAGCGCGTCCAGCCGTCGACGGTGGTCAACTGGTCGATCTCCCAGCCCTGCAGGTGCAGGCGCACCTTTTCCAGCCACAGGCCGGCCGCGCGCAGCGGTTTCGCGCGGATCGCGGCCACGGCCGCATCGGCCCACAGGCTGTCGGCCTGCGCGAGGCTGACCGAACGGCGGTCGAAGCGCTCGGCCAGGAAGGCCCGCCCGGCGGGATCGAGCAGCCACGACCCGGGCACGACGGCCACGTAGAAGCCGTTCGCCTCCGGACCGTTGCCGATGTAGAGGTTCACGCCGCCGTTGAGCGCGGGCCCGACCAGGCGGCCGGCCGCCTTCGAGTTGTGCGCCACCGCCGGCGCCAGCACCAGCGCGGCGACCACAGCCACCGTCGCCGCGGCGGCCGCGCGCCGGCTGCGCGACGCGCCCTCCCACACGAACGCCGCCATCGCCACCGGCAGCAGCACGAGCGCCGTGCCGCGCAGCAGCGCGGCCAGGCCGACGACGACGCCCAGCAGCGCCGCGCGCGCGAAGGTGCGCCAGGCGGGCGCGCCGGGCACAGGCGCGGCGAAGGGCAGCAGCGCCAGGAACGCCGTCACCAGGAAGGCCAGCGGCATGTCCAGCAGGACCGTCGCCGCATACACGGCCGCCGGGCGGTAGAGCGCGAACAGCGCCGCGGGCAGCCACGTGACCAGCTGTCGACGCCACCCCTGGGCGGCCAGCGGCGCCAGCACGCGGCCGGCCAGCAGGCGCAGCAGCGCGACGATGCCGAACCAGCAGGCGACCTGCACCAGGCGGATGCCGCGCAACTGCGCCGGGGCATAGACGCGCGCGGTCGGGTCGGCCGGCGTGCTGCCGCTCAGTTCGATCAGCTTCGGGTACAGGGGCGACATGTAGGCGGGCTCGGTCGGGTCGGGCTTCGCCGCGGCGCGGTCGAGGTAGTAGATCTCGTCGAGGATGGGCACGCGCCCGAACACCGAGCGCTCGGCCTGCGGCAGGAACACGGCCCAGAAAGCGACCAGCAGCAGGCCGGCCGCCAGCAGGCCGGTGGCCCGCGGACCGGCGAACCGGCCGCGGGCGCCGCCGGCGACAGGGCGCGCAGCGGGGTCGCGCCGCGCGTTCACACGCTGAACCTGATCTCGATGATGTCGCCGTCCTGCACCACGTACGCCTTGCCCTCGAGGCGCACCTTGTTGGCGGCCTTGGCCGCCGACATGTCGCCGGCGGCGATCAGGTCCTCGTAGCCGGTGACCTCGGCGCGGATGAAGCCGCGCTGCAGGTCCGAGTGGATGGCGCCCGCGGCGACCGGCGCCGTCGAGCCGCGGCGCACCGTCCAGGCGCGGCACTCGTCCGGGCCGACGGTGAAGAAGCTCTGCAGTTCGAGCGCGGCGTAAGCGGCGCGGATCATGCTGCCGAGCGCAGGCTCGGCCACGCCCATGTCGGCCAGGAACTCGGCGGCTTCCTCGGCCGAGAGCTCGGCCAGCTCGGCCTCGATGCGCGCGCACAGCGACACGACGGCGGCGCCCGCCTGCGCGGCGGCGGCCATCACGTCGGCGCCGGGATCGACGCTCTCCTCGTGGTTGAGCACGATGATCATCGGCTTGCTGGTCAGGAACGCATAACCCACGGAGAGCTTGGCGTCATCCACCGTCAGCGTCAGTTCACGCAGCGGGCGGCCGGACTCGAGCTGCTCCTTGAAGCGCTCCATCAGCGGCTGTTCGAGCGGGTTGGCCACCTTGCCCAGCCGCGCCTTGTCCTTGATCAGGCGATCGAGGCGGTTCTCGACGATCTGCAGGTCGGCCATGACCAGCTCGAGCGCGAGGTTCTCGATCTCGCCCTTCGGGTCGGACGGGCCGTAGCCGCCGTCGAAGCAGCGCACGACCTGCGCCAGCGCGTCGACCTTGCGGGCATGCTCCAGGAAGCGGACCGCCTCGCGCGCACCGTCGGCGCCGACGCCGCCGGCGAACCCGGGGACATCGACCCACGAGATGGCCGCGTAGACGGTGCGCTTGGGCTTGAACATCGCCGTCAGGCGGTCCAGGCGCGCGTCGGGCACATGCCCGGTGGCCAGATACGGATCGACGCCGCCCTGGCCGGTGGGCCGGCTGCCGCCGGTGATGACGTTATGGAGGGTGGTCTTGCCCGTGAACTTCAGACCGATCAGCCCGACCTGCACTGCATGCGCTCCTGGGATGGGGTGTCTTCATGGGGACGCGTCGCTGCGCAAGAATAGGCCCCGCCGGGCGCGGGGCCAAATCCCGACCGGTCGGACCCGGTCCCGCGGGCGCCCATTCGCCGGGCGGCCAGTCGCCGGGCGGCCAGTCGCCGGACGACCATTCGCCGGACGATCAGTCGCCGGACGATCAGTCGCCCGGCGGATCGGGCGTCGCCCAGGGCGAGGCGTTCTCGTACGGATTGGACCAGTCGGACCAGGCGCCGGCCACCCCGGCGGTCGTCACGCCCCGCACGCGGACCAGGTACGAGTGGTAATAGTCCAGCGACAGCCACACGACATGGGAATCGACCTGCCCGGAAACCCTCGTGAACGTCAGTGGGCTGACCAGTTCCTCGACGCTGCGGGTCAGGTCGCGCACCTGCGCCTCGTAGCGCGCCGGGGCCACCTGGGTGGCCGTGACCGAAGGGGCGGCGAAGGCCACGCGCACCAGGGCGTCGCGGGCCCGAACCTTCTCGGGCCCTGCCGCCCGCAGCCACGCGGCTGTCCCCAACCCCGCGCAAAGGGCGACGGTCGCGACGATCAGGCTTATTTTCCGCGATCTGGTCATGGTTCTTCCCGTCCCGGCCGTGAACCCTGGGCACCGGCGCCGTACTGCCCGCTAACCGTGTTCCCCCGAGGAGGTAAGGGACAAGATACCAGATCCGCCCCGGCCTTGCTACCGCCGGGCTGGACCGCCGGCAAACCGCCTGCGCACCGATTGAGAACCGGGTTTCACGTGTTTCCTGTTGCCCTGTCACCGGCCGGGGCGGCATATTCAGGGAACAACCCCCTGATTCGGCTCCTATAATGCCGACCCCCGGAGGGATCCGGGCGACACATCGGGCTTGTGCACGGAGGATGGTTCGGTTGCGGCGCTTGTTCCTCTTCAGCCTTGTCGCCTGCCTGGCGCTCCGGCTTCCCGCGTCAGCGGCAGATCTCAACGTCCCGGGCAACTACGCCACGATCGGCGCGGCGCTGGCGTCCGCGAGCGCCGGCGACCAGGTGCTGGTGGCCGCGGGCACGTACCGCGAGCACGGCCTGGTGCTGCGCGAGGGCATCGTGCTGGCCGGGACGGGCTCGTCGCCGGACGCCGTCGTCATCGACGGGCAGGGCGCCGGGCGCATCCTCGCCTGCGAGAACACGACGCGCTCCGCCGAGGTGCGCAACCTGACCTTCACCGGCGGCTATGCCGACGGCGCCACGCTCCACGACAGCAGCGGCGGCGCCATCCTCTGCAACCACGCCGCGCTCAACATCAAGGACTGCACTTTCCGCGGCAACACCGCCACCGGTAACGGCGGCGGCATCTGGATCCTCGAGGCTTCGCCCGCGATCTCCGGTTGCGTGTTCAGCGGCAACACGGCCGGCGGCGGCGGCGGCGGCGTCGACTGCACGCTCGGCTCCTCGCCCAGCGTGCAGAATTGCCGCTTCGAGAACAACCAGGCCGACTGGGGCGCGGGCCTGTCGTGCCGCGACATCTCGTCGCCCGTGGTCCTGTCCACCATGTTCATCGCCAATACGACCGTCGGGACACACGGCTACGGCGGCGGCGCGTTCGCGGACCTCGACTCGAAGCCGACCTTCGTCTCGTGCACCTTCACGGCCAACACGGCGCGCTACGGCGGCGCCCTGGCCAACTTCGCGGGGGCCGACGCGACGATCGTGCGCTGTACGCTGGTCGGCAACCACGGCACGTGGCGCGGGGCGGGCATCTACACGAGCAACGCCTCGACCACGATCGGCGCGAGCATCATCGCCTTCCATGACGGTCCCGGCGTGTTCTCGGGCGGCACGTACGGCCCCCAACTCAACCAGTGCGACCTGTGGTCGAACACGGGCGGCAACTGGACCGGCGCGGCCGCGCCGGCGACGATCGGCACGACGAACCGGGCGCGCAATCCCCTGTTCTGCACCTCCGCCGACCCGTTGGTCCTGACGTTCAACCTGCAGGACGGTTCGCCCTGCCACCCGGACAGCAACGCCGGCGTGACGCTGGGCGCCTGGCCTGCCGGCTGCGGCACGCCGCTGCCGTCGACGCTGCAACTGGGCGCGAACTGGGCGGGCAGCCTGGCCCGCCTGGCCTGGAGCCTGCCCGACGGCCTGGGTGTGAGCCCCGCGTTCCGGCTGACCGGCGCCCGCGCCGCGACTCCGGAGCTCGCGTGGGAGATCCCGTTCACCGACCAGGGCAACGGGCAATTCGTCGCCGATGACGCCGCCGCGGCGTTGCAGGGCGCCGGTCCGTTCACGTGGTGCCTCTACGCCCAGTTCGCCGGCGGCGAGTGGACGCTGATGGCGCAGGTGACGCTGGACCTGCCGCACGACATGCCGGGCGTCACCCGCGTCCTGGCGGCGCCGAACCCGTTCAACCCGGCCACCTCCATCCGCTTCACGCTGGGCCTGTCGCAGCACGTGCGCGTCACGATCTACGACCTCGACGGCCGACCGGTGGCGAAGCTCGCCGACCGCACGTTCCCCGCCGGCGACAATGCCGTCATCTGGAACGGCCACGCGAACGACGGCACCAGCCTGCCGTCGGGCACCTACCTGGTGCGGGTCGACAGCCCCGGGCGCGAGGTTTCCACGAAAGTCACGCTGATCAAGTAGCGAACGGTTCAGGCAGGAGCGCGGCCGCCGCGCCGACGGGCCACGATGCCCGCGGCAGGGCGGCCGTCGTCGTCGAAACCCTCTTCGTGGGCGAGCACGTGCCAGTACGGTGACGCGAACGCGCGCGCCAGTTCGCCGGGACGCAGCCGGTGGCGCGCCGTCACGTCGTCGGGCAGGCCCGGCGCCTCGCGGAACGTGCGCACCACCGCCACGCCGCCGTCACCCACCAGGTCGGGCATCCGCGCCAGCAGGCCGCGGTCCAGGCAGCGCACATTGACGATGACGGCCCACGGTCCCGGCGACAGCGCGCCGGCGTCGCGTATGTCCGCCTCGACGACGCGCAGCGACACGCAGCGACTGGCGGCCAGTCGCTGCGCCAGCGCGAGGGCCTCGGGCTGCCAGTCGACCCCGGTCACGCGGTAGCCGCGCGCGGCAAGCCACACCGCGGCGCGGCCGGCGCCGCAGCCGACGTCGAGCACGTGACCCAGCACCGGCGGCGGCAGCAGGTCGGCATGCGCGACCAGCCAGTGCGGCGGCTGCCACAGCGTGCAGTCACTCGGACCCCGCTCGACCAGGTGTGCGGGCAGCCCCGCCAGAAGGGCGTCGGTCACCGCGACGGCAGCCAGGCGTGCGCGACCGCGGGCGGCCAAGCCTTGCGCCAGCGCCTGCGCACGCGCCGCATCCGCGGAAACGACCAGCATCGGCTGATGGCGCGGCGGCAGGAAGATCGACGGCAGGACAGCCTCCAGGGTGCCGGCGTCGGCAGCGGAATCGGCCACGTACGGCAGCGACACGGCGCCGCGGAAATGCCCTGCGGCGAACACCTCCCGGGCGCGTTCGTCCAGGACGGCCGGCGGCGGCACCCGGTCGAGGAATTCCGCGACTGAACCTATGTCTTTGTCGTGTAAAGAGATAAAACTCACGCCGCCCCTTCCCGGGAACCCCGGGACCTTTTGGTGGCCCGTCCCCAATGCGTGCTTTATTATCGCCCCCCCGGGCCGAAATCAAAGCCGGGACAGCGCCCGTGCTTCCCGCTCAAGCCCGTTCCGGCGGCCCGGTTGCCGCCGCCCAGGAGAAACGCACATGCCATCGATCCGCAAGTTCGTCGTCACGCCCAACCTGCCCGACCCGCTCAAGCCGCTGCTCGACATCGCGCGCAACATCTGGTGGAGCTGGAATGTCGAGGCCATCTCGCTGCTGCGCCGCGTCGACCCCGACCAGTGGGACCGGCACGCCGGCAACCCGGTGGCGGTGCTCGGCTCTCTGTCGGCACAGCGGGTGCGCGAGCTCGAGCGCGACCAGGCGTTCCTGGCCCACCTCGAGCGCGTGCAGGGCGACCTCGAGCGCTACCTGACGCACCCGACGTGGTACGTGAACGAACACCACGGCGTCGGCGAGGGCCTGATCGGCTACTTCTCGCTGGAGTTCGGCCTGCACGAATCGCTGCCGCTGTACTCCGGCGGCCTGGGCATCCTCGCGGGCGACCACCTGAAGTCCGCCACCGACCTGGGCCTCCCGCTGGTCGGCGTCGGCCTGGCCTACCAGTCCGGCTACTTCCGCCAGTACCTGAACCACGACGGCTGGCAGATGGAAGAGTACCCGGTCAACGACTTCTACAACATGTCGATGTCGCTCGAGCGCGACCGTGACGGCGCGCCGCGCCTGATCGAGGTGCACTACCCGGGCCGGTCCATCTTCGCGCAGATCTGGCGCCTGCAGGTGGGCCGCAACCCCCTGTTCCTGCTGGACACCAACGTGATGGAGAACCAGCCCGACGATCGCGACCTGACCGCGCGCCTGTACGGCGGCGACAACGACATGCGCATCCGGCAGGAGATCATGCTGGGCATCGGCGGCCTGCGCGCCCTGATCGCGCTGGGGCTCGAGCCCACGGTGTGCCACATGAACGAGGGCCACTCGGCGTTCCTGGCGCTCGAGCGCATCAACCTGCTGATGAAGCACCGCAAGCTGGCGTACGAGACCGCCTTCGAGATCGTGCGCGCCAGCAGCATCTTCACGACGCACACGCCGGTGCCGGCGGGCAACGACCACTTCCCGCCCGAGTTGGTCCGCACGTACCTGACGCGCAAGGCCGACGAGATGGGCATCGGCATCGACCGGCTGCTGGCGCTGGGCCGGCAGGACCCGCAGAACACGGCCGAGACCTTCTGCATGACGGTGCTGGCGCTGCGGCTGAGCCGCTTCGCCAACGGCGTCAGCGAGCTGCACGGCCACGTCTCGCGCAACATGTGGCAGCGCGTGTGGCCCGAGGTGCCCGAGAACGAGATCCCGATCGCGCACGTGACCAACGGCATCCACACGCGCAGCTGGCTGTGCTCGGAAATCGCGCGGCTGTACGACCGGTACCTGGGGCCCCGCTGGTACGAGGAGCCGACGAACAAGACGCTGTGGGACCGCGTGGACCTGATCCCGGACGCCGAACTGTGGCGCTCGCACGAACGCATGCGCGAGCGGCTGGTCGGCTTCACGCGCAGCCGCCTGCGCAAGCAGCTCAAGCGGCGCGGCGCCAACCGCATCTGGATCAAGGCCGCCAGCGAGGCGCTGGATCCCGAGGCTCTGACCATCGGCTTCGCGCGCCGGTTCGCCACCTACAAGCGCGCGGCGCTGTTGCTGAGCGATCCCGAGCGGCTGAGCCGCATCCTGAACAACCCGGACCGCCCGGTGCAGCTGATCTTCGCCGGCAAGGCCCACCCGAAGGACCACCCGGGCAAGGAAGTCATCCGCCAGCTGGTGCACATGGCCGAGCGCGAGGAGTTCCGCAAGCGGATCGTCTTCGTCGAGGACTACAACATCGAGGTGGCGCGCTACCTGGTGCAGGGCGTGGACGTGTGGCTGAACAACCCGCGGCGCCCCCTCGAGGCCAGCGGCACCAGCGGCATGAAAGTGCCGCCCAACGGCGGCATCAACCTGTCGGTGCTCGACGGCTGGTGGTGCGAGGGTTACAAGACGGACAACGGCTGGGCCATCGGCGCCGGCGAGGAATACGACGACCAGAACTACCAGGACGATGTCGAGAGCACGGCGCTGTACGACCTGCTCGAGAACGAGATCGTGCCCGCGTACTACGAGCGCGGCGTCGACGGCGTGCCGCGCGAGTGGACGCGCATCATGAAGAACTCCATGCGCACGGTGAACGCCGAGTTCAACACCAACCGCATGGTCGAGGAATATACGGAGCGCTTCTACATCCCGTGCCTGGACAACATGCGGCGCCTGGCCGCCGACAGCCACGCGCTGGCCGCCGACCTGGCCGACTGGCGCCGCCGGATGCACGCGAACTGGCAGAACGTGCAGATCCTGGCCGTCGACGCGCCGCCGCTGAAAGCGCAGCCCATGGGCGCCATGCTGCCGGTGACCGCGCAGGTGCGCCTGGGGTCGATCAGCTCCGACGAGGTGCTGGTCGAGGTCTACCACGGCCTGCTGGACACGAACGGGCACATCGAGAGCGGCGAGACCGCCACGATGTTCGCCCAGGGCGTCGCCACCAACGACGGCGTGGTCACGTTCAAGGGCGAGATCCCCTGCCGGCGCGCCGGGCGCCGCGGGTTCTCGGTGCGCCTGGTCCCGCGCAAGGACGGCGTGCCGCTGGACCGCTTCGAGACGGGCCTGATCTGCTGGTGGCACGACGAGGCCGCCGAGCCGTCGACATCGCCGCAGGGCGCCTCGGGGCAGACGGTGCACTCGCACTGAGCAGGTTGACGCGTCGATGACGACACCGGCCGCTCCCGGATGGGGGCGGCCAGTTGTTTTTCCGGGAGTGACAAGGAATCTCAGCCGTGGGTCGACTCGCCGTGAATTGACTTGCCGTGAATTGACTTGCCGTGAATCGACTTGCCCTGAATCGACTTGCCGCGGACCACCCGCACGACCGCCGTGTGCACGATGCGGTCGTGCGGCAGCCGGCGGTTCGGGTCGCGCCACAGCGAGAGCAGGGCCAGGCCCATCGTGGCCGGGATCTCGAGCAGGCCGGCCGCGCGCTCGAAGCTCTCGAAGAGCGATAACTTCTCGCCGCCCAGGTGCACCACCCGGATCCCGAACACGCGCTTGCCCAGGGTCTGCCCGCGCCGCGAGGCGTGGCAGAGCGTGAAGTACAGCGACACCACGCCGAACAGGGCGACGATGCGCAGCGGCACCGGCAGCAGGCGCTGGATCTCGAAGCTGATCGATCCCTTGGCGACCTTGGCGCCCTCGCTCTCGTCGAAATTGACCGCGAACGTGAGGTCGTAGCCCTTGAGGGCCTCGATGGCCGCGGCCGTGTCGTGGCGTTCGACGGCCAGCTCGGCCTCGGCCGGGACGCCGGGCATCTCCGCGTGGACGAGCACGGGCGCCAGGTCGCCCCAAGCCGCATCGGCCTGCTCCGGCGTGGGCTTGCCCAGCAGCGCCGTCACGGCCCGGTAGGCGGCCGGCTCGGTCAGGTTCAAATACAGGGCGGCCGCGCCGATCGCGACCGCCAGCATGGGCACCAGCAGGACCGCGTAGTCGAGCACGAGGGCCGCGGCGCGACGCCGGGGCGAGGCGATCTCGCGGCCGACCAGTTCGTGCGACACGTGCAGTGGTTCGTCGGTCAGCAGCCTGCGTTTCGTTATCGGTCGGTGGCTCATGTCCCCCCCGTCTGCTGGCTTCCGGATGGCCGGTCTTGAGGCCCCGATCCTACCATTGTCGCGCCCCGCGGGCCACCCCCACCGACATCCGCGCTTGAGCCGCCCGCTCCGGTGGTGGACACTGCGTCCCTGTCCGGCGGGCCCACCGCGGCCCGCTTCCCCGACAAGCCGCTCCCGAAAGGATGCCCCGATGGCCGGTCTCGAACACATCCTGCAGAAGGTCAGCGGCTTCATCTGGGGGTGGCCCCTGCTGGTCCTCCTGTTCGGCACGCACCTGTACCTGACGTTCCGCCTGCGCTTCATGCAGCGCTACATCTTCAAGGCGATCCGCATCTCGTTCTCGCGCGAGAAGGAGGGCGAGGGCGACGTCTCGCAGTTCGGGGCCCTGACCACGGCGCTGGCGGCGACGATCGGCACCGGCAACATCGTCGGCGTCGCCACGGCTGTGGCGGCCGGCGGCCCGGGCGCCGTGCTGTGGATGTGGCTGACGGGCGTATTCGGCATCGCGACCAAGTACGCCGAGGCCGTGCTCGCGGTGAAGTACCGCATCCGCATGCCCGACGGGTCGATGGCGGGCGGTCCCATGTACGCCCTGGAGCGGGGCCTGGGCCTGCGCTGGCTGGGGCTGGTCTTCGCGGCGCTGACGGCCGTGGCCGCCTTCGGCATCGGCTGCATGGTGCAGGCGAACTCGAT
>CAIOLW010000313.1 GCA_903859215.1 uncultured bacterium | reverse complement strand
GCCCGAGCGCGCCGAGATGGTCATCGCGCCGCGTGTGACGTTCGCGGGCGTCGCGCGCCGCGACCAGGCGCTCTTCGAGCGCGGCCACCTCTGCCAACATCGCCAGGACCAGCTTGATTTCCACGGCACCCTCCGGCCGCATCATACCACCGCGGGCGCCGGCCCGACAACGCGGCACCGCGACCGGGCGCCGGCAGGTGTGAAAAAAGGGCGCCAAGGCACCCTCTTCCCTCCGCATCTCTTGTTTTTCATTCCGGCCGGACTTGTCTTCCGGTCAGACTTGTCTTCCGGTCAGACTTGTCTTCCGGTCAGACTTGTCTTCCGGTCAGACTTGTCTTCCGGCCGCATTTCGGATGGTAGGCGATACAGGACTTGAACCTGTGACCTCTCGCGTGTGAGGCGAGCGCTCTAACCAACTGAGCTAATCGCCCATCCGAAATCCCGCAGCGCCGTCCCTCACCGCCTCGCGAGGAAGGGCTGGTGGGCCCACCTGGAGTCGAACCAGGGACCGGCCGGTTATGAGCCGGCTGCTCTAACCAGTTGAGCTATGGGCCCACGACCGGGAGGGCAAGATAGGCCATTCCCCCCGGCATGGTCAACCCGAATTCAGCCGCTCCAAAACCATCGCTTCTAGACCATCTCCCCGTAGCCCTTCAGCTTGCGGCTGCGGCTGGGGTGCCGCAGTTTGCGCAACGCCTTGGCCTCGATCTGGCGCACGCGCTCGCGGGTCACCTTGAAGATGGTGCCCACCTCCTCGAGCGTCCGCGGCGTGCCGTCGCCCAGCCCGAAGCGCAGGCGGATGACCTTCTCCTCGCGCCGGGTCAGCGTGCTGAGCACGCGCTGCATCTGGTCCTTGAGCATGCTCTGCGTGGCCAGGCGCGCCGGCGACGGGGCGCTCTCGTCCTCGATGAAGTCCGAGAGGTTGCTGTCCTCGTCCTCGCCGATCGGGCGGTCGAGGCTGACCGGCTCGAGGCTGGCCTGCAGCACGCCCTGCACCTTCTCGAGCGGCATCTCGAGGAACAGCGCCACTTCCTCGGGCTTCGGGTCGCGCCCGAGCTCCTGCAGCAGCTGCCGGTTGGCGCGATTGACCTTGTTGATCGCCTCGATCATGTGCACCGGCACGCGGATGGTGCGCGCCTGGTCGGCGATCGCGCGCGTGATGGCCTGGCGGATCCACCACGTGGCGTAGGTCGAGAACTTGTAGCCCTTGCGATAGTCGAACTTCTCGACCGCGCGCATCAGGCCGCTGTTGCCTTCCTGGATCAGGTCCAGGAATTCCAGCCCGCGGTTCGTGTAGCGCTTGGCGATGGAGATGACCAGCCGCACGTTGGCTTCGATCATCTCGCGCTGCGCGGCGTCGACCTGCTGCTTGCCGAGGGCGATCTCGGTGCCGATGCGGTGCAGGTCCTCGGCGCTCAGGCCGATCTCGCGCTCGATGTCCTGGATCCGCTTCTTGTGCGCGCGGACCGTCTTCATCGCGTCCTGCAGGGTCTCCAGCGCGTCGGCCGACAGGCCCGGCTTCTTCAGCGCGGCGGCCATGTCGGCGCTGGACACCCCGACGGAATCCTCGACCGTCGCGATGCGCGCGTACAGGTCCTCGACCTTGCCGTGCACGAGCAGGAGCTTCTGCGCCAGCTGCTCGATCTGCGACGGCGCCAGCTGCAGCGACAGGAACGCGTCGAGCACCTTCTTCTCGCGCGTCTGCACCATGCGCTCGAGCGTCGCCAGCCGCGGCGCCTCGGCGCCGGCCGCGAGTTCGACGCGGGCCTCGTTCAGTTCCTTCTGGAGCTTCTCGATGACCTCGATGGTCTTCAGGAGGCGCTTGCCCTCCTTCTCGGCCGACAAGTGCACGTTCCAGGTGCTGGCGTCCTGCTGCACGACCTCGTCGACGTGGACGGCCTGGGCCAGCAGCTGGTTCGCGGTCTGGCGCAGCTCGCGCAGGGAGTGCTTCGAGCGCAGCGTGGCCTCGATGATGGCCAGCCGGCCGTCTTCCATGCGCCGGGCCAGGTTCACTTCGCCCTGGCGCGTCAGCAGCGGCACCCGGCCCATCTCGCGCAAATACATGCGCACCGGATCGTCGTACTTGACGTTGGTGCGGCTGACCTTGCGGGCGGCGGCGACCTTCTTCTGTTCCTTCTTCTTCCGGCGGGAGAGCTTGGCCTGCGCTTCCTCGTCGGTGTCGAAGAACTCGATCTGCAGTTCGCCGAGCTTTTCGTACAACCGCTCGATCTCCTCGAGGCCGCACTCGTCGCCGAGCAGGGCGTTGAGGTCGTCGATCAGGATGTAGCCGCCCTTGGCGGTCGCGTCCTTGCGGATGGTCTGGATGAGGCTGTCGAAGCGTTTGCTATCCATGCGCCGGCACTACTCCTGGCTCGTCGTGACCGGGTCACTGTCCCTACGCGCGGGCATCGTGCCCGAGCCGCTTGAGGCAGTCGGTGACCACCCTCAGACAATCGGTGCTGACCGGGATGTCATCCCGGTCGAGCAGGCGGCTGACGTAGCCGCGATAGCCGGCATCCCCCACGCCGTTCCAGCGCGAGAGCACCCATTCGCGGGCCACCTGACCCGTGTCCGCCTGCGCCCAGGCCCGCAGTTCGCCGGCCAGGATGACGGCCGCCGGATCCAGTCCGGGCAGATCCCGGGCAGCGACCACTTCGCGCGCCGCCGTTCCCGTGTCGTCGCGCAGCGCGTGGGCCAGCATGTCCGCCGCCACGCGCGCCACCTGCACGCCCCCGAGAGGCCGCCGCACACGCGGACCGTCGCGCCGCGGCGCCGGCCGCGCATCCTCCGGATTGTCGATTCCGGCCGCCCCCGCTTCGGCGGATCCGCCGGCCGCCTGCGCGCCCGCCATCCTCGCCACGCCGACTCCCGAGCGCGCGCCGCCCTCGCCGGGCGCCGGCGCCGGCAGTGACTGCCGGAGCACCTCGCGCTCGACGCCGAAGACGTCGGCCGCTTCCTGCAGCACGTACTCGCGGCGCAGCGGATCGTCGATCCCCGCCACCGTGCCGAGCACCTGCCTGACCGCGCGCTCGCGCAGCATGCGATCACCGCCGCGCCCATCAACCAGCCGCTTCAGGAACGGCACGTAGCCGACCGCGTCCTTCAGCACGTGCTCGATCGCGGGCGCGCCGCCCTCGATCGCCATGTCGGCGGGATCCTTGCCCGCAGGCAGGCGCACGATGCGCGGCTCGAGACCGTGGCGCAGCGCGATGTCGGCCGAACGCACTGCGGCCTTCAGGCCCGCCTTGTCGCCGTCGAACATCAGGATCACGTCGCGCGCGCCGCGCCGCAGCAGCTTCGCCTGCTCCGGCGTGAACGCCGTCCCGCAGGTGGCGACCACGTTCGTGAATCCCGCCTGCGCCAACGCCAACAGGTCCAGGTAACCCTCGACCAGGATCGCATCCTTCTGCCTGGCAATAGCCATGCGCGAAGCTTCGAATCCGTAGAGGAGCTTCCCCTTGTTGAAGTAGGCGCTGTCGGAGGAATTCAGGTACTTGGGCTCACCCTGGTCGATCACCCGGCCGCCGAAGCCGGCAACCTGGCGCGAAATGATCTTGACAGGAAAGATAATCCGGTTGCGGAAATAGGCAAACGGCTCGCCGCCACGGTCGCTGGGCCGCAGCAGGTCGGCCCGCACCGCCAATTCCCGGTCCACGCCCGCCCGCCGCAGGCCCTGCTCGAGCCAGCCCGGCAGTCCCGGGGCCCACCCGGCATCATAATCGCGCAGCACCTTCTCACCGAAGCCGCGCCCGGTCAGATAAGCAAGGGCCGTGCCCCCCAGCTTCGGGTCCCAGAGGGCCTCCTGCCAGAGGATCATCGCCGCCTCGTTGGCGCGATGGAAAGCGCGGCGCTCGCCTTCGGACTCGTCTTCCTTCAGCGCGCTCGACAAATCGATGTCCAGCGGGCGCGCGAGGATCTCGACGGCCTCGGGGAACGTGACGCCCTCGGCCTCCATCAGGAACGAGATGACGTCGCCGCCGGTGCCGCAGCCGAAGCAGTGCCAGCGCCCGCGCGCGGGCGTGACGATGAAGGACGGGGTCTTTTCCTTGTGGAACGGGCACAGGCCCTTGTAGACGGCTCCGGCAGGCTTGAGCTGGACGTGCTGGCGCACGACCTCGACGATGTCGGTCTCGTCCTTGACCCGCGCGATGATATCCGGAGAGAGGACTGGTGACATATCGGCGCCTGCCCAGCCTTCCGTTTTCGCAAACCGACGGGCCATTTCGACGGTAACGTTTCAAAGTATCACAGGAACTGAAAGGCTGCAACCGGAAGGCGGCCCGGAGGTTCAGGCGACCGCCGTCAAAATCAGGCGAGGCGGACGAGGGTGGCTCCCCCGGCTTCGTCTTCCTTGAACGAGACGACGCGCTTGTCGGCCTTGAGGCGGGCCTGCAGGTACTCCCGCAGGCGGCCGGTCCCCTTGCCGTGGATGACCTCCAAGGCGTTCAACCCGGCAGGGATAGCCCGGTCGATGAGCTGGTCCAGCAACTGCCAGCCCTCCTCGCCGGTGGTCCCGCGCAGGTCCAGGGTCGGCTCGGCCAGCGGGGCGTCACCCTGCCAGCCCCAGCTGCCGGCGTGGACGGGCGTGGTGTCGGCGCGGCCGGAACCCGTGCTCTCCGGCGCTGCCGCCGTCGCCGCTGGCCCGCCGCCGCCGTCGTCGACCGGCCGCACGGCGTCGGCTCCCAGGGTCAGCCGCAGGCCGTCGGCCTCGGCCACCAGCCGCCCGCCGCGCACCTCGACGATGCGCCCCACCAGGTTCAGGTGCGGGATGCGCACGCGCTGGCCCACTTCCGGCACGAACGGCCGCCCGCCCGCCGGCGCCGCAGCCTCCTCGTCGGCCGTCGCCCGCTCGAGTTCGGCCAGCCGGTCGCGCGCCCGCTTGACCGCCTGCGGCGCGGCCTGCTCGGCGCGGATCTCGCGCACGGCGTTCTCGATCGCGCGGCGGCCGTCGCGCACGGCCTTCTCCCCTTCGCGCTTCGCCTCGGCAAGGACCTGCTTCTTCTGCTTCTCCAGTTCCTTCAGGCGCGCCGTCAGGTCGCGTTCGCGCTCGTCGGCGCGCCCGGCCGCCTCGCGCGCCTGTTCGCCGGCCGTCTTCAGTTCGCGCGCGCGGCGGTCGAGGTCGATCAGGAGCTGCTCCACCTGCACGCGCTCGTGGCCCGCGCGCGAGCGGGCCTTGTCGATCAGCCCGCCGGGCAGCCCCATGCGCCGCGCGATGTCGAAGGCGTGGCTCGTGCCCGGGTCGCCGACGCGGAACGTGTAGAGCGGCCGAAGGTCGCGCTCGTCGAAGTCCATCGCCGCGTTCAGCATGTCCGGGTGGTCGTGCACCGCTGCCTTCAGCAGGCCGAAATGCGTCGAGGCCAGTACCTGCGCGCCCTGTTCGGCCAGCTGCTCGAGCGCGGCGAACGCCAGCGCGGTGCCCTCCTGCGGGTCGGTGCCGCTGCCGATCTCGTCCGAGAGCACCAGCGCGCCGGGACCGGCCGCGGCCAGGAACTCGCCCAGGTGCCGCATGTGCGCCGAGAACGAACTGAGCGACTGCGCGATGGACTGGTCGTCGCCGAGGTCGACCATCAGCGACGTGATCCACGGCAGCGTCGTGTCCTCGCGCGCGGGCACGTCCCAGCCGCACTGCGCCAGCAGGCACAGCACGCCGACGGTCTTGAGCGCGACCGACTTGCCGCCCGCGTTGGGACCGCTGATGACCAGCACCCGACAGCCGTCGGGAATGACCAGGTCCAGCGGCACGACGGCGGCGTGGCCCGCCGGAAGGTCGCCGTCGCCGAGCGCGGCCATCAGGAGCGGGTGGCGGCCGCCGCGCACGGCGAGCGCCAGGCCCGGCGCCACGCGGGGCCGGTGCCCGCGCACGGCGCGGCTCCACAGCAGGCCCGCGCGCACCTCGTCGACCAGCAGCATCAGCGCCGCGGCGTCGCGCAGCGCGGGCGCCGCCTGTTCCACCGCGCGGTTCAGCTCGAAGAGGATGCGCGCCTCCTCGGCGCCGATCTCCAGCCGCAGCGCGACCAGTTCGTTGGACAGGCGCACGACGCCCGCCGGCTCGACGAAGAGCGTGGCGCCCGTCTGCGAACGGTCGTGGACGATGCCGTCGAGCCGCCGGCTGTCGCCCGAGCGCATGGGGATGCAGAAGCGGTCGCCGCGCAGCGTCGCTTCCTCGGCCGTGGTCCAGCCGGCCTGGCGCGCGCGCGACATCGCCTCGTTCACCTCGCTGCGCACGGTGCGCTCCTGCTGCGCGGCCTGCCGCCGCAACGGGCCCAGGCGCGGGCTGGCCTCGTCGCGCAAGCGCCCGTCGGGCTCCAGCGCGCGCAGCAACGCCCCGCGCAGCGCAGCCAGCGGTGACGAGGCGACGGCGGCTTCCGCCCAGCGCGGGCACGCGTCGCGGCGTTCCAGCAGGTGGTCGCGCAGTTCGTCGAGGTTGCCGGCCATCGCGGCCACGTGCACCAGGTCGGGTCCCTCCATCCGCACCGGCGGCGGCTGGTCGAGCAGCGCCAGCAGGTCGGCCGGGTCGTCGAGCGGCGGCCACACGTTGCGGTCGCCTTCGCGGCGCAGTTCATCGGCCAGCTCGTGCCAGGTGGTGACCAGGGCGGGATCGGACAGCGGGCGCCGGGCGCGCACGGCGTCGGCCGCCAGTGCGCTGCGGCAACAGGCGGCGACCTGGCCGGCCACGCGCTCCCACTCCAGCAGCGCCAATGCGCGCGGCGCGGCGACCGGGGTGGCCGCCGCGCGCGCGGCAACGAGGCGTTCGATCAGGGGGATCATGAACCGGCGCGTTTGGTGGCAGCGTCCTTGGTGGCGGCATTCTTGGTGGCGGCATTCTTGGTGGCGGCGTCCTTGGTGGCGGCTTCCTTTTCAGCCGCGGCCCGGTCGGCGGCATCCTTGGCCGCCGCATCTTTCAGCTTCGCCCGGCCGGCGGCAGCCGCCTCGGCCGCGCGCGTGGTGAAGCGTTCCCACGCCTCCTCGACGCGCCCACCCGACGCCTTGCGCGCCTGGATATACAGGCGCGGCCCGGTGTAGTAGATGGTGCGGCCCACAAACGTGCGGTCACAATCGGCCTGGATGCCCCCGCCGCCGCGGACCTGGCTGGCGGCCACCAGCAGCACGCTGGCCAGCAGCGTGCCGAAGCACAGTCCGAGCACGGCGCCGCCCAGCCGATCGACCCACGCCAGCACGGTCACGCGCAGCAGCTTGGCGACGAGCGCCGCCAGCAGGCGACTGAGCACCAGCAGCACGATGAACAGGACGGCCCACGTGATCAGCAGCGCCGGGCCGTTGCCCGCGCCCGTGGTCCGGCTGACCCACGGCTGCACGACGCCGGCGAAGCGCGCCGTCAGCAGCAGCGCGGCGATGGCGCCGGCCACTTCCAGCACGCGCTTGACCAGGCCGTCGCGCCAGCCGAGCGCGCCGAACAGCACGATGACCGCCAGGCCGAAGATGACCGGTGCGTTCACCAGTCCGCTCACTTGTCCGCTCACTGGCGCATTCACTTGCCGCCCGCCAGCAGGCTCTTGACCATGGCGCTGACGCGCGAGCCGTCGGCCTTCCCGGCCACCAGGGGCACCGCGACCTTCATGACCTTGCCCATGTCCGCCGGCGAGGCGGCGCCGCTCTCGGCGACGGCCTGGCGCACGAGCGCCTCCAGTTCGGCGTCACCCAGTTCGGCCGGCAGGTAGGCGATGACGATGGCCAGTTCGGTCTCGGCGGCGACCTTCAGATCGTCGCGGCCGGTGCCCACGGTCGATGCCACCGTGTCCTTCACCTTCTTGGCGTAGGACGCGAGGATCTTCTGGACGTCGGCGTCCGACAGTTCCTTGCGCGTGTCGATCTCGACCTGCTTGATGGCCGCCTGCATCTGGCGCAGGATGCCGAGGCGGTCCTTGTCCTTGGCTTTCATCGCGGTGATGACGTCCGCCTGCAGGCGGGCGGCCAGTTCACTCGTGGCCATGGGGCGTTCCTTTCGAATGATGATGTCCGTCGCGGGCCATGAAAGACCCCCCGGGCACGGGTGTCAAGAACCGGCCAGCGCGCGCAGGGCCGCCAGGCCGACGATCGCCGCCGTCTCGGTGCGCAGCGTGAACGGGCCCAGGTCCAGCGGCCGGGCGCCCGCCGCGACCAGCCGCGCCGCCTCGTCCGGGGTCCAGCCACCTTCGGGGCCGATGAAGAGCGCGCGGCCGCTGCCCACGCCCGTCGCGCCGCCCGGTATCCCTTCCAGGAGCGGGCGCTCGTCCGGAGCGCCGCCCACGTACAGCGCCCCGCCCGCACAGGCGGCGAGCGCCGCGCCGAGGTCGAGCGGCTCCGAGAGTTCCGGCAGCCGGCTGCGCCCGCTCTGCTTGAGAGCCGCGCGCATCAGCGATTCCCAGCGCGCGCGCCTGCCGTCGCCAGGCTCGATCACGCCGCGCGCCGTGACCAGCGGCAGCAGGCGGGCGGCGCCCAGTTCGACCGCCTTCTCCACGACCAGGTCGAAGTGCTTCCCCTTCACCACCGCGCAGGCCAGGGTCAGCCGCGGGCCGGCGTCTTCACGCGGGTCACGGGCCACCGACACGATCTCGAGCGCGACCAGCTTGCCGCCGCCCGTTGCCGGCTTCGCCTCGTAGCGATGGCCGAGCCCGTCGACCAGGCACCACGAACGGCCCTCGGCGCCGCGCAGCACCGCCTGCAGGTGGTGGGATTCGTCACGGTCGAGGGTGACCAGGTCGCCCGCGCAGGGCACGGCGGCGGGATCGACGGCGAGGAAGAACTGGCGCACGGGTGCCTCCGCGTTGCGGCGCGGCGCGGCACCAGGCCCGCGCGCGGCGTCACTATCCTTGTGGTGGCGGCCCTAGTCCTCGTGGTGCCGGCCAGGGGGCGGCACGCGCTTGGCCAGGTCGGCCTGCACCTGCTCGAGCCGCTTGACCAGGTCCTTGTCCAGGTTCTCGGGCGTCCACGAAATGACGCGCACAAGCTGGTCGCCGGTGCCCGGCCGGTTGACGTGCGGCATGCCCTTCTTGCGCATGCGAAAGATCTTGTGGCTCTGCGTGCCGGCGGGGATCTTCAGCGCCACCTTGCCGTCGAGGGTCGGCACTTCGACCTTCGTGCCGAGCATCAGGTCGATCGGCGAGACGGGCACGTCGATGAGCAGGTCGTCGCCGTGGCGCTCGAACATCTCGCTTTCGCGCACGTTGAACACGACGCGCAGGTGGCCGGCGCCGCCGCCGTGCTCGCCCGCG
Source organism: uncultured bacterium (assembly GCA_903859215.1). Taxonomy (GTDB): domain Bacteria; phylum Krumholzibacteriota; class Krumholzibacteriia; order LZORAL124-64-63; family LZORAL124-64-63; genus CAINDZ01. Next base: position 7,073 of record CAIOLW010000313.1, on the reverse strand, counting down.
TCGCCCTTGCCCGGCAGCTCCATGTAGTTCCCGGAACTGACGCCGGCCGGGACGTTGATCTCCAGCGACTCCTCGCCGCGCACCGTGCCGGTGCCCCGGCACGACTTGCAGGGATCCTGGACGACCTGCCCGCGGCCCTGGCACTGCGGGCAGATGCCCTCGGTGACCATCTGGCCGAGCAGCGACTGCCGCACCTGCCGCACGCGTCCGTGGCCGCGGCAGTGCTGGCACGGCGCGGGCTTGCTGCCGGCGTTGGCGCCGGTGCCGCCGCAATCGGAACACGGGACCTGCTTGGTCACCTTGACCGTCTTGCGCACGCCGCGCGCCGCCTCTTCCAGCGACACGTTCAGTTCCATCTGGAGGTTGCGCCCCCGGCCGCGCGCGGCCGCGCCGCCGCCGCCGAACATGTCGCCGAAGCCGCCGCCGCCACCGCCCATGCCGAAATTGCGCAGGAAGGACTCGAGCGCGTCGTTCAGGTCGACCGTGAAGCCGTTCGACCCGTAGCCGCCGCCGCCGAAACCGCCGGCGCCCGCATCCACGTGCCCGAACTGGTCGTACTGCGCGCGCTTCTGGGGATCCTTGAGGACCTCGTAGGCCTCGGCCGCCTCGCGGAACTTCTCGACGGCCGCGGGATCGTCCGGGTTCTTGTCCGGGTGGTGCTTGATGGCCAGGGCGCGGTAGGCCTTCTTGACCTCGGTCGCGTCCGCACCGCGGGCAACACCCAGAACCTCGTAGTAGTCGCGCTTGCTGCTCATGCCGCTTCCATCCCGCCGGCGCCTACGCGCAGATGATCACGCGCGCCGGCCGCAGCACCAGCTCGCCCAGTTTGTATCCCGGCTGCGCCACCTCGATGATGGTGCCGGGCTCGCTGCCCTCGCGCGGCAGTTGTCCGACCGCCTCGTGGACGGCCGGGTCAAGGTGCAGGCCCAGCGCCTCGATGGGCGTGACGCCCTGCTCCTGGAGCACACCGCGCAGCCGTTGCCGGATCAGCTCGATGCCTTCGCGGAAAGGATCGGGCCCGCCAGTATCGGCGGCGCCGCCGTTCGTTTGCAAGGCCCTTTCCAGGTTGTCCAGGACGTCCAGGAAACCGCGCAGGGCGTCGGCCTTGGCGAACCGGTGGGCATCGGTCACCTCGCGGCGCGTGCGCTTGCGCAGGTTGTCCATCTCGGCCACCGCGCGCAGCCACTTGTCCTGGGCCTCGTCGCGCTCGCGACGCAGGGTCTCCTCAACCGACGGCGCTTCCTCGACAACCAGATCCGGCGCCGGGTCGGCGGCCGGGGCAGCCGCGGCATCGGCGGACGCGTCCGCGGGATCGGGCGCGGCCTGTTCGGTCGGGGCGGGATCGGGTTCGCTGTGTCGTCGCTTCGTCATGGTCTTCCTTGCGTCGGGGCAAAGTGGCCGCGCGCTCGCGCGACGGCCCCTGCCGTGTGTCCTTGCCTCTAGTTGAGGGGCGACCCCGTCGTCGTGCCCAGTTCGCGCCGCAGCGAATCCAGGCCGTGGAGCGCCCGCAGGAACGGCATGCGCCGCGGCCCGAGGACCGCGACCATCCCCATGCGCCCGTCCAGTGCGACGCGGCGCGTCATCACGGTGAAGCACTGCAGGGCATCGACCGGGTTCTCCTGGCCGATCCAGACGCCGAAGCCGTCGGCAGTGCGGGCGCCGAGCTGCGCCAGCGTCGCGCGCATCACGTCGGGCGATTCCAGGAACCGCAGCAGCGCGCGAAGCGGCCCGGGGTCCTGGAACTCGGGCGCGCCGAGCACCGAGGCCACGCCGTCGAACTGGATCTCGCCGGCATCGGCCCCGCGCAGAAGTTCGCGACCGGCGCGCGCCAGGCGCGCCGCGCAGCGCGTGACCGGCGTGTCGACAAGGTCGACCGTCCCGGGCGTGGCCGCCGTCGCCTCGCGCAGCGTGCGCCCCGTCAGCTGTTCCGACAACAGGCGGCCGGCCGCGGCCACCACCTGCTCGGGCGGATCGTCCGGCAGCGTGACCAGCCCGGTGCGCACGGCCTCGTTGTCCAGGATCACGACCATCAGCACGCGGCCGCCGCCGCGGCGGTAGCACTCGACGCGCTGCACGGCCGCCTCGGAGAGCGTGGGCCCGGCGACGATGCTCAGGCTGTCGGTCAGGCGGCTGAGCAGGCCCGCCAGGAGCTTCATCCGGTCCTGGCTGCCGGCGGCGCGGCGCACGCCCTGCCGCATCTGGTCTTCCATGCCCGCCGGCGCCTCGTGCCGGCGCAGCGACCAGCCGGCCAGCAGCCGGTCGACGAAGACGCGGTAGCCGGCATCGGTCGGCAGGCGCCCGGCCGAGGTGTGCGGCTGCTCGAGATAGCCCGCGTCCTCGAGCCGCTTCATGACGCTGCGCACGGTGGCCGACGAGACGGCGCGCTGCAGGCCGCGCTCGACCAGTCCCGAACTGACGGGACGACCGGTTTCCAGGTTCAGGCGCACGATCGCCGTCAGGACCAGCAGGGACCTTTCGTCGAGCGGCGCGCGTTGGCTGGAAATCGGCATGGATCACCTGTCCGGGGCGTTCGGGCGCGTGGCCGCGCCCGTCGGCGGACGCGCGGCAAGGTAAACAGGGCGCGAGGGGGGTGTCAACCCACCCCCCGGCCGCCCGCTAGAGCCGGCGCGCGAGCGCCTCCTCGATCGTGTCGATGCGCAGAAAACCCGGGCCGTCCAGCCGCAGGCGCCCGTCCGCGACCCGCCAGAGCCCCTCGGCCTGCCCGCGCGCCAGGTCGAGCGCGCCGGCCGGCATCCACTCCAGGGGCACGCCCTCGCGGGTGCGCAGGGCCAGGACCACGCGCTCGAGCCGACGGGATGCGGTCGACAGGCGATCGACCGATGCCTCGGGCAGCCGCCCGGCGCCGAGGTCGGCCAGCCAGGCGTCCAGCCCGTCGTGGTTCGCCCGCCGGCAGCGCCCCCACGCGCCGTGCGCGCCCGGGCCCAGGCCGAGCCAGGGCCGCCGCTGCCAGTAGCCGCGGTTGTGGCGCGACTCGGCGCCGGGCCGCGCGAAGTTCGCCACCTCGTACTGCGGCAGGCCCAGGGATGCAAGCCGCTCGGCGGCCGCGAGGTACGTCGCGGCCACCTGCTCGTCGGGCGGCAGCTTCAGCAAGCCGCCCTCGACGCGGGTCGCGAGCGCCGTGCCCGCGTGCACCTCGAGGATGTACAGCGACACGTGCCCGACACCGCAGGCCACGGCCTCGTCCAGTTCGTCCAGCAGCGTCGCCGCGGTCACGCCCGGGCCGATGATCCAGTCGGCCGACACGCGTCCGAACATCGCGCAGGCCAGCGCCAGCGCGCGCCGCGCCGTCGGCGGGTCGCAGGCGCGGCCCAGCTGGCGCAGCACGGCGGCATCCAGGCTCTGCACGCCCAGGCTGACGCGGTTGATGCCCGCATCGCGCCAGACGCGCGCCAGCGGCGCCGTGAACGTCTCGGGATTGGCCTCGGCCGTCAGTTCGAAGTCGTCGGTGCGCGCGCAGAGACCGACCGTGCCCGCGAGCAGCCGTTCCATCAGCGCCGGCTCCAGCTGCGACGGCGTGCCGCCGCCCAGGTACGCCGTCGCCAGCGGCCGGCCGGCGCCGCCCAGCGACGGGCACAGTTCCCGCCGCAAAGCGAACTCGCGCCGCGCGCCCTCGACGAAGGCGGCGCGGCGCGAGGCGTCGTGCTCGGCGGTGCGCGCGAAATGGCAGTAGGCGCAGATCGACCCGCAGAAGGGAACGTGCACGTACATGCCGAACGCGCGCATCGCCTAGTGGATCGGGTGGCCGAGGCGCGAGAACCGCGGCATGTGCTTCTCGCCGTTCCACGACCAGTAGATGAACAGCGCCTTCCCCTTGATCAGCTTCGTGTCCAGGGGGCCCCAGTAGCGGCTGTCCTTCGAGTTGTACCGGTTGTCGCCCATCATGAAGATGCGGCCCGCCGGCACGACGTACGGATTGGGCATGCCCGCCCACGGGAACTCGCGGTTGCGCGGGTTGGCCAGGTACATGCCCTGGTCCTTCTTCGCGCGCGGCGCGGGACAGTTCTCCGGGTCGGTCCAGGACGGCACGCACGAGTGGTCGCCGCCGAACTCGCCCAGGTTGCTCTCGAAGATCTTCCCGTTCACGTACAGCACGCCGTCATGCACGGCCACCGTGTCGCCGGCCACGGCCACGCAGCGCTTGATGAAGTCGATGTTCCGGTCCTCGGGATACTCGAAGACGATGATGTCGCCCTGCCGCGGCTGGCGGAGGGCCGGGAACTTCAGCACCGGGATGCCGTCGACGATCGTCCAGTTGACGACCGGGATGCGGATGCGGTCAGGCGTCTTGGCCCCGTACAGGAACTTGTTCACGAACAGGAAGTCGCCGATCTGCAGCGTCTCGAGCATCGAACCGGTGGGAATGCGGAACGCCTGGAAGATGAACTGGCGCAGCACCAGCGCGATCAGGACCGCCGAACCGATCGACTTCGTGTACTCGATCACGGGATGCCTTTTCGGGGCCGGCGGGCGGATGCGCCCGGACTGTTTGCGTTTCAGGAAACCGAACATCGTTCCTCCCGGGCGCCGGTGCGCTCAGCGTTCGACCTTGAGCACGGCCAGGAAGGCTTCCTGCGGGATCTCCACCGCGCCCACCTGCTTCATGCGTTTCTTGCCTTCCTTCTGCTTCTCCAGGAGCTTCCGCTTGCGCGAGATGTCGCCGCCGTAGCACTTGGCGGTCACATTCTTGCGGAACGGCTGCACCGTCGTGCGGGCCAGCACGCGCGAGCCCACCGCGGCCTGGATGGCCACGGTGAACATCTGGCGCGGGATCAGTTCCTTCAGCTTCTGGCAGAGCTTCAGGCCCCAACTGTACGCGTTGTCCTTGTGCACGATGCAGGTCAGGGCGTCGACGTCGTCGCCGTTGATCTTCAGGTCCAGGCGCACCAGGTCGTCGGCGCGATGCCTCAGGTACTCGTAGTCCAGCGACGCGTAGCCCTTGGTCACCGACTTCAGCTTGTCGTAGTAGTCCACCACAAGTTCGTTCAGCGGCAGGTCGAACTCGATGTTCACCCGCTCGATGTCCAGGTACTCCATCTTCGTCTGCACGCCGCGGCGATCGAGCGAGATCTGGATGACCGGGCCGACGAACTCCTTCGGCGTGATCACCGACGCGCGCACGATCGGCTCGCGGATCTCGGCGATGAGCTTGGGATCAGGCAGCAGCGCCGGGTTCTCGCACAGCTGCACGGTGCCGTCGCGCAGCAGCACTTCGTACTCCACGTTGGGCAGCGTGGCGATCAGGTTCAGCCCGTACTCGCGCTCGAGCCGCTCCTGCACGATCTCCAGGTGCAGCAGGCCCAGGAAACCGCAGCGGAAGCCGAAGCCCAGCGCCGCGGAGGTCTCCTTTTCCCAGGTCAGCGAGGCGTCGTTCAACTGCAGCTTCTGCAGCGCCTCGAGCAATTCGTCGTACTGGTCGTTCTCGACCGGGTACAGGCCCGAGAACACCATGGGCTTGGCCTCGGCGTAGCCCGGCCACGGCGCCAGGCACGGCGTCTCGGCCAGCGTGATCGTGTCGCCCACGCGCACGTGCCGGACATCCTTGGCGCCGGTGGCGATGTAGCCCACCTCGCCCGCGGTCAGGCCCTTCTGCGAGATGCGCGCCAGCTGGAAGTAGCCGAGGTCCCCCACGTCGAACTGACGCTCGTTGGAGAACACGCGGATCTTCTGACCCTTGGCGATCGTGCCGGTGAACACGCGCACGTAGGCCACCGCGCCGACATAGGCGTCGAACATCGAGTCGAAGATCAGGGCCTGCGCGGGCGCGTCCGGATCGCCGGTCGGCGGCGGCACGCGGTCGACGACGGCCTTCAGCAGATCGACGATGCCCTCGCCCGTCTTGGCGCTCACCTTGACGATCTCTTCCGGCGCGCAGCCGATCAGGTCGATGAACTGGTCGATGACGTAGTCCACGCGCGCTGCCGGCAGGTCGATCTTGTTGATGACCGGGATGATGGCCAGGTCGTGCTCGAGCGCCAGGTAGAGGTTGTTGATGGTCTGCGCCTGCACGCCCTGCACGGCATCGACGACCAGCAACGCGCCCTCGCAGGCGGCCAGCGAGCGGCTGACCTCGTAATGGAAGTCGACGTGCCCCGGGGTGTCGATCAGGTTGAGCACCCACTGCTTGCCGTCGGGATCGCGGTAGTCCATGCGGACGGGATGGCTCTTGATGGTGATGCCGCGCTCGCGCTCGAGGTCCATCGAGTCGAGGACCTGGGCCTGCATATCCTTGCCGGTGAGGGTACCGGTGACCTCGAGCAGCCGGTCCGCCAGCGTGCTCTTGCCATGGTCGATGTGCGCGATGATGCAGAAATTGCGCGCTTGTTCGCGGTTGAAGGCCATCGAGCGGTCACCTGTCGGCTGAGGAAGCGATCCGGCGCAAAAACCGGCACCCAAGCGAAAAACCGCGGCCCTGACGGGGCCGCGTCCACCCAAAGATAGGGGTCAGAACCCCTTTCGCCACTGGAAAACCGTCACCTCGGGGCCCGCCGGGGCCAGATTGGACGTCCCGGCCCCCACCGGCCCGAACACGTCCTGCCACCGATCGGGCACCTGGACGGGGTCGTGGTCGAAGTCGAACAGGTGCGCCCCCACGTAGGCGTCCAGCGCGATGATCAGCAAAGCGCCGCCCGACCACCAGACGAAGTCCTGCATCTGTGCCCGGTGCTCCGTCGCCATGGCCTCGACGAAGGACCGGTTCGGATCGGCGGGGTCGAGCGTGTCCAGAAAGTCCTGGTCGCGCCGCGCCTGCCGGTCGCGCGCCAGCAGGTTGGTCCAGAAATACATCTCGGTGCCAAAGGCCAGCGCCGCGCGCCAGCCCCCGCCCGAGTAAAGCTGCCCCCAGCCGGGAAACAGCGGGGTCATCAGCACGGCCCCGGTGGGGTTGACGCCCGTCGCCCAGAGGTCGATTGCCGGCTCCGCAACGGGGGCCGCCTTGGCGCGCCGCGCCGGGGCCGCCGCCGCCGGCAGGGCGGACGAGTCGGCCGCGGCTGCCGCCTGCGGGACCACCGCCGGCAGCGCGGGCACGGCCAGGGTCGAATCGGCCGCCGCCGCCT
>CAIOLW010000312.1 GCA_903859215.1 uncultured bacterium | reverse complement strand
GCACCCATGAGCCGTGCACCCATGGGCCGTGCACCCGTGACGGATGCCGCCAAACAGCCCGCGACGCGCACGCCGTCGCGGATGGGAAGGGACCGGCTTCGGACATGACCACTCCCGCGCAGAATGCGCTCGCCGGCCGCGTCGCCGCGCTCATGGCCGGCACCGCGGCCGACCTGCAGGCGGCGCTCGGCCGGCTGGGCCCGGACCAGGTCGAGCCGCTGGCGGCGCTCGCGGCCGACGTGCTGGCCGCCTGGGAACACGGCGGCAAGCTGCTGGTCTGCGGCAATGGCGGCAGCGCCTCCGACAGCCAGCACATCGTCGCCGAACTGGTGGGGCGCTTCCTGGGCGACCGTCCCGGCTACGCGGCGATCGCGTTGACGGTCAACACCTCGACGCTGACGGCCGTGGGCAACGACTACGGCTTCGACGAAATCTTTGCCCGCCAGGTCCAGGCGCTGGGCGGGCCGCACGACGTGCTGCTGGTGCTGTCGACCAGCGGCAACTCGCCCAACTGCGCGCGCGCGGTCGAACAGGCGCGCGCGTCGGGCCTGCGCGCCTACGGATTCCTCGGGCGCGACGGCGGGAAGCTCCGCGCGCTGGTCGACGGTGCGATCATCGCGCCGAGCGACCACACGCCGCGCATCCAGGAAGTCCACATCTTCCTGGGGCACATGCTGTGCGAATTGCTCGAGACGGAGCGGCGGACCGCGTGACGTACATGCGCGCATTCCTGGCCAACCTGCGGCCGCGGCAGTGGACCAAGAACCTGCTGCTGTTCGCCGGCGTCATCTTCGCGCAGAAGCTGGGCCACCCGGCTTGTGTCGTGCGCGCGGTGCTCGGGGCGATGGTGTTCTGCTTCGCCTCGGGCGTCATCTACGTCTTCAACGACATCGTCGACCGCGAGCTCGACCGCCGGCACCCGCACAAGAAGCTGCGGCCGATCGCCTCCGGTCGCCTGCCGGTGGCGTGGGCCGCGCGCGCGGGCGGCGTGCTGCTGGCCACCGTGCTGGCGGCTTCGGCGTTGCTGGGCCTGCCGTTCCTGGGCGGCGTCATTTTCTTCTTTGCCTGGAACTGGCTGTACACGCGGGCCTTGAAGCGCGTGCGCGTGCTGGACGTCACCAGCATCGGCATGAGCTTCGTGATCCGGGCCACCTGCGGCGTCCTCGTGCTGCTGCCGGCCAGCCCGGACGTCGGCATCTCGCCGTGGCTGCTGCTGTGCACGTTCTTCCTGTCGCTGTTCCTGGGCTTCTGCAAGCGGCGCGACGAGCTGATGAAGATGGTCCCGGGCGCCGGCGAGACGCGGCCGGCGCTGCGCGGCTACAGCGAGCCCATGCTCAACGCGCTGATCGGCGTCAGCTTCGCGCTGACGACGACGGCGTACGCGCTTTACACCATGTGGCCCGATACGGTCAGCCACTTCGGCACGCGGGGCCTGGTCTACACGCTGCCGTTCGTGGTGCTGGGCATGGGCCGCTACACGTACCTCGTCTTCCTGGAGGACAAGGGCGGCCGCCCGCACGAGATCCTGCTGGTCGACAAGATCCTGCAGGCGAGCGTGCTGGGCTGGATCGTCGTGGCCATCCGGATCATCGGCCCCGGCGCCTGAGCGCCCCCTCGCCATTCTGCGGAGGTTCACCGATGCGACCTGTCGTAGCCCTCGTCGAGGCCCGTCCCGAGACGGTCGCCGACGACTATCGCCGCGCCCTGGCGCTGGCCGGCCTGGACAAGGCGCCGGCGGCCGGGCCGCGCGCGCTTGTGGCGACCCTCGACGGCGGCGCCTGGCAGCCCGGGCGCACCTGCCCGCCGTGGCAGGTGGCCGCGGCGCTCGCGGCGCTCAAGGGGGCGGGCCCCGCGGCGTCCGAACTGATGATCGCGGCCGTGGGCCCCGGCGGCCTGCAGTCCTGGCCGTCATCGGCGCCCTGGGACCTGCTGCGGGACGCGCAGCCCACGCGCGATGCCGCCGCTGCCGCCGCGGCGCCGCTGCCGGCGCCGGCCCGGCCGCACATGCCGGGACTCGAAGCGACCGGCGCCAGGGTGGCCGTGCCGTTCGCGCTGCGCCACCAGCCCCTGCTGGTGCTGGCGGCGGCCGACCGCGTCTCGGGCTGGGGACTGGGGGGCGCCTGCGCCGCGCTGGGCCGGCTGCTGCTGGGCGGCGAGCCGACCCGCCGCGGCGTGTCGGACGCCCAGGTGCGCAGCGACATCGCGGCCCTGGCCGGCGAACTGTTCCCGTCGATCGGGGCCGTGGTCGACGGCACGCTCTGGCACGTCGGGCCGAAGGGCCGGACCGTGGCCCGCCACGTGGTGATCGCCGGCGACGACCCCGTCGCCGTCGACGCGATCGCGCTGCGGCTGGCGGGCCTGGGCCCGCGCGACGTGCCCTGGCTGGGCGTGCACGCGGCCCGCGGCCTGGGCGGGGTCGATCCCGCGCAGATCCGGCTGGTCGGCCACACCGGCCTGCTGGATCTTGACTTCGACCTGCCCGAACCCACCTTTGCCCCCAGGGTCCGCCTGCCGCTGCCGCGGAATCGGTGGCCGCTGCCGGCGTTGCGCCCGGGCGCCCGTCGCGCACCGGCGAACAGCGGCGGCCCCTGGAGCGCCCTCTACGACGAGATGCGCGCCGCAGGCACGGCGGGCCACGGCTGAACCCCAACCGGTTGCAGAACCAAGGCGGGCCGATGAACCAGCAGGCGACAGGCACAGGATTCGTGGACGGTCGCAAGCCGGTGGGGCGCACCCTGCGGCTCCGGGCGCCGGCCAAGGTGAACCTGCACCTCGAGGTGCTGCGCCGGCGGCACGACGGCTACCACGAGATCGAGACCGTCCTGCAGGCGGTCCAGCTGTTCGACACGCTCGCGGTCCGGCTGGAGGAGCAGTGGCTCGGCCACGAACCCGAGATCCTGATCACCGTCGACGGCCCGGTGCACGGCATCCCGGCCGACCGGACCAACCTGTGCTGGCGGGCGGCCCGGCTGTTCTGCGATCGGCAGCACGTGTCGGGGTACCTGCGGATCGACCTCCACAAGGAGATCCCGTCCGCGGCCGGCCTCGGCGGGGGCAGCAGCGACGCCGCCGCCGTCCTGGTGGCCTGCGACCGCCTGTTCGGGACGAACCTCGACCCGGTCGATCTTGAGAAGATGGGCGCCGAGCTCGGGGCCGATGTCCCGTTCTTCATCCACGGGGGCACGATGCTCGGTCGCGGGACCGGGACGGTCCTGACGCCCCTGCCGACCGTCCACTCCTGCCAGTTCCTTATCATCAAACCCAGCATGAACTTGAGCACGTCGGAGGTCTATGGGCGGCTCAATTTGGGATTGACAGTCCAAAGCCCCAAAGCTAGCATCGCCGTTATCAAGCCCATTCTGGCTCGTTTTCCCCAGAAGACGTGGCCAGGGTTCAACCGGTTGGAGGATGTCGTCCTGCCGGGGCAGCCGGGTTTGCAGAGACTGGTCCACGAACTGCGTGAAACCGCGGTCGTGGCCATGCTCTCCGGCAGCGGATCCGCCGTCTACGGGGTGTTCCCGGCGGATCGCAATCTCGCCCAGATCGCCGGGGAGTATTCGGAGGCCGGTATGTTCGTGCGGGTCGTTGGACCCCATCCCGGCGGTGTCGAGATCATGGAAGATTGACGCACGCGGGGTGGCTGCCCCGCGACGAAGGTCCTGGGCTTGCCACGGAGAGGGATTGTCTTGGATATTTCCGAAATCAGGATCACCCTGCGTGACGACAACAAGCTGAAGGGCTTCGCCAGCATCACCCTCGACAACGCTTTCGTCATCCGGGGCCTCAAGGTCATCGAGGGGGCGTCCGGGCTGTTCATCGCGATGCCCAGCCGCAAGCGCAAGGACGGCACGTTCCAGGACATCGCCCATCCGATCAACATGTCGACGCGCGAGTGGATGGAAAACCAGGTGATTGCGGAGTACCGCCGCGAGATCCAGCGTGTCGAGAACGGCGAGGTGCCGCCGCCGTCACGCGGGCACTACGACGAGGACGACGACGACCACGGTTCCGCGATGGCCGGAAGGTACTGACGCTCTTGCCTTGGTTCGATTGAATTGCCTTGGTCCCGGTTGATCGGCACGCCACGGCTGGGTTGAGGCGCTGTTTTGGTTGGGGCGTCGTCAAGCGGTAAGACACAAGGTTTTGGTCCTTGCATTCGCGGGTTCGAATCCTGCCGCCCCAACCATTCCCCTTCCACGCCCCCGCAGGGAGACCACGCATGCGCAACGATCTGGTCGTGATGACGGGCAACGCCCATCGCGCGCTGGGCGAACTCATCGCCGCCAACCTGAACATCGACCTGCTGCAGGTCGATGCCGGGCGCTTTTCCGACGGCGAGATCCAGATCAAGATCGGCGAGAACATCCGCGGCACCGATGTGTTCATCGTGCAGCCGACGATGCCGCCCGCCGAGAACATCATGGAACTGCTGCTGCTGATCGATGCGGTGCGGCGCGCCTCGTGCCGACGCGTGACGGCGGTCATTCCGTACTTCGGCTACGCGCGGCAGGATCGCAAGGACCAGCCCCGCGTGCCCATCGCGGCCAAGCTGATGGCCGACCTGATCACGACCGCGGGCGCCAACCGCGTGCTGACCATCGACCTGCACGCGCCGCAGATCCAGGGCTTCTTCAACATCCCGGTGGACCACATCTACTCGGCGCCGGTGTGGCTGAACTACTTCCGCGACCGTTCGCGCGAGAACCTCGCCGTGGTCGCCCCGGACGTGGGCTCGATCAAGATGGTGCGCGCGTTCGCCAAGCGGCTCGATGCGAACCTGGCCATCATCGACAAGCGCCGGCCGCGCCCGAACGAGGCCGTGGTCATGAATTTCATCGGCGACGTGAAGGGCAAGGACGTCGTCATCTTCGACGACATGATCGACACGGCGGGCACCCTGGCCGACGCCGCGCGGGTCTGCCACGAGAACGGGGCCCTGTCGATCACCGCGTGCTGCACGCACGCCGTCCTGTCGGGACGGGCGCTGGAGCGCCTGCAGGCTGCCCCGATCAGGGAAGTTGTTGTCAGTAATACGATTCCATTCAATCGCTTCGAGCAGTGCGACAAGATCCGCGTGCTGGACATCTCGGCCCTGCTGGCCGACGCCATCGAGCGGATCCATCTGGAGAAAACGGTCAGCGCACTGTTCGTCTGATCCCGCCCTGCCTTGACAGGGGGCGGGCCCTGTGTTTTCTTGGACGGTCCATTTCCGGTTTTCGGCACGGGCGCTCTGGAGCGCCAAAGTGTGCCATCATGTTGGTGGAGGAAAGATCCGATGAGCCTGGTGAACCTGAACATCCATCCGCGGACGACCGCCGGTAAGAACGAGAACCGGCGTACCCGCGCCGCCGGCCGTGTGCCCGCCGTCCTGTACGGCAAGGGCCGCCCTACGGCCAGCATCGAGTTGGAAGGCCACGCCTTCGAGGTCGCGCTCAAGCACCTCGGCGGCCGCAGCGCCATTTTCCAGCTGCACCAGGCCGGCATGGAAGAGGGCCACATCGCGCTGCTGCGCGAGGTCCAGCGCCACCCGGTCAGTGACATGATCCTGCACGTCGACCTGCTGGAGATCCCGCAGGGCCAGCCCGTGGTCGTGGCCGTGCATGTGCACGTCAGCGGCTCGTGCGCTGCGTCCAAGACGGGCGACGGCTCGGTCGTCGTGAACACGAACTCGGTCGAGATCAGCTGCCTGCCGCGCAGCCTGCCGGAGTTCGTCGAGGTCGACGTGACCGAGCTGCAGCTGGGCGATAAGATTTTCGCCCGCGATCTCAAGATCGAGGGCGGCGAGATCGTGTCCGACCCGGACCTGCTGATCCTGAGCGTCAAGGCCGCTTCGCTGTTCGTCGAGGAAGTCGCGTCGGCCGAAGCCGAGCCGGTCGAGGCCGCCGCTCCGAAGGGCGCTCCCGCCCAGAAGGGTATGCCGACCCCGAAGGCCGACGACAAGAAGAAGGCCGACGACAAGAAGAAGCCGGACGACAAGAAGAAGTCCGACGACAAGAAGAAGTAGGCCGCGCGGCCCGGCCCCTGGCGGCCCGGGCCGACGTGAAGCCACTGCAGCCGGCCGCCATGACAGCGGCCGGCTGCCGCATTTGATGCCACGAGCGCCGGCCGCGGGCCGGCGGGAGAGCCCACCATGGAGAGCGCGATCCCGTTGCTGGTCGTCGGCCTGGGCAACCCCGGGCCGAAGTACCGCGACACCCGGCACAACATCGGTTTCCTGGTGGTCGAGGAACTGGCTCGCCGCCTGGGCTGGTCGTTTGCGCCCGGGGCCGGCCGCTGGCGCGAGGCCGCGGCGCCCGGGGGCGACGGCGCCCTGGTGCTGATGCAGCCCCTGACGTACATGAACCTCAGCGGCGAGGCGGTGGTGGAGTGGGGGACGGCGCGCGGCATGCCGGTTGAACCACAGCCGACATTGCCCGCGCCGGAAGAGGTACCGGCCGGCGAATGCGGCTCCGAAGCGGCGCCCATCCCGGAACCCGCCCGCTGGCGCCCCCTGATCGTCTGCGATGACCTCGCGCTGCCTCTTGGCGCGCTGCGCCTGCGGCCGCGGGGCAGCAGCGGTGGCCAGAACGGCCTGGCGTCGGTGATCGAGCACCTCGGCCACGACGACTTTCCGCGGTTGCGCCTGGGCATCGCCCCCGTGGGCGAGAGTGTCCCGCCCGCCGACTGGGCCGATTTCGTCCTGACGCCGTTCGCCCCTGACGAGTGCGAAGCGGTGGCCGACCTGGTCGCCAGGGCTGCCGACGCCGTCGTGGGCTGCCTGGAGTCGGGTCCAGAGGCCGCCGCCTCCCGTTTCAACCGTCGCTGACGCTGCGGCGGCGACCTGACCGGAATCCAGCCACCGGGGACTTGCGCCCGGCCCTTCCGCCCGCTATACTTCGCCGTTCCGCGCAAGCGGGCGCGGGCCTTTGTGCCCGCCACAAAGCTCAACAGCCGTAACGCTGTACCAAGCTGTGTGCTCACATCCCTACCCGGGCTGACGTCGTGACGACCCTTCGCGGGCTCGCCACGGGGAATAGAGACCCGGGTCGATCTGTCCGAGGGGAGGTGTTACCAGTGAAGAAGTACGAATGTGTGTTTATCCTGCGGGCTGACCAGCCCGAGGCCGCCATGGCGGCCCGGGTCGATCGCTGCAAGGAGATCATCGCCGCCCATGGCGGTGAAGTGACGCTCGAGAACCACTGGGGCGTGCGTCGCCTGGCTTACGAAATCGAATTCGAAAGCCGCGGCAACTACATGTTCCTGAAGTTCAACGCCCGGGGTACGGCTGTCGCCGACCTGGACAAGTTCCTGCGCCAGGACGACCAGGTCCTGCGCCACCTTGTGGTGGTGGACGAGGATTGGGCCGAGCGCAACCGCGCGTCGATGGCCAAGCGTCGGACGAACCGTCCGGTCGATGTCGCGCCGCAGGCGCCGACGCCGCCGCCGGCACCGACGCCGCCGACGGCGCCGGTGGAAGCCGCGGAATAGTTCCGCGACAACCGGCCTGGGAACTGTTGAACCTTGGTATCGAGCCGCCCGGGTGTATCGCCCGTGGCGGCCTCTCGAGGAAAGGAGGATCCGATGGCTCGCAAGAATCTTCGGATCAAGAAGAAGAAGAAGAAGCGGCGGCACGGTAAACAGAAGGTCTGCTTCTTCACGAAGACGGGCATGATCGCCCTCGACTACAAGGACGAGGACACGCTTCGCCGGTTCGTCACCGAACGCGGCAAGATCGCGCCCCGTCGCAATACCGGCACCAGCCCCAAGTTCCAGCGCCCGTTGGCCACGGCCATCAAGCGCGCCCGGCACCTGGCGATGCTGCCGTTCGTGAAGGAATACTACCGGTAGTCCGGATCTGCCGGGCGACGGGGAAGGGTACGCGGTGCCTGGACCGTCCGTTGGTTTCGGAGTGGCTAAAAAGCGCGAACCTTCGGCGTATCTGTCGCCGCTGGCAGCGCTCGTCACCCTTGGCGCGGCCTGGCTGCTGAAGCGGGCAGGGGCCGAAGTGGGGGCCGGGGATCCTTCCGGCGGCACGCCCAGCGTGCTGTGGCTCCCGGCCGTGCTCGTGGCGCCGTTCGTGGTCGCGGTCCTGTGGGGCCTGGCCGCGTGGGGCGACCGCCGCTGGCCTCTGCTCGTCGGGTCGCTCGCGGCCTGGCTGGGTGCGGGGTACCTGCTGCTGCAGGGACCGGACACGTGGCAGATGTCGGCGAACGCCGCGGCGGGGCTGATGGCAGGCCTGGCGTGGCGGCACCGGTGGCGGCTCGACGTCGCCCTGGTGGGAGCGGCCGCGGTGCTGGCGCCGCTGGTGGTCTGGGCCGCGGTCCAGATGCCGGTGCGCGAGCAGCTCGCGTCGATCACCGACCAGTCGCTGAAGATGCTGGAGCAACAGGCGCCGCCGAAGACCGATCCGGCGGAACTCCAGAAGGCGCGGGAGATCGGGCGGCAGCGCTTCGCGCAGCTGACCGACGTGACGATCCGCGTGTATCCGTCGCTGATTGCGACGGGATTGCTCGGCCAGGCGCTGGTGATCCTGCTGCTGGTCCGCGTTGCGGGCCGACGGCAGGGGCTGGTGCCGGTCGGCTGGGGGTTGCCGCCGTTCGCGCGATGGCGACTGCCGTTTTACCTGGTGTGGGCGCTCGCGGCGGGGATCGGCCTGCTGGTCACGAGGCGGGCGCCGTGGGCGGACGTGGGGCTGAACCTGACGGTTCTGGCCGCCGCGATCCTGAGCGTACAGGGGCTGGCCGTCCAGTTCCACCTGTCGCGGCGACTGTTGCCGCCCGTGGGGCTGGTCGCTTACTGGACCCTGATGGGTTTGGCGTTCGTTCCCCTGCTGGCCACCAGCGTCCTTCTGGGCCTGGCCGACCAGTGGCGGGACCTGCGCAGACTCGACTCCGGCGAAGCAAACGCCGGAAGCCAATGACCAAAGGTGGTTAAGTGATGGAAATCATCCTGATGCACAACGTCGAGAACCTCGGCAACATGGGCGAGACCGTCTCGGTTGCCCGCGGGTACGCGCGCAACTTCCTGATCCCGCGGGGTCTGGCGGTCACGTCGTCCGAGGCTTCCCGGAAGGTCGTCGCCGCGCACCTCAAGCAGGAGGCCAAGCGCGAGGACGGTCGGCTGGCCGACGCCCGCACCCTGGCGGCGAAGATCGGCACGCTGACGTGCACCTTGACGGTGCAGGCCGACGAGGAGAACAAGCTCTTCGGGTCGGTCACCGCGCGCGACATCGCCGGCGCCCTGCAGAGTGAGCACGCCAGCTTCGACCACAAGCAGGTCCTGCTGGACGAGCCCATCAAGCTGCTGGGTGACTACGACGTTGCCGTGAAGGTGTACGGGGACGTCACCGTGACGGCGAAGGTGACCGTCGTCAGGTCCTGACCGGCGGGAGCCCGCGATGAGCGAGACGCCCAGGAACCAGTCGTCGCAGAACCGTTCCGCGGCCGACGGCCACGATCACGCGCAGGTCCCCGGGATCTGCGTGATCATGGCCGGAGGCCGCGGCACGCGTTTCTGGCCCTTGAGCCGCACCTCGCGGCCCAAGCAGCTGCTGCCGCTCGCGTCCGCGCGCAGCCTGCTGCGCGAGACCTGCGACCGCGTGCTGCCCCTGGTCGGGGCCGACCGCATCCTCGTGATCGCGAGCGGCGACCTGGCGCCTGCCATCCGGCGCGAGCTGCCCGAGCTGCCGGCCGACCACATCATCATCGAGCCCGTGGGCCGCAACACCGCCCCCTGCGCCGTGCTCGGCATGGGCCTGGCGCGGCGGCTGGACCCTTCGGCGCCGGTGGCCCTGTTGCCCGCCGACCACCACATCCCCGATGCCGACGCCTTCGCGCGCCAGCTCGGCGCCGCGTTCGCGCTGGCCGCCGGGGCGGCGACGGTCGTCACGTTCGGCGTCTGCCCGACGCACCCGCATACCGGCTACGGCTACCTCGAGGCGGCCGCGGGCGATCCCGGCGCGCCGCTGGCCGGCCTCGGGTTCGTCGAGAAGCCCGATGTCGCCACCGCGACGCGCTACGTGGACGGCGGCCGGCACTACTGGAACAGCGGGATCTTCGTCTGGAACCCTGACTGGTTCGAGGCCATGGCCGACCGGCACGTGCCGGACGTCCGGGCGCTGATGACGGCGCCCGTCGCGGCGTTCGGAACCGAACGCTTCGCCGCGGCGTTGGACGCTGCTTACGGCGCCTGCCCGGCCGCCTCGGTCGACCAGGCGATCATGGAGAAGCTGCCGGGCTTCACGGTGCTGGCGGCGGACTTCGCCTGGTCGGACCTGGGGGACTGGGAGGCGTGGGGCGAACTCGTCGGCGAGGCGACGGGCGCCTCGACGGCCGGGGACGGCGCGGGCTACCGCGGCGTCGGCGATGTCCTGTCGATCGGCAGCGCCGGTAACATCGTGCGCGGCGATCGCCGTCTGGTGGCGCTGCTGGGCGTCGAGGACCTCGTCGTGGTCGACACGCCAGACGCCCTGTTGATCTGTCGCCGGGGCCAGACCCAGCGACTGCGCGACGTGATCGAGCAACTGGAGAAGAGGGGCCGCAGCGACCTCCTGTGAGGGGCGGCGGCCCGAGCGTCAGGTTCGAACAACCGCAAGGAGTCCGTGACATGGTTCGCGTTCGTCGTCCCGCCCGCCTGCGTCCCGTAATCCTGGTCCTGGCCGTGTCCGTCGTGGCGATCCTGGCGGTCGCCGGCTGTCGGCAGCAGGCCGGCGGCAGTTTCGGCTGGAAACCCCTGTTCGGCGACCTGACCAAGGACACGACGCCGGTCCTGGCGAAGGTCGGCGATGTCGAGATCACGCAGGCGGACCTCGAACAGTTCATCGACGAGCAGCCCGCGCGCGTCAAGCCGGAGTTCGCCGGCCCGGAGGGCGAGCGCGTGGCGCTGCGCCGCATGACCGAACAGGCGCTGATGGTGATGGGCGCCGTCGATCGCAAGCTCTACAACGATACGGATGTCGCCCGCTCGCTCGTGATGCAGCGGCGCCTGACACTCGACAAGGCGATGCGCCAGTACGGCCTGCTCCGGGGCGCCAAGCCGACCGAAGCGGAAATGAGGGCGTACTACGAGAAGAACATCAACCACTTCAAGCAGGTGGGGATGGTTCGGGCCCGGCATATCGAGGTCGCCACGAAGGCGGACGCCGACCGCGCCTGGGCGCGCCTGCGGAGCTTCGAAAAGTCCAAGGACCGGAAGGACGACTGGGAGCACGTCTGCGAGGACTTCACGATCAACGAGAAGACCAAGAAGCTCTCCGGCGACGCGGGCTGGATGGGTGAAGGGACCCCCGTTCCGCTGCTCGACAACGGGATGGAGTTCTCGAAGGCCGTCTTCAACATGCCCGTCGGCTTCAATCCGCCGATCAGGCTCGGAGATCACTGGCACATCGTGCAGATTTCCCACCGCGAGTTCGAACGCAACTCGTCGTTCGAGGAAGCCAAGGACGCCGTCAAGAACGAGATGATGCCCGATTTCCAGGACGCCATCATCAAGGACTACCTGAAGTCGGCGCGCGCGAAATACGGCGTCACGCTGGAGGGGCGTTTCGCGCCCGGCCAGGGCATGACCGCCCAGCAGCTGTTCGAGCGCGCGATGCTCAACAAGGACATGGCGCGCCGCATCGAACTGCTGACGATGATCGCGGACGACTTCCCGGAATCCGACCGCGCCGATGACGCCCTGTTCATGGCCGGGAACGTCGCGATCGAGAACGACCCGGACCTGAATGTCGGCCGGCAACTCATGGAGCGGCTGATTGCCGATTATCCGAAGAGCGAGCTCGCGGATGATGCGCAGGTCATCCTCGACAACCTGGATAATCCCAAGTTCCTGAACCCGACCTCGATCGAGGATATCAAGCGCTGACGGACAAGGAGGCGGCCATGACCGGATTCGCAGCTTGCAACTGGCGCCGCTACGGACAGCTGGCGGCGGCGGGAATCGTGGTCATGGCCGTCGCCTGCATCGGCACGGCGTTCGCCGGCGACGGGTTGAAGAAGCCGGACCTGGAGCAGGCGCATCGGTTGTACGCGCAGCTCAAGGCCGCGAGCGAGGAGCAGCGTGCGCGCCAGACCCTGGAGCTGGCGAGCACGCTGCTCGACTATTATCCCGCCTTCGACCGCAACGACGAAGTGCTGGTCCTGGCGATGGAGGCGTCCGCGAAGCTGAAGGACCCGCGGCAGGCCCTGTCGCTGGCGGACGAACTGTTGGCGTCCCACCAGGCCAGCCCGCTCGTCGACGGCGCTCTCGAGCGCGCGGCGGCGATCGCGGTGGCCGGCGGCGACTCGCTGCGCGCGGCGCACTATCGCCTGCTCTACTACGATCGCGACCCGGCGCGCGGACAGCGCGACGACGGCACGCCCCGCTGCGCCACCCTGATGGACAAGCTGTCGGCCGGCCAGCTGGCCGATCTCGTCGTCTTCCACCCCGGCAGCGCGCTGGTGCCCTACCTGCAGTGCCAGCGGGTGCGGCGGCTGCTCGACTCCGGGCGGCTGGGCGACGCCCGCACGGTGGCGGCCGACCTGGAGGCCGCGGCGCCCCAGGACCGCTGGACGATCGAGGCGCTGCGCCGGCTGGGACTGGCCGCGCCCGGTGATATCGCGGCTGCTCGCGAGCCGGAGGGCCCGGTGCGCCTGTCGCAGGTGGGGGTGCTCTGTCCGCAGTCGGGGAACTTCGCCGCGCTGGGGAACGCCTTCCTGGAGGGCGCGCGACTGGCCGTCGTGGCGGCCAACGACGAGACGAAGCGCGAGTTCACGCTCGTCCTGGAGGACACCGGCGGCGATCCGGTGGCCGCCGCGCTGGCGGCGCGGCGCCTGTGCGGCGAACGCGGCACCATCGCCCTGTTCGGCGACCTCCTGAGCGACCCGACGACGGCCGCCTCCGTGGTGGCCGGGCAGTTCGGTGCGCCGCTCGTGTCGCCGACGGCGACCAACGACCGCATCTGGGAGATCGGGCCGCACGTCTTCCAGACCAACCTGACCGGCCTGTACGAGCCGCGCCTGCTGGCGCGCCTGGCGGGCACGGTGCTGCTCAAGTCCACGTACGCCATCCTGTACCCGGACACTCCCGATGGACATCGGCACGCGGATGCGTTTCGCGTCGAGGTCCTGCGCCTGGGCGGGAGCGTCGTTGCGCAGGTGGCGTTCGCCCCGGCCGCGACCGATTTCCAGGCCGCGCTGCAGGAAGTGCGCAAGGCGCGGCCCGAGGTGGTGTTCGTGCCGGCCGGCGTCGAGCAGATGCTGCTCCTGGCGCCGCAGCTCGACCTGCTCGGCGCGGGCGCCCTCGTCATGGGGCTGAGCACCTGGAACAACCCGCTGCTGCTCGAGCGCGTGGGGGCGTCGCTGGAGGGCGCCATCTTCCCGCGCGACTACCCGCTGTACCCGCCGGCGTGGCAGGAGGCGTTCACCGCCGCATGGCAGCCGGACGTCGCCAGCGCCGAGGCGGACGAACTGGCCCAGCGTTCCTACCTGTCGATGCGCATGCTGTTGGACACGATGGCCACGAGCGGCGCGCGCACGCGCGCGGGCCTCATTGAGGCGCTGCGCCGGCGGCTCTCGCGCGAGGAGCTGGACGTGTCCGGGCCGGAGTCCTTCGCCGCCACCGTGCGGGTGGTCCGGGACGGGCAGGCGGTGCCGTTCCCGGCGGCGTTCTACGGCGCGGGCTGGGCGGCCGGGCAGGCTGTGCCGGCGGCGCCCCCGGCGCCCGCCGGTGCGACGCCGGGCGGGACCGCCCGCTGACCCTTGGCGGGCATCGGCGGCGGGGGGCGGCCGTCTGGACAACCGCCCCCGCATCTGGTACTTTGGCCCCCACGGAATTTCGCCCCTGACCGGCGCACCGGGCCGCTCCCGAGCGGCCATATTGCTATCGTCGGCGGCTGCTCCCATAGCCCGGTTCAAGGATGCGTGTCCCCGATGTCCGACCTCCAGTCCCGTCTGCGGGAAATCCCCCAGGTCAGTGCCGTATTGGAAGATGCGCGCCTGTCGAACCTGATGGAAGGGCGTCGGCGGACGTGGACTGGGCGCATCGTGCAAGCCGAGGTGGACCGGCTGCGCGAACGGCTGCGCGAGCAGACCGGGGCGATCGCCGACCGGGCGGTCCTGCACGAGCAGGTGGTCGCCGCCACCCTCGACCGCTGCGGGCGGCTGCTGCGGCCGGCGTGGACCCGCGTGATCAACGCCACCGGCGTCGTGGTGCACACGAACCTGGGCCGGGTGAACCTGCCCGCGCGCGCTGCCGACGCCGCGCGGACGGTAGCCACGCGCTACAGCGACCTGGAGATGGACCTCGTGAGCGGCGCGCGCGGCCACCGTGGGCGACTGGTGGAGCAGAAGGCGGCGCTGCTGACCGGCGCCGCCGATGCCCTCGTGGTCAACAACAACGCCGCGGCGCTGTGGCTGGCGGTGCGCTACCTGGCCAAGGGCGGCCCGGTGCTGCTGTCGCGCGGCGAAGTTGTGGCGATCGGCGGCTCGTTCCGCCTGGACGAGATCATCGGCGAGACCGGCAGCCGCCTGATCGAGGTCGGCACCACCAACCGCACGACGCTCGCCGACTACGAGCGCGCGCTGGTGCCGGGCGCGGTCGTGCTGAAGGTGCACCGCAGCAATTTCGCGGTGGAGGGCTTCACGGCCGAGGTGTCGCTGGCCGAACTGGCCGCGCTTTGCGCCCGCAAGGGCTGCCCGTTGGTGTACGATGCCGGCAGCGGCCTGCTGGTCGCGCCGACGGACCTGGGCCTGCCTGCCGGCGAGTCGCTGCTGGCCGAGGATGTGGCCACCGGCTGCGACCTGGTGACCTGCAGCGGCGACAAGCTGCTGGGCGGCTGCCAGGCGGGGCTGATCCTGGGCCGGGCCGACCACGTGGCGGGCCTGCGCGAGCATCCGTTGCGAAGGGCCGTGCGCGTGGACAAGATGACGCTGGCCGCGCTTGACGGCGTGTTGACCGCGTACCTCGAGGCGACCGGATTGCCGGACGTGCCCGCGCTGGCGGCGCTGGCGCAGACGCCGGCGCAGCTGCAGGCGCGCGCCGAGCGGCTGTGCGCCGCGCTGGCGGCGCGGGCGCCGGTCGGCTGGCGCCTGTCCGTCGTCGCGGACGAGTCCAGCGTCGGCGGCGGCTCGTACGCGACCGCCGGCATGGAAACGCGGCTCGTGGCGCTGGCCGCGCCGCGCGCCGAGCTGGAATCCTGCCACCAGCACTTGCGGCGGCAGGACCCGGCGGTGGTGGCGCGACTGAACCATGATGTGCTGGCCGTCGACCCGCGCACGCTGGCGGCGGACGAGGAATCAATGCTGGTCGATGCCTTTGCCGGCGCCTGGAACGCGGCGTCTTTGGGGGACAGGGTGGTGACCCGTGGCTGATCGCATGTACCTGGAAGGACTGCCGCTGTTCGCCGCCGGCCATGGCGCGGCGTCGCTGCGCCTGGAGGGCGGAGCCGGTTTCTGGCCTGCGCTCGAGCAACTGGTCGACGGCGACGGCGTCGCGGGGCAACTGGATGACCTGCTGGCGGGCGCCACGTCGCCGCGCACCTGGCTGGTGCTGCACGAACCGGGCGAGCCGCAGTTGAGCTGCGTCGCGGCGCTCATGCTGGCGCGCGCCCTGACCGGGCGCGGCCAGAACGTGCTGGTGCTGGACGTCGACGAGGACGAGGCCGCGCTGACGCGCTGGACCGGGCGGGAAGAGACCGAGGGCTGGATCGACGTGGCGCGCTTCGGCGCCTCGGTGCTGGGCGCGGGCATTACGCTGCCCTTCCCCGGCGGCCGCGGCACGCTGCTGGGCACGGGATCGTTCCGGCCGACCGACGCCACCGACGGCGAGATCGTCTCGCTGGTCGGGCGGTTGCGGCACCAGGGTGACGACATCGTGCTGGTCGGGTCCGTCGGGCCCGCAGTGGTGCCCTGGGCGCGCCTGGCCACGCGACGCATCCTGTGCTGGGACCCGACCGTCCGCGCGGCGGACCAGTTGCAGAACGTGAACCGCCCGTTCGAGGCGAGCGGCGTCCCGCTGACCGGGGTGCTCGCCTTCGGGGATGTGCCGGCGGCGCCGGTGGCGATGGCGCCGGTAGTGGCCGACGAGGTCGTGGCGGTGGACGCTGTGGTGGCCGACGTCGCGGCGGCCGCATCGGCTGACGAACCGGCGCCCACGGGGATTCCCGCCGATGCCGTTGACGGGAGCGAAGACGGGATCGACGACGGGTCCGACGAAGGGTTCGACGGCGAGGTCGACG
>CAIOLW010000311.1 GCA_903859215.1 uncultured bacterium | reverse complement strand
CTCGACGGCGCGCAGGAAGACCGTGAGCAGGCCGCTGATCACCTCGGGCTTGTGGCGCAGGTGCCAGCGCACGCGCTTGGGCATCGACAGCACCCACTGGCGGTGCTGCACGCGCGGCAAAACCGCATCGACCATGTGGGCCGAAACATCGACCATGCGGCGGGAGGCGCACGACGGGCACAGGTCGCGGCCCTTGCACGAGAAGGCGACCAGGAAATCATGGCGGCAGTTGCCGCAATAGACGCGGGCGAACCCGTGGGACAGGATGCCGCACTTCAGGTAGTTGCGCAGCGCGGCCTCGACGTGCAGGGGCACGCCGCGGCCGTACTCATCGCGCGCGGCCGCGCAGGCCAGCCAGGTCTCTAAGTTGGTGCGGACCACTTCGTGCAGCAGCGTGGCGGCCGGGCGTCGCGGCCGGTAGGCGCGTGCGACCTGAGGTGTCGCCGGCGAATGACAGGTCGCAGCGGGCACGCGCGCTCCCGAACGCCTTGCGGCGGCGGGAGCTGGTGAGGCCGGCGGGGACTTGCGCCGGCGCAAGTTGCCGGGTGATAGAGCATGGATTGGTGCGACGCCCCGTGTACGGGGGGCACGATCACATGCAGCCTCCAGGACAATATATACACATCAATATATACACATAAAACAGCCTTGCCGTGGACATAATATATCTATATTATAGCCAACAACAACACCTTCAGGATCAGGGGAAAATCATGCAACGCCATGCCATGAAAAGACTTGTATCCTGGATTGACTCCCGGAATCGCAAGCCCCTGCTCATCCGCGGCGCGCGCCAGGTCGGCAAATCCACACTCGTCCGTCTCTTCGCCCAGCGTTCGGGGCGGAAGCTGCACGAAGTCGATCTCGAACGGCACCCGGAACTGGAGGAGATCTTCGCGTCGCGGGACACCTCGCGGATCCTGTCGGAACTGGAATACCTGATCGACAAGGGCCCCATCGACGACCACGCAGCCCTTCTCTTCCTCGACGAGATCCAGGCCACGCCCTCCGCCATTGCGGCTCTCCGCTCCCTGCACGAGGACCGACCCGACCTGCCGGTCATCGCCGCCGGATCGCTGCTCGAGTTCGTCCTCGCGGACCACGCCTTCTCCATGCCCGTGGGCCGCATCGAGTACCTGTTTCTGGAGCCCATGGGATTCGAGGAATTCCTCGAGGCGCTCGACGAGACGTCACTGCTGGAACTGCTGCGAACGCACCGGTTCGCCGACGACTTTCCGGGGACTGCCCACCGGCGGCTTCTGGGGAGGCTTCGCGACTACATGCTGGTTGGCGGCATGCCGGAAGCCGCCCGGGTCTTCGCCGAGACGGGATCGTTTGCGGCCGCGGGCTCCGTCCACGCTTCGATCCTCGAGACCTACCGCGACGACTTCGCCAAGTACGGCACCCGCTCCCGGATCGCTCAGCTGCGCCGCGTCTACGGTTTCGTGCCGGGCGCCGTCGGCGACAAGTTCAAGTACTCCCGCGTGGACTCGGACGCCAGGTCACGGGACGTCAAGCAGGCCCTCGATCTGCTGGTCATGGCGCGCGTCGTCCGGCGTGTGACCCACACCGATGCGACCGGCCTCCCTCTCGGCGCCACCCTCAAGGAGTCGGCCTTCAAGACGTACTTCCTGGACGTCGGCCTCGTGAATGCGGCCTGCGGCATCAACCGCTTGACGCCGGAGCAGGTTGCCGAGGCACGCTTCGTCAACGAAGGCGCCATGGCCGAGCAGTTCATCGCCCAGCACCTGCCCCTGCTCGCGCCCGACGACCGCGCCTACACGCCCACCTACTGGCTGCGGGAAGGCCGCACCAACAACGCCGAGGTTGACTTCGTGCACCAGCTCGGCTCGGACGTGGCGCCCATCGAGGTGAAGGCCGGCAAGAGCGGATCGCTGAAGTCGCTGCTGGAACTGGTGTCGGCGCGGCATGGCAACCAGGCCCTGCGCTTCGACACGAATCCGCCGCAGCTGCAGCACGTGTCACACACGCGTTCACGCGGCGATGACGTCATCGAGTTCACGCTGCTGTCGTTGCCGCTCTACATGGTCGAGCAGGCCCCCAGGCTCTGGGGGGACGTAGCGAGCGGATAGTCGGAAGAACCACCCATTCCCTCCCGTCCGCCCGATGCCCCTCACTCCGGCCACTCGAACCTCTGCGAAAGCGCCCGCACCACGTCGTGCTCCTGCTCCCCCCGCACCACGAACGACACGCTGCTGATCGACGAACAGATCGACAGCACATCCAGCTTGTTGTCCGCCAGCGCCGCGATGAACTCGTTGGCCAGCCCCGTGCGCTCCATGAAGTGCGGCCCATAGACGGTCAGGATGCTCACCGGGCGCGTGCTGACCACGCGTCGCGGATTCAGCTGCGTCGAGGCCGCGGCGAGCAACGGCTCGGCCCGCGCCAGGTCGGCCAGCGACAGGCAGATGCTCAGGTTCTCGGAATCATCGGCGTCCCAGCTGACGACCAGGTAGCAGATGGGGATGCGGAACATCCCGAACTGCTCCAGCACGTGCGTCCGGTGCCCGGCCAGCTGCGGGAACCCGCGCAGTTCGATCAGGCAGAGGTCGCTCCGCCGCGTCAGCCCGCCGCACTCGATCCTGTCGTTCACGTTGTCCCTCCGTCGCCGATGCCGGTCGGCGGCGCCATCGGCAGCTCGACCGTCACCTTCGTGCCCTGCCCGACCACGCTCGACAGCACCACGGCCCCGCCCAGCTCGTGCGCCAGCCGGTGCACGATGGGCAGGCCCAGCCCGGTGCCCAGCGAACTCTTCTTCTGCGCCGCCGCCGTCCGGAAGAACTCGTCGAAGACGCGGGCCTGGTCCTCGGGCGCGATGCCGATGCCCTCGTCCGTCACCTCGAGGCGCGCGCCGCCGCGCAGCGGCGTCACCGTCACCGTGACCGGGCCGCCGTCGCGGTTGTAGCGCACGGCGTTGTTCACGAGGTTGCCCAGGATCTTCGCCAGGGCCGACGCGCTGGTGCTGATGGTCACGCGGCCGCCGGGCGCCACCACCTCCAGCTGCTGCCCCGTCGCCGCGGCCATCTCGCGCTGCTCGTCCACGATGCGCGTGGCGAGCGCCACCAGGTCGACGGGCTGCGGCGGCTCGTGCCGCAGCACGCCCGTGCGCGTCAGGTCGGCCAGGTCCTTGACGATGTCGGTGGCCTGCTCCAGCCGGCGCGAGGCGCGGTCCAGCAGGTCGCGGGCCACGGGGTCCATGGTTTCGCCGTGCAGGTCCACCGCGGCGTCGATGGCGCTGCGGGCCGTGCCGATGGGCGACTTGATCTCGTGCGTGACGAAGCGGAAGAAGTCGAGCATCGCCCGGTCGGCCGCCACCAGTTGGGCCTGCCGCGCCACCAGCTCGTCCTTGATGGCCCGGTTGTGGCGCATGATCGAGGCGCTGACAAACGCGCCGCTGAGCATCACGAGCCAGAACGAGGCCAGCGTGGCCGCGATGTAGCGCAACTCGTGCGTCATCGTGCTGGCGCCCAGCAGGTGGTGGTGCGGCAGCCAGCCCAGGTGCTCGCCAACGATCGCCGCCGTGAATAAGCCGATGGCCAGCCAGGCGATCGAGAAGATCTCGCGCCCCTTGAACAGCAGCGCCGCGATCACCACGTGCAGCACGTAGACGTAGAGGAACGGGTTCTCGACGCCGCCCGTCAGGTTCAGCACCAGCGTCAGCAGGACCAGGTCGCAGGCCATCTCCAGCTTGACGATGCGGATCTCGGTGCGCACGGCGCGGGCCGGAAAGATGCGGTTGCGGACGACGTAGCCCAGGTTCATCAGGGTCAGGACGCCGGCCACCGCCAGCAGCGGCGCG
>CAIOLW010000310.1 GCA_903859215.1 uncultured bacterium | reverse complement strand
TGCCGCGCCTGGCCGTGCTGGGCCGCCGCCTGACCGAGCGGAACGGCCGGCTGGGCCTGCTGGTGGACACGCCCGAGGCGGCGCGCGCGGTGGCGTCCACCGTGGAGTGGCCCAACTCGATCCACATGAAGATCGACACCGGCTACGGGCGCTCGGGGATCTTCTGGGAAGATGTGCCGCGCATCCGCGAGACGGCCACCGCGGCGGACATCAGCGGGCTGGTGACGCACGCCGGCCACAGCTACCGCACACCGCGCGACGAACTGAAGGCGCTCCACTGCACGACGGCCGAACGCCTGAGCGCGGTGGCCATGGTGACCGGCCAGGACCTGCTGCTGTCGGTGGGAGACACCCCCACCTGCGCGACGGTCGACCTCCTGCTGGGCGTGGACGAGGTGCGCCCCGGCAACTTCGTCTTCTTCGACGTCATGCAGCTGGTCGCGGGCATTTGCGGGCCGCAACACCTGGCGCTGGCCGCTGCGTGCCCGGTGCTGGCGGTGGACGAGGCGCGCGGCAGGCTGGTCCTGCGTGGCGGCGCGGTGCACCTGGGCAAGGATCCCGCCCTGGTGGCCGGCGCGCCTGTCTACGGGTGCCTGGGGACAATGGCAGAGGACGGGTTCGATCAGGTGCTGCCGGAGGTCGCCGTGACCCAGTTGACGCAGGAGCACGCCGTCGTCGATGTCCCACGCGAGCGGTGGGGCGACCTGGTTGCCGGATTGCGGCCGGGCGACCTGGCGCTCGTCTTCCCGTCGCATTCCTGCCTGGCCTGCCACCAGCACGGCCACCTGCTGACCACCGACGGCACATACCTGCCGCGCGAGGCGGACGGTGCGACGGGGTCCTGACCGCCTTCTGGACGCCGGCGGGTGACATGTATAGATTCTGCTGGCGCCGACCACTCGAGAATCCGCACGCCAGGATCGCCGTCGTGACCACGGACGCGGCGGTCGCGGCCCCGACGGGCCTGGCTGTCCGGTTAGCCGAAAGGCGCATCACGTGAACGAATCCCGAACTGCCGGCGGCGACCTCTCGTCCCTGCGCATCACCGACGACGAACGCGCCGGACGCCGCCGGCCCCGGCGCTGGCCATGGTTCGCGCTGGCGGCCGTCGCGGTCGTCATCGCCCTGTCCATGCTGGCGCGGCCCGCGAAGGTCGTGGTCGCGTCGGCGCGCTTCGGCGGTTCCGGACCGGCCGAGCAGGGCAAGGTCGTGCTGACGGCCAACGGCTACGTCGAGGCGCGCCACCAGGCCTCGGTGGCCGCGCGCACGACCGGTCGCCTGGCCGAGGTCATGGTCGAGGAAGGTGACACTGTCGCCGCCGGCCAGGTCGTGGCCCGCCTGCTGGACGAGGATCAGGTCGCGGCGGTCGCCCGCGCCGACGCCGACGTGCAACTGGCCGAGGCGCGCCAGGCCCAGGCGGCGGCGCTTGAGGTCGATGCCGGCCGCCGCGCCGCCCGCCGGTCCGAGTTGGTGGCCGCCGGCATCATCGGGACGGAGGAGGGCGAAAGCGCCGACACCAGCGCCCTGTCGGCCGCCGCCGAGGCGAAGGCCTCGCGCGCCCAGGTCGCCGTGGCCCGCGCCGCGCTGAAGACCGCCCGTCTGGAACTGGACAAGACCCGCATCACCGCGCCTTTCAGCGGCGCCGTCCTGCGCAAGGACGCCGAGGTGGGCGAGATCGTCGGCCCCATCATGACCAGCAACACTGCGCGCGCCGGCGCCGTGGTGACCATCGCCGACCTGCACACGCTCGAGGTCGGGGTTGACGTCAACGAGAGCTACATCGCCCGG
>CAIOLW010000309.1 GCA_903859215.1 uncultured bacterium | reverse complement strand
GGTCACGCTGTAGGCGTCGGCTTCCGTCGCCGCGACTGCCGCGACATTCTGCCAGGTTCCGCTGAATCGCTGAACCGCGTACTCCGTCACCGGAATTGCCGCCGCCGCGCGGTCGAACAGGTGTCGATTCCAGGATACTGCCAGGTGTCCGCCCTGATCGTTCGGAACATCAGCCACGGATGCGTTGAATTCGTTCGCGGCCCTGACGACGACGTTGTCGATCCAGCCGAGCGAATTCCACGTGAACAACCCGAAGTACCCGCTTCCGTAGGTTGCATCGTCAATCGTGTACATCCAACCGGGATCGGCCGTGCCCTTCTCGTAGACCTTGAACTTCAGCGTGCCGAACTCGGCGGCGAAGACGATTACGTAGGTGTGACCGACAGTCAGGTGAACACGCGGATCAGATGCCACTTCGACGAGGTAGTTCCCGGCGCCGGCACCCGATCCGTCAAACTTCGCAATGCCGAAGCTATCATGCCATCCGAAGCTGATATTGTAGCCCGTGGTTCCTGCGTACGGCCAAGGAATCGCCGTTTGCGACATATTGATCAGAAGGTTGAGCACCACTCCTTCGGGAGCCGCCACCGTGGGCACGTAGTCCATCTGCACGCTGTAGTTCGCCAGCGACGGGCTTCCATAAAACAGCGGGAAGGACGAATTGGCGAAACCGCTGGTGTTGGTGTTCTGGTAATGCTGACTCTCAGCCTGCCATCCACCCGCCGGAACGATCCAACTTGCCGATGCACCCGCATCGAAGTTGTCAGCAAACAAGATGTCGCCGGGCGGCAGGTCCAGCGGTTCACTAATCGTCAACCGCGCGTCAGCAGGCACATTCACCAACTGCTGCATCACACCGCTTGGCCAGCGAATGACGATCGAGTCCGCAAATGCCGCACCGCCCAGGCCAAAGTGCTGCAGCGCAGGTTCCTGGCTCCACATGCCGTTGTTGGCGCCGACCTCTCGCACCATGGACTGCGCGCCGGCCACCACCCTTACGCGCGTTCCGACCGCCGAGGCATTTGAGAGCGTCGCGTCCAGATCGACCTCGAGCCAGTGCGCGCCCGTTGCGAGCTCGTTGCGAAGCAGGGTATTCGGCCCCAGGTGGGCGCCAACATAGATGTCCAGGTCGCCGTCCTGGTCATAGTCCGCCAAGCCAATGCCGGTGCTGTTGCCCAGAGCAGCCGCGATTGCCGGTGTCGCATCGGCGAACGTGCGCCCGGCCACACCGCTGACGTTCAGCCACATCTGATTCGGGTCGCCCTGATTCGCCACGTAGAGGTCGAGCCAGCCGTCGTTGTTCAGATCACCCCAGACCGCACTCTGCCCGCGGCGAGCCTCGGCCATGCCGGGCACGGACACATCCGTGAAGCTGAACCCGCCATCGTTACGGAACAGGCGATCTCCAGACAGCCAGTTGGTCACGAAGAGGTCGAGATCGCCGTCATTATCGTAGTCGCCCCAGGTCGCGCCCTGGGATCGGTCGGTGAGCCCCAGCAACGGCGGGGTCACATCCATGAAGGCGCCGTTGCCGTCGTTCCGAAGCAGCACGTTGGGCCACGGCGCTTCGCGCGTGACGTACACGTCCTGGTCACCGTCGTTGTCGACGTCGGCCCAGGCGGCGTCGAAGCTGCCGTCGACGATGCTCAGGGCCGATGCGGGCATCTCCTCGAACTGCCAGTTGCCGAGATTTCGCAGGAGACGGTCGGGGGCCGATGGCCGCAACTCGTGGATGTCGAGGCGGCCGTCATTGTCGAAGTCCACGACGCGAACACCGTTCGTTTGGTCGCCGGACCCGGCCATGACCGCGCTGGTGACATCGGTGACGTCGCCGCAGGAGTTGTTGAGCAGGACGTTGGGCCCGAAGGGCACGCCCTGATAAAGGT
>CAIOLW010000308.1 GCA_903859215.1 uncultured bacterium | reverse complement strand
TATCCCATCTACCGCTCGAACTTCCCCCACTCCAACGCGCTGATCCGCGTCTCCGAGGACGGGATGGCCGTCTCGCTGCACATCGCGGCGGCCGAGATCGGCCAGGGCTGCAACACGATTTTGCCGCAGATCGCGGCCGAGGAACTGGGCATCCCCTACGAGCGCGTGTGGATGGTCGAGAGCGATTCGGTGCTGGGACCCACCGACCTCGGTTCGTACTCCAGTCGAGTGACGCTGATGGCCGGCAACGCCGTGCGCATGGCGGCCGCGGCCATCAAGGCGCAGCTGCTGAAGGTCGCCGCGGTGAAGTTGGGCTGCGACGTGGGCAACCTCGCGGCGCGCGACGGATACATCTTCGTGGCGCAGCACCCGCAGGTGCGGCTGGACTGGGACGCGGCGGCGCGCGACGCGTTCAGCGCGGGCGGCCCGGTCACCGGCACCGGCCACTACTCGCCGCCGCCGAACCTGGGCGGCAAGTACAAAGGCGCGGCGGTGGGCACGTCGCCGGCCTACAGCTTCTCGACGGCGGTGTGCGAGGTCACGGTCGACCTCGAGACGGGCTACGTCTCGGTGGACCGGTTCTGGGACTTCTCCGACGCCGGCACCGTCATCAACCCGGTCACGTTCCACGGCCAGGTCGAGGGCGGCATCATCATGGGGCTGGGCGAGGCGCTGCTGGAAGACACGCTGGTCCGGCCGGACGGCTCGCTGGTGAATCCCGACCTGCACGGCTACCTGATCCCGACGATCGGCGACGCCCCGGCGATCACCTCGCGCGCGGTCGAGAGCTACGAGCCGCGCGGGCCGTTCGGCGCCAAGGAGATCGGCGAGGGTTGCCTGCCTCCCATCCTCGGGGCCATCGGCAACGCCGTGTACCACGCCTGCGGCGTGCGCATCACCGAGTTGCCCATCACGCCGGAGAAGATCCTGACGGGGCTGAAGAAGCAGCGCGAGGCGACATCGTGATGCAGGACGGCGACACACCCGCCACCAACGGCCGCGCCGGCGGCGCCACGCCGCGCACGGCGCCCAAGCTGGAGAAGCTGCTCTCGTCGGCGGCGACGCTGATGGCCGCGCGCGGGTTCACCGACACGTCCATCCGCGACGTGGCCGGCGAGACCGGGTTCAGCCTGGGCGGCATGTACTACTACTTCGAGAACAAGGAAGACCTGCTCTTCCTGATCCAGGAGAACACGTTCGGTTCGCTGCTCGAGCTGCAGGAAGCGTCGCTGGCCGCGGGCGGCTCGGCCGAGGAGCGGCTGCGCCGCCTGGTGCACAACCACCTCGGGTACTTCACCAGCCACTTCAACGAGCTGAAGGTCTGCACCTTCGAGCTCGAGTCGCTGCAGGGCGAGCGCTACGACAAGGTGGCCGAGCTGCGGCGGCGCTACTTCGCGCTGCTGGCGGGCGTCGTCGGCGAGCTGACGGGCGACGGCGACGAGGGCCGTGTCCGGCACCGGGCGCTGTTCGTCTTCGGCATGCTCAACTGGATCTTCATGTGGTACGACGCCGGGCGCGACCAGCCGGTCGAGCGCCTGGGCGACGAGATGATCGACATGCTCCTGGGCGGGTTGGCTTCCCCCGACGGAAGGGTGCGCTGATGGACCTCGGGTTGCAGGGGCGGATCGCGCTGGTGACCGGCGGCAGCCAGGGCATCGGCGCCGCCGTCTGCCGCGAACTGGCGCGCCAGGGCTGCGATGTGGCGCTCACCTTCGTCGGCGACCAGAAGCAGGCCGATCCCGTCCTGCGCGACATCACCGGCCTGGGACGGCGCGCGATGGCGCTGGTGGCCGACTCTTCGAAGACAGACCAGACCGAGGCCGTGTTCGAGCGCGTGCTGGGCGAATTCGGCGGCCTGGACATCCTGGTCTGCAACGCCGGCATCACGCGCGACGGCACCGTCTGGAACCTGTCGGACGCGGCCTGGGACGACGTGATCGCCGTGAACCTGCGCGGCTATTTCACGTTCGCGCGGGCGGCGGCGCGGCACTTCAAGGACCGCAAGCGCGGGCGCATCGTCAACATCACGTCGATCAACGGGCAGCGCGGCAAGTTCGGGCAGGCCAACTACGCGGCCGCCAAGGGCGGGGTCAACACGCTGACCCGCACGCTGGCGCGCGAGCTGGGCAAGTTCGGAACCACGGCCAACGCTGTGGCCCCGGGCATGGTCGAGACCGAGATGGCCGCGGCGCTGGCGCCGGAATACCGCAACAAGGCCGTCACCGAGACCGTGCTTGGCCGGCTGGCCGCGCCCGAGGACATCGCGCACATGGTCGCCTTCCTGTGCTCGGACTACGCGAAGCACGTGACGGGGCAGGTCATCAACGTCGACGGGGGCCAGCTCATCTGAGTTGGCGGCGTCCGTGCGAGGGGAACTTCATGGCGAGGGTCGGGATCATCGGCTGCGGGCAGACCGCCTTCGGGCGCCGCAGCGACGCCACGGTGCAGGAGCTCGCGTTCGAGGCCTGGCGCGCCGCACTGGACGACGCCGGCGTCGAGCCCGACGTGGTCGAGGCCACCGTGGTGGGCTCGGTGCCCGAGTACCACAAGCAGCGCTCGCTGCCCGGCGTCATCCAGGAGTACCTGAACCTGAACCCGCGGCCGGTGTGGCTGACCGAGGCCGCGTGCGCGTCCGGCTCGGCCGCGCTGCGCACCGCCTGGCTGGAGATCGCCGCCGGCGTCCACGACGTGGTCGCGGTCATCGGCTGCCAGAAGATGACCGAGCTGGAGACGGCCGAGATCCTGGCGCTGATGGGGCGCGTCGGCGACGTGCAGTGGGAATCGGGCTTCGGCACCACCTTCCCCGGCTACTACGCCATGTTCGCCCGCCGGCACATGCACGAGTTCGGCACCACCAGCGACCAGCTGGCCGCCGTCGCGGTAAAGAACCACCACTACGGCGCCGCGAACCCCAAGGCGATGTTCCGCAAGGAAATCACCGTGGCGAAGGCGCGCGCTTCGGAAGAAGTCTCCGCGCCGCTGAGCGTCTACGACTGCTGCGCCAACGCCGACGGCGCCGCCTGTGTGATCCTGGCCGGCGAGCGGGCCGCACGCGCGCTGGGCAAGGACCGCGTGGTGTGGCTGGACGGCATGGGCTGCGCCAGCGACAGCATGTCGGTGTTGCGCCGCAGCGACCTGACGGGGCTGCCCTCGGCCCGCGCCGCCGCCGCCCAGGCCTACGCCATGGCGGGCGTCACGGCGAAGGACATCCAGGTGGCCGACGTCCACGACTGCTTCACCATCGCCGAGATCATGGCCTACGAGGACCTGGGCTTTTGCGGGCGCGGCGAGGGCGGCGCCTTCATCGACGCGCGCGGCTCGTACATCGGCGGCGCGCACCCGGTCAACCTTGACGGCGGGCTCAAGGCCAAGGGCCACCCCATCGGCGCCACGGGCGTGTCGATGACCTGCGAGATCGTGTCGCAACTGCGCGGCGAGTGCGGCCCGAGGCAGGTGCCCGGCGCCTCGATCGGCCTGACCCACAACGTGGGCGGCATCGGCCAGTACTGCTTCGTCAACGTCCTGCGGAGGGATTGACCATGTTCGAATGGTTCGGGCTGGTCAGCTACTGCCCCCACACGAAGGTGGCCGGGTTCGCGCAGCACCTGAAGGACGGGCGGCTGATGGGCTCGCGGTGCGACGCCTGCGGCCGCGTCAGCTTCCCTCCGCGCGCCGACTGCCCCGACTGCCGGGGCGCTGCGTTCACGTTCACCGAGTACGGCGGCGCGGGCACCGTGGTCACGTTCACGCGCATCGCGGCGGCGCCCGCCGGTTTCGAGGGGCGCACGCCGTTCACGATCGGCGTCGTCGACCTGGACGAGGGCGGTCGGCTGCTGGCCTGGTGCGGCGGGACGCTGGATGAAGCCGCGCTCGCCATCGGCCAGCGCGTGCAGGTCGTGCCGCGGCTGTTCGAGGAGCTCGAGGCGATCAAGGTGCACTACACGCTGGAGGCGCCGGGGACCACCTGGGCCAAGGCCTGAATACCATCCGGCCTGGCGACAGGCCCTGGAGGAACGCGATGTCCGCATCCCTGCTGGTTTCCCTGACGATCCAGGACGGCATCGCCTGCCTGCACCTCGAGAACCCGCCCGTGAACATCATGAGCGCGGCCCTGATGGACCAGATGAGCGGGCACCTCGAGGCGATCGCCACCGATCGCGCGATCAAGGGCGTGGCGATCACCGCAGCGGGCAAGGCGTTCTGCGCCGGCGCCGACGTCGGCGAGCACCGCCCCGCGCAGGCGCCGGTGATGATCGCCTCGTTCGGCCGGCTGTTCCGCCGCCTCGATGCGCTGGACGTGCCCGTGGTGATGGCGGTGCAGGGCGCGGCCCTGGGCGCCGGCTTCGAGCTGGTGCTGATGGCCGACGTGCTGCTGGCGAGCGAGGAGGCCACGTTCGGCCAGCCGGAGATCCGCCTGGGCTTCTTCGCGCCGGTGGGCGTCGTGGTGCTGCCGCAGCTGGTGGGACGCGCCCGGGCGCTGGAGATCACCGCCGGCGGCCGCTCGTACACGGCGGCCGAGATGGCCGCGATGGGCATCGTCAGCCGCGTGGTGCCGGCCGCAGGGCTCGATGAGGCGCTGCAAGGCTGGCTGAAGGACCTGCGCCGCGCCAGTCCTTTGGTGATGCGGCTGAACACGCGGACGCTCAAGCGGGTCAGCGGCGCCGAGTTCGCGACGCGCCTGGACCTGGCCGAGAAGGTGTTCCTGGAAGAGCTGATGACCAGCGAAGACCCCGTCGAGGGCATCGAGGCCTTCTACGCCAAACGTCGCCCGGAATGGAAGAACCGATGAGGATCGTCGTCGTCGGAGCCGGCGCCCTCGGCGGCCTGGTCGGCGCGCAGCTGACCGCGGCCGGGCACGAGGTCACGTTCATCGAGATCAACGAGGCCCGCGCGCGGCTGCTGAACGAGCAGGGCCTGTACCTCTCGGAGGGCACCAAGGGCGAGGTCTGCATCCCGATCAGGGTCGTCGCCGACGTCACCGGCCTGCCCGTCGCCGACCTCGTCTTCGTCTCGGTCAAGAGCTACCAGACCACCGACGCGATGAACGCCGTCCGGCCGGTCATCGGCCCGGCCACGTTCGTGCTGTCGATGCAGAACGGCATCGGCAACACCGAGGCGATGGCGCAAATCGTCTCGCCGGGCCAGATCCTCAGCGGCATCACCTACCACAGCATCCAGCACACGGGTCCCAACCGGCTGCGCTACCGGCCGGGCATCAAGCCGATCCAGATCGCGCCCTTCGACGGCAAGGTGACGCCCGAGCACGAGAAGGTGGGCGAGGTCTTCCGCGCCGCCGGCCTGGACACGAACGTGGTCGACCAGATCGACGATGTCATCTGGCAGAAGCTGCTGCACAACGCGGTGGTCAACCCGGTGTCGGCCCTGACGGGCCTGACCTGTCGCGAACTGCTGGACGATCCCGACCTGCAATCGTTCATGTCCGACCTGTGCCGTGAGATCATCGCGGTGATGAAGGCGCGCGGCGTGCCCATCGTGAACGAGGACGACCCCTACGCCCCGGTCATCAACTCGCAGAAGGCCCTCGGCAAGAACCGCCCGTCGATGTGGCAGGACCTGGCCCGCGCCTGCCGTACCGAGGTCGACGCCATCAACGGCGCCGTGGTGCGCGAGGCCGAGCGGCTGGGCAT
>CAIOLW010000307.1 GCA_903859215.1 uncultured bacterium | reverse complement strand
GGCGCCGACACCGGTGAAGGTGTAGCTCGTGACCGCGCCCACCGAGACGCCGTCGACCAGGACGTCGACGAGGCTCGAGCCCGGGTCCGCCGCGATGGCGAAGCCCTGGTCGGCGCCGCAGGCGACGACGACCGCGCCCGCGGGCGTGATCGAGCCGCCGGGGCCGGCCGTGGCCGTGATCGTGTAGGCCTTCTGGATGAACGAAGCGGCGATGGTGTGGTCGGCGCTGACACCGGTGAAGGTGTAGCTCGCGACCGCGCCCACCGAGACACCGTCCACCAGGACGTCGGCGATGTTGAAGCAGGACTCGGCCGTGATCGTGTACGCCTGGCTGCCGCCGCAGGCGACGACCGTGGCGCCGGCCGGGCTGATCGAGCCGCCCGGTCCGGCCGTGGCGGTGATCGTGCCGGTCTTCGGCGCGAAGGTCGCCGTGATGGCCTTGTTGCCGTCCATCACGATCGTCAGCGGGTTCGTGGTGCCCGTCGCGCCGCCGGACCAGCCGGTGAACAGCTGGCAGGCGTCGGCCGGGGTGGCCGTCAGGGTCACCGTCGTGCCCGGCGCGAACGCCGTCTGCTCGGGCGAGACGGCAACGCTGCCGCTCCCGATGACCGACGTCGCGAGGGTGTAGATGGTGAATTCGTCGGCCCCGATGTCCGGCGTGGCAAGGCGCGCCTCGCCGTCGAAGTCGGTCGTGACGCTAGCCATGGCCACGCCGGCGTTGCTGACCGGCGACAGCATGTCGGTGCGGACGTGCAGGTCGGTGCTGTCCACGAACGGCACCACCGCGGTGCTGGCCACCGAGGCGTTGTCGTCGTCACCGGCCGGCGACAGCGCGCTCGTGTAGGCACGCAGGTTCGTGGCGGGGGTCGTGTTGGCCGGGTCGAAGTTGCCCGGCACGTAGAAGCCCGTGCCGGCAGTCGAGCCGACCTGGGCGATACCCTGCGATGCCGACGTGGTGCCGCAGTAGTAGGCGTTGTTGTTCCAGTTCAGGCCCATGGCCGAGGTGGCGCCCGAGGGCAGGTAGGCGGAGACGTGGGCCACCGACGTCGTGCCGCCCGTCAGCTTGTCCGCCAGCAGGTTGTCCCGGATGTCGCACCCCGTCGAGGCCGACGAGACGACGCACAGCGCCGACGACAACAGGCTGCTCGAGGCCGTGCCCGTCAGCGCGCCGTACAGGTTCACCGAGTTGCCCGCCACGACGTGGCCGGAGCCCGAGGCGATGCGGATCCCGAAGACGCCGTACGTCGTCGAGAACGCAGCGCCGCCGGTCATGTTGTGCCGGACGTCGCTCACGAAGTTGTTCAGGAGCGAGTGGTTGTTGCCGGCCGCGATGTCGATGCCGTACGAGCCGTACGTCGACGTGTTGTTGTTCGTGATCCCGTGCACGTTGTTGCGCTGGATCACGACGTCGGCGGTTGCGGCGATCGGCGACGCGATGCCGCGGACGGCCGTCGTGCCGCTCGTGCTGATGTTCGTGACCGTGTTCTGCGCCACGTTGACGTTGGCGCCGGCGACGCCCGACGTGATGTCGATGCCGATCGGCGCGTATGCGGAGCTGCTCGTGGAGCCGAGGTTCGTCACGGTGTTGCCCGAGACGACCGCGTTGGTGGTCCCGGTGGCCAGCCAGATGCCGATGTCGTTCTCGGCCGTGGCGTTCTCGAAGTTGCCGAGGGTGTTGCCGGTCACCGTCGCCCCGTTGACGCCCTGCATGTAGAGGCCGACCAGGCGAATCGCATTGGCGCCGCTCGTGTCGAGCTGGTTGCCCGCGTACGTCAGGCCCGAGCCGTTGGCCGGCGTCGTGCCGCCATTGGCGTAGACGCCGATGTAGGCCTTCTCGATCCGGTTGTTGCGCACTTCCAGGTTCGAGAAGTAGCCGGCGTTGCCGGCGGTCGTCCCGTCGGAAATCACCACGGCCGAGCTGGTGGCCACGCCGTTGCGCACCACGCAGTTGGCCAGCTTGTCGCCCGTCAGCGGGTTGGTTCCCGCCGAACCGAACCAGACGACGGTCGGGCTCGTGGCGCTGGTATTCTCGAGCGTGAGGTCACGGGACGTCCCGTCCGTCACGTTCGAACCGTCGATGGCGACGTAGTTCGTGTTCAGGATCTTGAACAGGGCCCCGCTCGCGCTCGCGCCCGAGACCGTGGCCGTGACGCCCGCATTGGGCTTGAAGGTTACGGTGTTCGCGGCGGTGGGTGCGCCGGCCGCCACGTTCACGGTGATCGGGAACGACTCGGTCGGATAGCTCGGGTCGGTCAGCAGGAACTGGACCGGCCCACTCACGCCGCGCGCATTGAGGTCGGCCACCGCAGCCGTGATGGTCGCGTAGGCGCCGGCCATCGCCCAGTCGGGCAGGCCCGCGTTCTCGAGGCGCGAGACGCGCAGGTCACGCACGAACTTCTGGCCGTTCTGCATCGGCACCCAGACGGTCTCCTCGACCTCGCGGGTGACCGTCTTCCACTCGATGCGGTCCGCCAGGAACACGTCCGTGGAGGACTTGTCGCCGCTCATCTGCGCCTGCTGTTCCACAGGCTCAAGGACTTCGCGCGTCACCTTCCGCACCTGCGGCTCGAACGTCAGGTTCGTGCCCGCCAGCTCGTTGAAGGCCGTCACGCCGACCAGGTACGTGCCGGACATCGGCGTCAGCGCCGAGACCGTGCCGGTGATCTGGTCGTTGCCGGCCGCCTGGTCGCCCGCGAGTTCGGCCGAGGCGTAGATCGCGTACGAGCCGCCGGCGCCCAGCGTCGCGCTCGGGAACGTGACCGTCGCTACCCCGCTGCCCGGGATCGAGGCGATGGTCGCCGTCGCATTGTAGACCTCGGTGATCGCCGGGGACGGCCCAACGATCCGGTAGCGGACCGTCACGCCGGCCTGTGCGGCCGTGCCGATGTTGGTGAAGGACGCCTGCGGGGCGAACGCCACGCCGACGCTCTTCGAGCCGCCGTTTGTCGGGTCGATGAACGCGGTGGCGGCCATGTCGGTGGCCACGAACAGCGAGCCGGCGAACTCGTCGGCGCCGATGTCGGGCGTCGTTGCGCTGCGCGGGTCGTTGTCGTAGTCGTTGGTCACCGCGGCAATCGGCGTGCCGCCCGATTCGAGCAGCGTCGTTGCGCCCGGCACCAGGTGCAGGTCCGTCGTGGAGACGAACGGGGCCGCCGTGGCGACCGACACGCCCGGCGCGTCACGCCCGGTCTCGGTGTTCCACGCGGCCAGGGTGGCGCGGGCCGTGCCCGAGAGACCGCCCGTGACGCCGGTGGCGAACGTGGCTCCCGTCGACACGTAGAGGTCGTTGTTGTTCGACGTGAGGTTGGCGTAGTTGCCGGCCGTGCCGCTGTAGGCCAGGCCGATGGCATAGCTGGTGCCCGTGCCCGTCACCTGCGTGTTGGACAGGATGTTGTTGCGGACGTCGACCACGGGCGTCGTCCCGCCGATCGCCAGTGCGATGTTCGGGTAACCGCCGCCGGTCTGCGTCCCGGACATCGAGACCGTGTTGTAGTAGGCCTGCGTCGTCGAGCCGGCGCCGCCGCCCAGGATGATGCCGGCGCCGAAGTCGCCGGACGTGCCGTTCGCCGAAACGCCGCTGACCAGGTTGTTGGCGATCAGGTTCGTGCCGGACGCCGCGGAGGCTACCGCGATGCCCGCCGCCGAGTACGTCCCGGTGTTGACGACCGTGCCGATATTGTTCCGCGCGACGGTCGCGTTGGTGACCTCGTTGCCTGTGAACGTGGTCGTGCTGATCGCACTCAGGCCCAGGGCGATGCCGACCGCGTCCGGCGAGCCGGCCAGGCTCATGCCTGAGATCGTGTTCTGCGTTACCTGGACGGCGTTCTCGAAGCCGAGCCAGATGCCGCCCCGGGCGACGTTGTTCGGGCTCGCGGTGTTCATGAGGTTCTGCGTGAACACGTTGCCGGTGTTCTTGGCGGCGCTGCTCGCACCCTGCGAGTAGATGCCGTACTGCGTCTTGCTGATGCTGCAGTTCTGCACCGTGTTGTAGCTGTTGCCGGCGCCGAGGCTGGCCGTCGAGATCGCGCTCGCGCCCAGGCCGATGCCGAACAGCGTCTGCGTGTTGCCGCTGCCCGCCAGGTTCAGGTTCCGGAACGAACTGTACGTCACGGGGTCCGTGCCGCCGGCCGTCTGCGCCCACACGACGGCGCTGGTCGTGCCGGTGCCGGTGTTCGTGAGCGTCAGGTCGCGGCTGCTGCCGCCCGAATTCGAGCCGTCGATGGTCACGTAGTCGGCGCCGTTGACGACGATGAGGGCCGTCGCGCTGGTGCCCGACAGGGCCGCCGTCACGCCCGTATTCGGGCGGATCGTGAGCGGGTTGGCCGCGCTCAGGCCGCCGTTGGCGTTGATCGTGATCGGGTAGGTCTCGGTCGCGTAAGTGGCGTCGTTCAGCAGGAAGGTGACCGGGCCGGAGACGACCTTGGAATTGAGGTCGATGACCGCCGCCGTCAGCGTGGCGTAGTTCGCGCCGGTGCCGACGGTGAAGGTGCCGGCGATCGCGCCCAGGATCGCGTACGTGTTGGGCGTGGTCGGCGGCGTCGCGGCCGCGGGCGGGTTCACGGTGAACCCGGCAGCGCCCGCGAACGGGTTGGCCGACACGTTCGGCGTGCCGGCATTGTCCTGCGCCGCGACGTAGTACGAGACCACATCCGGGTAGACGGCGCCGGCGCCGAACGAGAACTGGTACTGGTTGCCGCCCAGCGAAGCCGCCGTGGCAGCCGACCAGGAACCGGCATTGATCTTCCAGTAGAGCACCGGCAGGCCGGCGCCGGTCACCGGGACGCCGGACGCGTCGGTGATCGTGGCGGTCAGCGTGCGGGCGCCGAGCGTCGCCGTGTTGGCCAGCGTCGCGTAGGCGATCGCCGGCCCGGACAGGTCGGCCAGCGTGAAGTTGCCTTCATCGGCGCCGAGATCCGGCGTCGAGGCGTTGCGCGCGTCCCCGTCGATGTCGTCGGTGACGGCGGCGAGGGCCTGGCCGGCGCTCTCGACCTGCGTGCCGATGACCGGGTTGATGTGCAGGAAACCGGGATTCGAGCCCGTCGTGCTCAGGAACGGGGGGTTCTCGCTGATCGAGTTGGCCTCGCGCGGCGTCACCCGGGCCTGGAACGCGCCGAGCGTCTGGTCGGAGTTCGTCCCATCGTAGTACACAAGACGGTTGGGCGCGGGGGCGCCGGCGCTGAACAGGTTGTTGTTCGAGCCGGTTGCGTAATTCGTGATCGTATTGAACGAGCGGCGGTAGGCGGCGGTGACGCCGGTTCCGCCGGGAGTCGACAGGTTGGTGACGATGTTGTTGCGCATGTTCAACGC
Organism: uncultured bacterium; assembly: GCA_903859215.1. Taxonomy (GTDB): domain Bacteria; phylum Krumholzibacteriota; class Krumholzibacteriia; order LZORAL124-64-63; family LZORAL124-64-63; genus CAINDZ01. The sequence continues at coordinate 7,317 of CAIOLW010000307.1, read as the reverse complement.
AGCCGTCGTCGCCGTGGTGCTCGTCGTGTGGTAGATGCCCGACGTGCTGAAGTTGGCGCCGGACGAACTGGCGTTCAGGTAGATGGTGTTGTGGTAGAGATTGATCGTCGACAAGGTCGTGCTCGACGTCAGGCTGATGCCGCGGACGACGTCGCCGGTCGCGGTCGCCGCCGGCGCCCGCAGGTCGCCGATCAGGTTGTTCGCGGCCGTGATCGTCGTTCCTGCCGAGGCCAGCAGTCCGTTCACGGTCGACGATGCGTTGCTGCCGCTCAGGTCGTAGATGCGGTTCTTGCCGAGGTTCGCGGTGGTCGAGGCGGTCGTGATGCCCTGGACCGCCGCGATTCCCGTGCTTGCCAGCGAGTAGACCGCGTTGCCCGTGACGTTCACGGTGCCGATCGAGCTGCCGAGGACGATGCCGGTGATGGCGCCGGCGCCGGTGATGCCGCTGACGGTGTTCCCCGCCACGGTCACGACCGACGCGGTGCCGAAGTTCACGTTCAGCGCGGTGACGGAACCGGTGCCGCCCGTCCAGTTGCTGAAGGTGTTGCCCTGGATGGTCTTCGTGGGCGCGCCGCCGTCCGTGTTGCTCCAGCCGGCAATGACCGCCGCGCCCGTGACGGCCAGGTTCGAGAAGTTGTTGTTGTTGTTGTTGACGATGACCCCGGCCACCGAGGAGGCGTTGTCGGTGTAGAGGGTCACGGTGCCGCCGGCGCCGCCCTTGTTGAATGCCGTCACGATGGAGTTGCCGTTGACCGTCTTCGTGCCGCCGGCCGGCGCCGTGACGCTGTCGCTGAGGAAGGTCACCGATCCGGTCGTGTTCACGTTCAGGTTCGTGAACGTGTTGTTGCTGATGTTCTGGGAGAGGGTCGCGGCCGAGTTGATGACATAGGTGTGGGCCGACGTGCCGGCCAACGAGTGCGTGATGCCGCGGATGTCGTTGCCGGACATCGAGAGCGCCGCCGTGGCCGCGCCGCCCGAGTTCGTGATGCCGTTGAGGGCGCCGCTCGTGGCCGCGCTGAACGTGATCGCGCCGCCGCTGGCGTTGCCGACCTGGTTGTTGTTGATGTTGATCGTGCCGGCCACCGCTCCGGTGTTCGACACGCCGGTGAAGCCGCCGGTCGTCGCGGTCGACGTCGTGCCGCGGATGATGTTGCCGCTCAGGCTCAGGGTGCCGGGCGCCGAGCTGTTGACGATGCCGGTGATCGCGCTGGACGACGCGGCGCCGGTCACCGCGCAGTTCAGGACCGTGTTGTTGTTGATGTTGATCGTCGCCGTGGCGAGGGCGGTCATGCCCTGCGAGCGGATCGCCTCAAACGTGCCGGAGGTGAAGCCGCTGGTCATCGTCACGGTGTTGTTGGTGATGTTGCTCGCAATGGTGCCGACAGGGGCGGTGGTGGTGTAGTCCTTGAAGATGCCGCGGAACGTCACCGCCGTGCCGCTGACGGCGGCGCTCGTGAGCGTGTTGTACGCGACGTTGTCGCCCACCTGGTGGTTCATGAAGATGCCGTACGACGTGCCCGAATTGGAGATGTAGCCGCTCACAGCCGCGGCGCCGCCCCAGTTCGTGATCGTGTTGCCGGTCGCGGCCGAACTGCCGCCCACGTCGTTGCCGACGTCCTGGTTCGCGGCCGTGCCGGAACCGATGAACGCGATACCCATGTTCACGTTGCTGATCGCGTTGCCGTAGACCTTGTTGCCGCTGTTCGGCGCGGTCGTGGCATTCGTGATGTCGGCCGTCGTCGCGATCGCCGTGGCGGAGTGGCGCACGTTGCTGTACACGCCCCAGGTGTTGGTGTAGGCGCGGTTCAGCGAGATGGTGTTGCCCTGGATGGTGTTGTTCTGGGCGCCGTCGGTCGTGCTGGCATAGAGCAGCGCAACGGCCCATTCGGTCATGTTGTTGGTCGCTGCCGCCGTCGTGGCGTTGGCCGGATTCTCCTGCATGGTGAACCCGGTGATCGTGACCCAGTCGGCGCCGACGAGCTTGAAGATCGCGTCGGTCAGGGTCCCGGAGACCTGCGGGGTATAGGCCGTGATCGTGTTGCCGTTGCCCTGGATCGTGACCTGGGCGGTGGCGTTCGCGGATGTCAGCACCGCCGAGCCCGAGCCGCCGACGACATAGCCGCCGGCCGGTGCGGTCTGCGGGTTGCCCGCGACCAGGTTCAGGACCACGCCTCCGGGCGCGACACCGCGCACATTGAGGTCCGTGACCGCAGCCGCCAGCGAGGCATAGTCGCCGGGGATGTTCAAGGTGCCGGTCATCTGCTGGGCGGCGGCCGTCGAGGCCAGTCCCAGGATGATGAGCAGGAAAGCTGCCAGTGCGGCCTTCAGTCGGGCTCGCGGCGTCGGGCTATGCGATGTCATGACCCCCCCAATCCTTGCAGTTCGACGAGTTGTCGATCGGTTCGTTGCGCCCATCCGGTTGCGCGGGCGGGCGAGGCCGCGCGGTTGATCCCCGGGAACGCCGTGCCGCGAGGAGTTGTGCGCATGGCGCCTCCCCGTTGGACCTGGCTGGGCTCGGAACCGGTCACATGAAGCAATCACCAGAGATGACGATCGGGATGTGCGCGGTGCGGCGTGTCATGGACACCGGAACGACCGCGTGGTCGCACATCGGGGCAGTGGCGCGGCAGGCAAGGGCCCATGGCGAGCGAGCGTTTTGGAGGCGGGACCAGGGGTTGAGTGGATACGTATACCGCGGATGCCCCTCATTCACGTGTACACATATCCCTGATCCCGCATCGTCGTGCTCGACCTGCTGCACTGCGCGGATTCTACCGAAGGCGGCAATTCGATTTCAAGGGGGACAATTTTTATCCCCTGTCGCGAAGGCGTCGATCGCCGGTTGCGGCGCGGATCGCCGGAGTGGGCCCAGCGGCGGGGCGATCGACATCGTAGCGCGCCCGACGGCCGCTCGCGGCGGCACCGTCGGGTCGCGAAGCCATTGAACTCATTGACACTGGGAGATGAGTGACTGGCGTTCGCCACCCTCGGCGGCGGGCGCGCAGGCGGGTCCCGCGCCCGCCTTGCCGGCACGTCCCGGCGGGGCTTTGTGATTGTTTCGCAACAATTTGGCGCCGAAAAAAAAGTGGGCGCCGGTCCGACGACCGGCGCCCACGCCCTTTCCCGCCGCGATCGGCGGGAGTTTCCGATGCCTACCGGCCCGCCTCGTAGCTGGCCAGCGCCGCCATGTTGACGATCTCGTCGACCGTCGAACCGAGCGACAGCATGTGGATCGGCTGCTTGAGCCCGACCAGCAGCGGCCCGATGACCTCGCGGTTGCCCATGTGGCCGACCAGCTTGTACGCGATGTTCGCGCTCTGCAGGTCGGGGAACACGAACACGTTCGCGGGCTCGGTCAGCGGGCTGTCCGGCACCAGCTTGGCCAGCTGGCCCGGCAGCACGGCCACGTCGGCGCGCATCTCGCCGTCGACCTTCATCGTCGGGTGCTCCTTGCGCAGGATCGCCACCGCATCGCGGACGACGCGCGCCTCGGGGCGGTCGTTGTCGCCGAACGACGAGAACGACAGCATCGCCACGTTCGGGTCGATGTTGAAGTGGCCGGCCACTTCGCAGGCCTGCACGGCGATGTCGGCCAGCTGCCGGGCGTCGGGCTTGAAGTTCACCGTGGTGTCGGCGAACACGTAGGCCCGGCCCTCGATCAGCAGCACGTGCATGCCGACCACGCGCGACACGCCCGGCTTCAGCTCGGCCATCGACAGCACGATCTTCAGCGTCTCCACGTAGGAACGCTCGGCGCCGCAGACCATGCCGTCCGCCTCGCCCGACCGCAGCAGCATCACGCCGTGGTGGATGGGCAGCTGCACCATGCGGCGCGCCTTGTCCAGGTCGTAGCCGTGGCGCGCCTTGGCCTTGAACAGCATCTGCGCCATTTCCTCGTGGCGGTCGCCGCAGGAGGAATCGACCAGCTTCATCTCGGCCAGGTCGATGTTCAGCGTCGCGGCGCGGGCCTTGATGACCTCGGGCCGGCCCAGCAGGGTCGGCTTGGCGAAGCCCTCGCCGGCCACGACGCGGCAGGCCTCGAGCACGCGGTCACTCTCGCCGTCGGCGAAGATGATGCGCTGGGGGGCGCGCTTCGCGGCGGCGCGGATGTTGTGCATCACCAGCAGCGAGCGGTTGGTCATGCTCTCGAGCTTCTCGCGGTACGCAGCCCAGTCGGTGATGGGCACGCCGGCCACGCCGCAGTCGCAGGCCGACTTGGCGACGGCGAACGCCACGCGGGACAGCACACGCGAATCGAACGGCTTCGGGATGATGTACTCCGGCCCGAATTCGAACGTCTGGCCGCCGTAGGCCGCCGACACGTAGGAGGGAACGGGCTCGCGAGCGAGCTCGGCCAGCGCGTGGGCCGCGGCCAGCTTCATTTCCTCGGTGATCGCGCTGGCCCGCACGTCGAGCGCGCCGCGGAAGATGAACGGGAAGCCCAGCACGTTGTTGACCTGGTTCGGGTAGTCCGAACGGCCGGTGGCCATGATCAGGTCGCTGCGCGCGGCCATCGCGTCGGGGTACGGGATTTCCGGGTCGGGGTTGGCCATCGCGAAGACGATGGGCTTGTCGTTCATCGACCGCACCATGTCCTGGCTGACCAGGCCCTTGACCGAGCAGCCGTAGAACACGTCCGCGCCCTTCATGGCGTCGGCCAGCGTGCGGTTCTTCGTCTCGTGGGCGAAGTGCTCCTTGTACTTGTTCATGCCCTCGGTGCGGCCCTTGTAGCAGACGCCCTTGCTGTCCACGAGGGAGATGTTGGCCAGGGGCACGCCCAGCAGTTCGGCGAACTTCGCGCAGGCGATGGCCGAGGCGCCGGCGCCCGAGACGACGACCTTCAGGTCCTTCAGCTTCTTGCCCTGGATGTGCGCGGCGTTGATCAGGCCGGCGCCCGAGATGATGGCGGTGCCGTGCTGGTCATCGTGGAAGACCGGGATCTTCATCTCGGCCCGCAGGCGCTCTTCGATGTAGAAGCACTCCGGCGCCTTGATGTCCTCGAGGTTGATGCCGCCGAACGTCGGCTCGAGCATCTTGCAGCACTTGATGATCTCTTCGGGGTCGTGCGAGTCGACTTCGATGTCGAACACGTCGACATGGCCGAAGCGCTTGAACAGGACGCCCTTGCCTTCCATCACCGGCTTGCCGGCCATCGCGCCGATGTCGCCCAGGCCCAGCACCGCGGTGCCGTTCGAGAACACGGCCACCAGGTTGCCCTTGTTGGTGTACTTGTAGGCATCGGCCGGGTTCTTCTCGATCTCGAGGCACGGCACGGCGACGCCTGGCGAGTACGCCAGCGACAGGTCGCGTGCGGTCAGGCACGGCTTGGTGGCAACGACCTCGGTCTTGCCCGGACGGCCTTGGCTGTGATAGTCGAGAGCATCCTGATCGCGGAACGCCATGACGGCGACCTCCCTGATAGAACCCGCGGCAGCTTCGCCGGTGGAATGCCGGCTGCGCGCACTTGATAAACCAGTAACGGGATGGCCAGAATAGCAAGGTCGGCCAGCAGTTCAATGCCGGCAGGGTGCGCCAGCGATTGATTTTGAGTGCCGCGATCGTCTAAAGAATACAAAAAGCATCTTATATGACTATTCCGGATCGGCGTGTTATCGTTCCGCGCCTTGTGCCGGCCGGCCGTCATCGCGGCCGCTGGGCGCGCTCGCAACCGTGACGTTCCATCCACAGGACGAGACAACCCCCGGATCGTGGAGGAAGCCCCGCCATGGCTCTGCCCAGTGGACGCCGTTACTCATTCTGCCTGTGTGCGCTGGCCTTGTCGGCGCTGGTGGCCCTGGGCGGCTGCCTGGGCGATGCGACCGACGAGGCAGGCTCGTCATCTGCGCCCGCGCACGACGCGGCGTGGCTTGATTCGGGCACGGCCTGGGCGCACGGCGCCTACGTTGCCCGCAGCGGCGTCGCGGAATGCCGCGCCTGCCACGGCGCCACGCTCGCCGGTGACGCGGCGGCGCCCGGCTGCCTCAGTTGCCACGCCGGCGCCGGCGGCCACCCCGAGGGTTGGGCGGCGGGCTCGATGCACGGCCCCGCGGCCACGACGCCGGCCACGGCGCACTGCGCCGCCTGCCACGGCGCCGACCAGCAGGGCGGCTGGTCGGGCGTGTCGTGCATCGGTTGCCATCGCATCGCGCAGGATGTGCATCCCGCCGACTGGGCCCTGCCCGAGGTCCACGGCGCGGCCATCCTCACCGAAGGCGCGACCTGCGCCGCCTGCCACGGCAGCGATTTCCGCGGCGGGTCATCCGGCGTCTCCTGCTACCAGTGCCACGACGGCCCGGGCGACCACCCCGCGGGCTGGGCCGACCCGGCGCGCCACGGCGCTGCCGCGGCCAGCGACAGCGCAGCCAGCTGCACCTTCTGCCACGGCGCCGACCACCGCGGCGGCTGGTCCGGCGTTTCCTGCTACACGTGCCATCCCGGCCCGACGGGCAGGCATCCCGAGGGCTACGGCTCGGTCGAGCAGCACGGAGCCGATGTGCGCGCCGGCGGCACCGCGACCTGCGTCAGCTGCCACGGCAGCGACCTCCGCGGCGGTCGTGTGGGCGTCTCCTGCTACCTCTGCCACTACGGCCCCGGCGGCCACATGCCGAGCTGGTCGCTTCCGGCCTACCACGGTGCCGCCGTCGCGAGCGCGGGCCTGGCCGGGTGCGCCGACTGCCATGGCGCCGGCGGTCGCGGCGGCTGGTCGGGCGTCTCGTGCTTCGACTGCCACGACGGGCCGGGCGGGCACCCGAGCGGCTGGTCCGGCAAGCTGCAGCACGGCGCCTACGTGGGGGCGAACACGCCGGTGTCGTGCCGGCGGTGCCATGGCGCCGACGGCCGCGGCGGCACCAGCGGCGTGTCGTGCTACAGATGCCATGACGGCGTCGGCGGCCATCCCGTGGGCTGGGCGTCCCAGTACCAGCACGGGTACTACGGGCGGACGTACGGCACGCAGTCGTGCCGCACCTGCCACGGCGCCGACTACTTTGGCGGCTGGTCGGGAGTCTCGTGTGATCGCTGCCACGAAGGACCGCACCCGTAGGCGGGTCCGGTCCGCAACACCAACTCCAGGGAGAGGCCTCAACCATGCTCCGCATCGCTCATCGCGCCGCCCGCGCAACATTCGTGGCCGTCGGCCTGGTCGCCCTGGCCCTGGCCGCCGGCTGCGGCAAGACGGACATCACGCTGCCTGGCGGCACGCATTCGTCCACGTGGGCCGACCCGAACGCGACCGACTTCCACGGCACGTCCGTGCGGCAGACCGGGTTCGGCGCCTGCATGGGGTGCCACGGCTACAACCTGCTGGGCAAGGGCAGT
>CAIOLW010000306.1 GCA_903859215.1 uncultured bacterium | reverse complement strand
GTCGACGACTCGTCCCGGGAGGTCCCGCATGTTCAGGACGCTGCGCGCCGTGCGCTTTCTCTTCACGGGCCCGTTCATCCTGCTGGTGGTGTACATCGTCAGCCGCGTCACGCCGTCCGGCGGCGAGTGGTTCAAATGGGCCGCGCTCGGCATCGGCATCGCCTGGCTGGTGTCGCTGGTGCGGGTAATCCAGGCCCTGTTCCTGGTCGGCGGCCTGGCGGCGCTGGTGATGTGGCTGCGCAAGCGGGACGGCGGGGACGGCCCGACCTCTCCCCTGCCGTGACCGACGACGGCGTCTCTCCCGCGCGCGCCTGCCTGTGCCGATCGGGCTTCGAGGACATGCTGGCGCGTGAACTGGCTGATGCCGGGCTGCGGGCCGGTTCGCCTTCCCCTGGCCTGGTCACGCTCGGATCCGGCGAGCCGACGAACGCCATGCCGGCCGCCGGCTGGGCCTTCGCCTCGGCCGACCTGTTCCCCCTCGCCACGATCGCCGGCGACTCGGTCAACGCCCTCGGCGGCGCGCTCTGCGACTGGTTCGCCGAGGCGCTGCGGGGCGAGCAGGTCGCCACGCCGTGGCCGTGCGTGTTCAGCGCCGTCGACGGCGTGCCGGGCCTGGGCCGGCGCGCGGCCGCGGTCGAACGCGCGTTCCACGAGAAGCTCTCCCGGCGCCTCGGCCGCGTGGCGCGCCTGGCCCTGGCTGAAGCTTCGCCGGGGACGGGCCCCGTGCGCGGCCTGTTCGCGGTCTTCACCGGCTTCGACAGCGTGCTCGTGTCCCGGGACGCCTGGCTCGGCGGGCAGCGCCGCATGGCCGACGATCCCGCGGCGCCGGCCCGATCATACCTGAAGGTCGAAGAGGCGTACGGCGTGGCCGGCGGCGCCCCCGAGCCCGGCCAGCTTGTCTGCGACCTCGGCGCGGCGCCCGGCGGCTGGGCCTTCAGCGCGGCCAAGCGGGGGGCGCTCGTGACGGCCGTGGACAACGGCCTGCTCAAGGGCGGCGCGCTGGACCACCCACTGGTCGAGCACCTGCAGCAGGACGCCTTCGTGTTCCGGCCGCGCACCGGCCAGGTCTACGATTGGCTGTTCTGCGACCTGGTCGAGGAACCCCATCACGTGCTGCGCGGCGTGCTCGAGCCATGGCTGGCCGGGCGCTGGTGCCGACGCTTCGTGGTGAACCTGAAGTTCGGGCGGACCGATGCCAACGCCCTGCTCCGCGAACTGCGCGCCGGCGATTCGGTCCTGGGCCGGCTGGCTTCCGGCGCGCGCGTGCGGCACCTGCACCACGACCGCGACGAATTCACGATCGTGGGCGCAAGCCGCTGAAGTCCCCGCCGCCGTGGCGCGGAAATCAGGCCTCGATCCCGGGCACGTCCCGCAGCGGGATGCGCCGCGGTGACGGCCCCAGGCGCAACCGGGGCTCGACCGTCTGCCGGAAGGCCCGCGGGGACGGCCGCAACATCCCGAGATGGCCAGCTGAGCCCGGCGCGCCGCGGCGGCTGGGGATTGCAGGATCCCTTCGCCGTCGCGGGCGCCGAACACATTCTCGCCGCCGAAAATCGTCTCACAGAGCACTTCGACCCGGCGGCCGATCTCCTGGTGGGGTTCGCCGACGTTGTCCGGGTGGCTGCCACGTCAGGTGACGAAGGCCGACGGCGTCGGCGCACCCCGGGTTGCGAGCAGGCGCTCCGCGACACCGCTGATTTCGTCCGGACTGCGTTCAGGCAGCATGTGGGGCACGGCCCTCAACGTGGGGTAACGGCGCCCAAATCGGACAGAAATCCTACCGAATACGGAGCCGGCAAAGTATGGGAATCATTCCTCGGCATTTTGCGGATCTCGATGCGGTGCGACGCAGGACTCAGGTCGACGCGCCGCAAGAGGAGCGATTGAACGGACATCTCTCAGCTGGGAATTATGCCTATCCATTATTGCTGAAATGTCCTATAATTTGTCGGCGATCATCATTTTGACTGCGCCGCCCCGGGGCGGTCCGCGCGTGCAACCGCTCCCGGGAGGGCCGCCATGTCCCGTAATCTCTTGTGCTGCAACATCATGGCCCTGGGGCTGGCCATCGCTGGCCATGCCTGGGCCACCCCGGCCCCGACGACCCCCACCTTCGACACCGCCTGGGGCGCCTACGGCACCGGCGCCGGCCAGTTCAACGGGCCGAACGGCGTGGCGGTCGACGGCGTCGGCATCGTCTACGTTGTCGACCAGAACAACCGGCGCGTGC
>CAIOLW010000305.1 GCA_903859215.1 uncultured bacterium | reverse complement strand
TAACCCGACTTGCCGAAATCGAGGTTCGTGGCCGCGGTGGTCGGCGAGAGCGCGATGGCGCCCGTGCTGCTGCCGTTGGTGAAACGACCGATGTCGATGATCGAGGCGAGCGTGTCGCCGACGATGGCGCCGCCCAGGGCGACGACGAGGAAGCGACCGGCCTTGTAGCTGGCGATCGTGCTGGCGTTGATGGCGCCGCCGTTACCGACGGCGATGGTGCCGTCGTTGATGGTGAGCGGCGTGGTGAAGGTGCTGACGCCGGTGAAGGTAAGCGTGCCCGTGCCCGACTTGACGAGGCGGCCGGCGGTGTTCGCGGTATTGAGGGCCGCGACGCTGACGCTGGCGCCGGTGCCGCCGCCACCGAGGAGGGCGATGGTCGGGACGGTGCCAGGCGTGTAGGTACCCGGGCTCGTGATCACGATGCCGGTGACCTGGCCGCTGCCGTTGATGACGGCGTAGCCGGAGGCAGGCGAACCGCCGGCGATGACGCCGGTGGTGCTGAAGCGGACGAGCGGAGCGCCGACGTAGCCGGTGCCGCCCGTGACGGAAAGGTCGGTCTGGGTCACGCCCGCGCCTTCCGCGGCACGGATGCCGGGCACGCTGACGTTGAAGCCGTTGGTGTTGATCGTGACGATACCGGACGCCGAGGCGCCGAGGCTGCCGTTGTTGATCGCGCCGTAGAGGTTGGTATTGAAGGTGATGTACCCCGGGTTCGAGGACGACAGGATGCCCGTCGTGGCCGCCGCGTTGGCACGGATGGTGCCACCGGAAAGGTTGTTGTAACCGAAGTTGTTCGACCAGACCGAGAGCGTCGGCGAGGCGGCGGCGTTGTTCGCGACGCTCGCGTTGCCGCCGAGGGCGATGAGGCCGGAGGTAAGATTGAAGAAGGCCTGCGAATTGAACATCGTGCCGCCGTTACCGACGCGCAGGACGTCCGCGCCGCCGTCGTAGGTGCCGCCCGCGATGTTGACCGCGCCGAACGCGTCACCGGCGTTGTTGCTGTTCAGGAGGATGCCGAGGTAGTAGCCACCGGTCGTGCCGGTACGGTTGACGTAGCCGCCGGTGCCGACGGTGAACTGGGCGTTGCCGCTCCAACCGTTGATGAACCAGGAGTCGCCCGAGCTGTTGTTCAGGGTCGCGGTGCCGCCGACATAGGCGACGCCGACGCCGGTGTATCCGCCACTGCCGTTGACGTTGATGAAACGGCCGGCCGCGCCGAGCTGGTAGAGGCCGCCGGTCAGGTTGAAGTAGCCGTAACCGTCATTGTTGGCGATGAACTGGTTGGAGGCGCTGGAGTTCTGGCCGAGGATGACGTTGCCCGCGGTCTGGTTGTAGACGGACACCGCGCCGAAGGCGTTCGCGCCCTGCGTGGCGAAGAGCGACATGTCGCCGCTGACGTTGACGACGGCCTTGCCGGAGCTGTTGCCGTAGAGGAGCAGCGTGGTGGTCGCGGAACCGACGTAGCTACCCGTGATAGTCAGGGAGCCCGCGTTGACGGTCGTGTTACCCGTGTAGAGGTTATTGCCCGACAGCGTCTGGGCGCCGAGGCCGTTCTTGGTCAGCGAGAGCGCGAAAGCGCTGCC
>CAIOLW010000304.1 GCA_903859215.1 uncultured bacterium | reverse complement strand
GACGCCGAGCGGCGCTATCGCGAGGCCGCCGACATGCTGGGGCAGATCGCCGAGTCCTTTCGCGCCGTCAACGGCGATGCCAACCCGTCCGTCGTCATCTTCTACTACAACTGGGCCGCCAAGCTCCAGGACCTGGGCGACAACCGGGCCGCCGAGCCCGTCTACCGCAAGGCGCTCGCATCGCACGAGAAGTGCGGCGGTGGGGACAAGCCTTACGTGGCCGCGATCCTGACCGGCCTGGGCAAGGCCGTCGGCTCGCGCGGGCAGGCGGCCGCGGCCGACTCTTTCCTGACGGCAGGGCTTGACATGCGGCGCCGCCTGTTCGGTGATATGCATGTCGAGACGGCTTATTCGCTGGCGATGATGGGCGACGTGCTCCACCTTCGGGGTGACCACGCCGGCGCGGTCAATCGGCTGCGCGAGTGCGTGGCCATCCGCGACAGCCTGCTGCCGCCGGACGACTGGCAGCGCTGGGGGGCCCGGTCCGACCTGGGGCGCTGCCTGCTCGACTGCGGAAAGAACAGTGAAGCGGTCCCGTATCTCGAGTCGGCGGTCAAGGGGCTCGGAGCCAACGAATTCACGGCCGATCTGGCCGCCGAGGCCCGCAGGATGCTGGCCCGGGCCCGCCGCAGGTAGCGGCGGCGGACTCATTTCCCGGGAAGGGCGACACCATGGCCAGGAACAACTTCACCTTCGAGAAGCGGCGGCGCGAGCTCGAGAAGAAGGCGAAAAAGGAAGCCCGCAAGCTGGTGAAGGAAGAGAACAAGGCCCGCGCGGAGGCCGGCGAGGTCGTCATCGACGAGGGGGAGCCCGATGACGACGACGGCGACGAGGACGCCCCGGCGACGCCTGGGCAGCCCTGAGCCCCGCCGCGGCCTTTGCCTCGCCCCGCCCGGCGCGCTCGCCTAACTTGTCCCCATGAATAGTCCCGGCCGGGGCCGGGTATCCCCCCCGTCGGAACCGTCACCCGTCACTGCGGAGGAATCATGAAGAAGTTCATCCCGCTCGCGGTCATCATCGCCGTCATCGGTCTTGTCGCGATGTCCCTGATCGGCCCCTACAACAAGGTCGTCGGCATGCAGGAAGCCGTCGACGGCCAGTGGGGCAACGTCGAGAACGTCTACCAGCGCCGGGCCGACCTGATCCCGAACCTGGTCGAGACCGTGAAGGGCTACGCCGCGCACGAGCGCGAGACGCTCGAGGGCGTCGTCAACGCGCGCGCCAAGGCGACGCAGGTGTCGGCCGAGCTGACGCCCGAGGCGATGAAGGACCCGCAGGCGCTGGCCAAGTTCCAGGCCGCGCAGGGCGAGCTCAGCTCGGCGCTCGGCCGCCTGATGGTCGTCGTCGAGAAGTATCCCGACCTGAAGGCGAACCAGAACTTCCTGGACCTGCAGGCGCAGCTCGAGGGCACCGAGAACCGCATCGCCGTCGAGCGCCGCAGGTTCAACGAGCTGGCGCAGGGCTACAACACGGCCATCCGGCGCTTCCCGATGTCGCTGATGGCGAACACGTTCGGTTTCGCGAAGAAGGCGTACTTCGAGGCGGCCGCGGGCTCCGATGTCGCGCCCAAGGTGAAGTTCTAGTGCGAACGAAGCTGTTCCTGGCGCTGGGCCTGCTGGCCGTGCTGGCGATGCCGGCGGTGGCCCAGCGCGACGACAAGGACCTGCCGCCGGCGCCGGCGCAGCACTTCGTCGACAAGGTCGGCCTGGTGACGCCGGACGAGGCGCAGCAGCTGGCCGACGCCCTGTACGGCTTCGAGCAGCGCACGAAGATCCAGTTCGTGGTGGCGGTGCTGCCCGAGCATGCGGGCGTGCTTGACGACTTCACGAACCGGCTGTACGAGCACTGGAAGATCGGCAGCAAGGACACGAACAAGGGCGTGCTGTTCGTGGTCTTCCCCGACCAGCGCGAGACGCGCATCGAACCCGGCTACGGGCTCGAGGAGACGCTGCCCGACGTCGTGGCCAGCCGCATCCTGCGCGGGATGGTGGACATCCCGCGCGAGCCGGCGGCCGGCCGCCTGGTGTACGTCATCCGGGAGGTCGCCCGGGCCATCGCGCCCGACGATCCGCTGGCGACCGGCGCCGGCCAGGCGGCGCAGGTGAGCCACCGGCGCGCCGGCCGCACGTTCCCGCTCGGCTTCCTGCTCATGATGCTGGTCGGGCTTCCCGCCCTGTTCGGCGGCCGGCGGCGCTCCAGCATGCTCGGTCCGCTGATCATCGGTTCGATGCTCGGCGGCAGCGGCCGCGGCGGCGGTTGGGGCGGCGGCGGTGGCGGCGGCGGCGGCGGATTCTCCGGCGGTGGCGGCTTCTCGGGCGGCGGCGGCGCGAGCGGAGGTTGGTAACCATGACGACACGCAGCGATATCCCCCGCAAGTTCCTGACTGCCGACGAGCAGGCGCAACTGCGCGACGCGATCCACGCGGCCGAGCAGCGCACCAGCGGCGAGATCCGCCTGCACCTCGAGCGCGACGTGCCGAAGGGCGGCGCCGCCCAGGGCGACGCGTACCTGCGGGCGCGCGAGGTGTTCGCGAAGCTGGACATGCACAAGACCGCCGAGCGCAACGGCGTGCTGGTCTACCTGGCCACGCGCTCGCGGAAATTCGCCGTGCTGGGCGATGAACAACTGCACCAGCGCGTCGGCGAGGCGTTCTGGAACGACATCCGCGACCTGATGGCCGGCCACTTCAGGGAAGAGCGTTTCGTGGAGGGGATGTCGGGCGGCATCGCGCTGATCGGCGAGCGGCTGCGCGACCATTTCCCGCACCGCGACGACGACGTGAATGAGCTGCCGGACGACATCTCGTACTGAGGCGGCCGCAGGAAGAAAATGCGCCGGCGCAGGCCCCGTTTCGGGCGACTTGCGCCGGCGCAACTCGTTTGCGGCGTGAGCGGGCCTATTTGCCGCGCTTGTAGGTGATCTCCATCGACTTCATTTCCTGGCCGCCCATCGATTGCCACATCGTGAACTTCACGGTGTCCTTGTCGACCCACTCGCTGGTCGAGCGCGTCGGCATCTCCATCGGCCCCACCGTCATCTTGCCGTGGTAGGTCGCGATCTTGCCGTCGGCCGACAGTGAACCGGTCGAACTGAAGACGCCGGTGCCCATGTTGTCGAACCACAGGCTGAAGAACTCGTTCTTGCTGTTGTCGTAGCCGTCGATCGACATGCCTTCCATGGGCTGGCCCATCATGGTGCTGTGAAAGCGGGCCAGCAGGTAGCGGCCGCCCAGGACCATCTCGCCCTCGTAGGTGCCGTCGGTCGTCATCGGCTCGGCGCCCGGGTTGAACATCGTGACGCGGGCCGTCCATTTGCCGGTCATCTGCGCCAGGTGCTGGTGCGGCGCGCCGGGCGTCGCCAGCTTCATCATCATCTCTTCCATGGCCTTCGAGTCCATCTGCCCTTCCTGGGCGCGGACGCTCGCGGCGCCGGCGGACAGGAACAGGGCCAGCGCGGCCACGGCGAACAAGTGCTTGCGCATCTCTACATCCCCCTTGAGGAGCCGTCGTTCGTCGTCGCGCGGGGCCGCCAGGGCCCGGCGCGGGCGAGGCAGACAGGCTAGATACGGGCCGGGGGATCGGCAAGTGGCGCGGGAGGCTACCGCCCCGCCTCGATGAGCACCGTCGCCCGCAGGATGGCGTCCGTATAGGTGGCGAACATGTTGTCCAGCCCGATGATCTCGATCGTCTTGCTCCTGGTCATCGCCACCAGCGGTTGCGCGTGCACGCCGGCCAGCAGCAGCGTGGCGCCCTGGCTGCGCAGGCGGGTGTGCACGTCCTCCAGGGCGTGCAGGCCCGTCGCGTCGATGGCCAGCACGTGCCGCATGCGCAGGATCACCACGCGGGGGCGGCGGCGGTCGGCCTGCAGCGTCTCGGTGAACGAACGCGCAGCGCCGAAGCAGAATGTGCCGTTGATCTCGAACACGGCCACCTGGGGCGGCAACTCGACCGGTCCGGTCGGGTCGCCGGGGGCGGCTTCGTAGTCGAGGGCGTCGCGCACGGCGTGCACCTGCGTGACCTCGGCCATGCGCATCATCAACAGCACCGACGAGAGCACCATGCCCACCTGGATGGCCACGTTCAGGTCGACGAGCACCGTCAGCGCGAATGT
>CAIOLW010000303.1 GCA_903859215.1 uncultured bacterium | reverse complement strand
CGGCGTTGACCGAGGCGACGGCGCTGCAGGTAGGCATGCACGAGTGCTGCTCCAAGTCGCTGGCCGCCGGCAAGGGCTGCTGCGGCAAGGACGCGGCCGGGCTGCAGGCGGAGTTCCACAAAAAAGTCGAAGCGGGCCAAAAGAAGCTGGCCGCGGGTTAGCTTTTGCCGCATACTGATGGCGGCGACCACAACGCCACATGGATCGACTGGACCCCGATCCATCACTGGGGTGACTGAGCGCGGGAACCGTTATGGTTCCCGCGCTTTTTTCCGTCCGGTTTGTCTGCGGGCCGGTCGCGGCCAGGGCCCGGACGCGCATACGCCCGGGTTGGAACCCCGTTGGACGGCAACCACGGGGCTTGTGTCCCGGGGGCCTTCGTGTCTACCCTGATGGTGCACGGCCACATCTCCATAGCGAAAGGCCGACCATGAATGATCCCATCCGCCTGACCTTCCACGGCGCCGCCGGCACCGTCACCGGCAGCCGCCACCTGCTCGAGGCCGCCGGCCGGCGCCTCCTTGTCGACTGCGGCATGTTCCAGGGCCTGAAGGAGCTGCGCGAGCGCAACTGGGCTGCGCCCGGCTTCGACCCCGCCTTCCTGGACGACGTGGTCCTGACCCACGCGCACATCGACCACACGGGCTGGACGCCGCGGTTGATGCAGTACGGCTTCAAGGGCCCCATCCACGCCACGCCGGCGACGGCCGAGCTCCTGGAACTGATGCTGCTGGACGCGGCGCACATCCAGGAGGAAGACGCGTCGTTCGCGAACAAGAAAGGCTTCTCGAAGCACGCCCCCGCCGAGCCGCTCTACACGACCATCAATGCGCTGGCGGCGCTCAAGCTGCTGCGCCCGCTGGACTACGACCACTGGCGGGTGCTGTCGCCGCAGGTGCGGTTCCGCTACCACAACTCGGGGCATATCCTGGGCGCGGCGTTCGTCGAGTTGCGCATCGGCGGCGCGGGGGCTCCGAAGGGCGGCGCCAACGAGGGCGAACTGACCGTTGTCTTCAGCGGCGACGTCGGGCGCTACGGCGTGCCGCTGCACGTCGACCCGCTGCCGCTGCCGCCGTGCGACGTGCTGGTCGTCGAGTCGACCTACGGCGACCGCAAGCACGAGCACGCCTCGGTGCTGGCGCAGATCCGCGAGGCGTTCCGCCTGACCGTGCACAAGCGCGGCATCGTGTTGATCCCGGCCTTCGCCGTGGGCCGCGTGCAGCAGGTGGCGCTGATCCTGCGCGAGTTGATGGACGACGGCGACCTGTCCGAGATCCCCATCCACATCGACAGCCCCATGGCCGTGGACGCGACGGCGATCTATTCGCACCACCTGCGCGACGGGAACCTGGACGAAGGCCTCGGTCGCGGCGGCATGCTGTTCCCGCGCCAGGTGAAGCTGTGCCGCACCGTGCACGAATCGAAGA
This sequence comes from uncultured bacterium, assembly GCA_903859215.1. Classification (GTDB taxonomy): domain Bacteria; phylum Krumholzibacteriota; class Krumholzibacteriia; order LZORAL124-64-63; family LZORAL124-64-63; genus CAINDZ01. The sequence goes on along the minus strand of CAIOLW010000303.1, from coordinate 3,929 downwards.
TGCTGTCGGCGATGGAGGGCCCGCGCGTGATCATCGCCGCGAGCGGGATGATGACCGGCGGCCGCATCCTGCACCATCTGGTCAAGCGCCTGCCGGACCCGCACAACCTGGTGCTGCTGAGCGGCTACCAGGCGATCGGCACCCGCGGCCGCCAGTTGCAGGACGGCGCGCCGACGCTGCGCATGCACGGGCAGAACGTGCCGGTGGGCGCGCGCGTGGGGACCATCGAAGGGCTGTCGAGCCACGCGGATGCCGACGAGATCATGCGCTGGACGGGCACCTGCCCGCAGCCGCCGCGTCGCGTGTTCGTCGTGCACGGCGAGGGCAACGCGCCGGTGGCACTGGCCGCGCGCCTGCGGTCGGCGTGGTCGGGCGCCGAGGTGACGGTGCCGGCGCTGGGCGACGGGTTCGACCTGGCCTGAGCCCCGGGCCGGCCGCCGCAGGACAGGAAGAAGCCGGGCGCCTTCACGGGGCGCCCGGCTTCGTTTTCGCTCGCCGCGGTGTCGCGGACCGCTACTTGTTCAGGTCGCCGTAGGCGTCCTTCAGTTCGAAGCGCGAGAGGCCGCGGTTCTTCGAGGGATCGCCCGTGTAGCCGAGCGCCATCCAGTCGATGCGGCCCTTCTGCGTGCCGTTGTGGCAGTCGTTGCACTTGAGGGCCGCTTCCTTCGGGGCCACCATGTGGTTGATCTTCTCCCACGACTCGGTCTCGGCGAAGCCGTACTGGCCGCTGTAGGTCAGCCCGGCGGCGGTCATGCCCGACTTGAAGGCCTTGTCCCAGTCGTTCGTCTCGACGAACCCGCCGCCGCCGTACAGTTGCGGCACCAGGAGCACGCTCTGCAGCTTGTCGAACGGCTGCTTGCCGCGCGTGACCTTGAACGGATAGATCTTCGCGCGCGGGTCCAGGCGGCTGCCCTGCGGACGGTTCAGGTGCGTGACGACGGTCGGGTCCATCTTGTCGCCCAGCAGGTACTGGGCGCTGATGCCGTCGAACCAGGCGTAGGAGGGGACCACGTTCTTCGCCCAGGTCAGCGTGCCCTTCGTCTTCGTGAACACGGGCATGCCGAGGGAGTCGGTCGTCGCCGCCATGTTCTTGTCGGCGGTCGACCAGTCCCACGACGTCACCGTCGGGTTCTCGCGCGCCACGGCCGGGATGTGGCAGGCCTGGCAGGCCAGGCTCTTGGCGTGCCAGTTCAGGATGCGCTTGCTGTGGACGGACTCGTCGTGGCAGCCCGTGCACTCGAGGTGGTTGGTCGTGGCGCCCGGCGACGAGAACATCGCGCGGCCGGCGATGTCGTGGTGGTTCGTCGTGTGGCATTCCTGGCAGCTGAAGTTCTGCCCATCGGCGCTCATGTGCACGTCGAGGTCGCGCGAGGGAGCGATCAGCGCGTTCTCCAGGTCGCCGTGCTTGACGTTGTTGCCGCCGTCGGCGGTGAAGTGGCAGGCGCCGCAGTTCGCGCGCGACGGCTTGCCGACCGAGCGGGCCAGGCTGGCGAGGTCCTGCTGCTCCCAGATCTTGCCTTCCCACGCCGTGGGCGTGTAGACCGGGTGGCCGGCGCCCGTGGGGAACTTGCGGTACTTGCCGGTCTGGTCGTGGCAGACCAGGCAGTCGACGTTGCCGGCCTTCGTGAAGTCGAACTTGGCGCTGCCCCAGCCGAAGCCGGCGTGGCAGCTCGTGCAGTACGGCCAGTTCGACGGCACGGCGATGGCGTAGTTGTTCACCAGGTTGCGCTTGCCGACAGAGATGCTGCCCTTGCCGACAACCGTCTGCGTCGACTGCCACAACCAGTGGCTGGTCTTCATGAAATCCCTGGCGACGTCTTCGTGGCAGCCCAGGCACGCTTCGGTCACGGCCGGGCCGTCGGCGAAGGGCCCGGTCAGGTCGGCATGGTCCGGCACCGCGCGCGGCGCCGCGCCGGCGACGGCGGGCAGCAGCGCCAGCAGCGCCGGCAGGATCAGGGTGCGCAGTCGGGAACGCATGGCAAACCCTCCGCATGGGAATTCCGGAACGGCGGCCGCCGGAGCGGTCGCTGGCCTTCACGCGCCGAACATTATGGTGGTGTTAAGCGGAAAACAAACGGCAACTGGGGGATTTGGCGGCGCAAAAGACAACCGGAATCATCCGCAATATTCCCCGCTCAGTCGGGCGCCGTACGGGCCGAAACAACGGGCACGACCACCAACCAAGGGGAGCCCCCGCCATGGCCGTCTGCACGCATCTCGAACAGTACGGAGCCCAGTTCACCACGACGGAGGCCGCCTACCGCAAGTGCGTGCAGCTGGTCGATGCGATCATGGCCGAGGGCCCGGGCGAGGGGCGCGCCGCGATGGTGGCAGCCGCCCTCGAGGAGTGGCGGCAGAACGACGGGCGCCTGCGCGTGTTGCTGGTCGAACTGGTGAAGTCCGGTCGTGTGCGCCTGCCGCGACGCATGGTCGTGCAGGGAATGCATCGCCATGCCGCGGGGACGCAGGGCACGATCATCTGCGCGACGTGCCGTCGCACGGTGCCCCGCCTGAAGTACTCCGAGTGGAAGTTCGCCTACAACGGTTCGGTGTCGTTCCGCGGCCAGGAGTTCGAGGTCCAGCAAGCAGTTCCCAGGTAGCGGCGCCGCACCTACGCCCCGAAGAAGTTGGTCGGGTCGTTCTCGCCGACATCCTCGCCGAACGCCAACGCATTCTGCCCGTCGATCAGATACGTCGCATGCGTGCCGTACGCCCGGCTGAACTCCACCTTGCGGTCGTCGTGGCCCGGCGAGCGCAGCACCAGTTCGGCGAAGCGGTGGTCGGCCACCGACGTCAGGTCGATCGTGCACACCGGGCACGAGAAGGCGACCATGTCGCCGTGGGCGAGGCCCTCCTCGAGGCTGCGGTCGCAGACGTACTTGAAGTTGCCCGGCTGGGGACTCAGCAGGATCATGCCGCGGCGGTCGTGGTGGCGGGCCACCAGCAGGATCTTGACGCTCGGGTTCAGGACCGTCGCGCAGTGCGGGCACAGGTACGTGTTCTTCATGTCCATCCTCGCTCGATGCCGGTCGCGTGTCTGTTGGCACGTCCGCGGTGCGTTCTCAACCCAGTCCGAAGCCGGCGACCAGTCCGGCGGGCCCGCGCAGCCGGGACCAGATCATGGCGGACCTTTCCGTTTCCGGTGGAGTTCACGGTGACGCCGTGATTATCCTCCCGCTGGAGCCCGGCGGCAAGAGGCGGGCGCAGGGGAATGCGACGAGATTGGCGGCGGGCCCGGCAGGGCCCGGAAGGACGGTCGAATCGTGGAACGACGGAAAGCCCGCTTGGCGCTGCTGGCGCTGCTGGCGACCGCCGCGGGGGCGGGCAGCGGCTGCGCGGCGACGGCGCCGGGAGCCCTGGCGCGAGCGCAGGCCCGGGCCGAGGCCTCCGACCACCTGCTGCCGGTGGCGGCCGAGGACAGCCTGCTGGCTACCCAGCAGGGCCTGCCGACCGCCGCGCGCGTGGGTCAGTGGGCGCGGCGCTTCCTGGCTGCCGGCGGCATCCGCTACGTGTTCGGTCCCAACGCGGATGGTTACGTGGCCGAGCGCGACCTGGTGCGCGACCACCGCCAGGACTGCGTCAGCCTGCTCTATCGCTGCACCGAGCTGGCGCGGGCGCGCGACCACCGCGACGCCATCGCCGTCGCCCTGGCGACGCGCTTCGCCGGCGCCGATCCCGACTCGGTCGTCGACGCCGCGGGCAGGGTCGACTACGAAAATCCCGCGCACCTGGACTACAGCCTGGACATGATCCGCAGCGGGCACTGGGGAACCGACGTGACGATGCGAGTCGGGACGGCCGAGCCCGACACCGTCGGCACGTCGCGCTATCCCGCGCGCAGCTTCTCGTACGTACCGAAGGCGAAGCTGGATCCGGCGGCGCTGCGCGAGGGCGACATGTGCTGGTTCGTGCTGGACCCGGGCGTCGCG
>CAIOLW010000302.1 GCA_903859215.1 uncultured bacterium | reverse complement strand
TCCGCGACCAGCGGGTACTGCACGTTGCCGATGCCGCCGTTCTCGGGCTTGGTGTTCTTCCAGGCCAGGTGGCTGAAATGGCTGTCGGTGCTGACGCCGATGACTTCGCAGTTCCGCTTCTTGAACTCGCCGAGGGCCTTGTCGAAGGCGATGATCTCGGACGGGCACACGAAGGTGAAGTCCAGCGGGTAGAAGAACATGACCACGTACTTGCCGCGGTAGTCGGACAGCTGGAAGTCCTTCTTGAAGGTGTTGTCCGGCATCACGGCCGTGGCGGTGAAGTCCGGGGCCTCCGTGGAAACCAGCGGCATGGGAACGAAGTCGAAGTCCATGTCATCCATCTTTCCGTCTCCTTTGTCGACGCTTGCGTCTTCTCGCGGGTGATGGCGCCTGGTGGCGCCTGGTGAACAGCGTAAGGCCCCCTGCGGGGTGGTTCTCAGTGCCGCGCGGCGCGGCATTCCGCGCACACGCCCATGAACTCGAGCCGGCGGCTCTCGACCACGAAACCGGCCGGCAGTGCGGGCGTGCCGATCGGCGCCGCGGTCGGGATGTCCGTGACGGCGCCGCAGCAGCGGCAGCGGGCGTGGTCGTGCGGGACCGGCATGCCGTCGAAGCGCGCCTCGGCTCCCGCTCCCACGCCGGTCAGGCGGGTGACGAGGCCCTCAGCGACCAGCACGTCCAGGTTGCGATACACGGTGCCGAGGCTGAGCCGCGGCAGGCGCGGCCGCAGGCGCTCATGGATCTCGGCAGCCGTGGGATGGTTGTCCACAGACCTCAGTTCCGCAAGGATTTCAGCGCGTTGCGGGGTCATGCGGCGCGTGGTTGTGGGCATCGCTGGGCCGGTCCTCAGAGGGCCAGAGGGTGGCGCGGTGCGCCGACGGGTCGTGAACCGGACCCTATTTAGTAATAATGATTACTGATGTCAAGCATCATTTGGCGGAGGGAGGGGCGGTCGGGTGGCAAAGAAAAGCCCCGGACTGGTGTCCGGGGCTTTCGGCACCGGCTGCCCGGTGCATCCTCAGATTACCAGCTGATGACGGTTCCGACGGAGAAGCCGGCAGGATCCTGCCAACCATCGTACCCGCCGTAGCTCCACGTGCCGGAAACCGACGTCCCGAAGCCGCTGTCGTGGCCGCCGAGGGACGCGTACTCGCCCTCTGAATCGATCAGGCCGTCGTGGTTGTTCACCGAGGCCGCCTGGGCGTAAACCAGAACGTTCTCGCTGAACACGCGCTCGACGCCCACCACGATCATGGTCGCCCGGGTGTCACCCTCGTCGATCTTCCAGCCGTCGGAAGTCTCATAGTCACGGGCGTCCGTGTCATCATTGTAGATGAACATGGCACCCTTGAGGTTCCACTGGCCATTGACGTGGTAGTTACCGGACAAGCCGTACAGGGACCTGTTCTGGTACTCGGACGTGGTCTGGTACAGGCCAGCCAGTTCGAACTGCTTGGCCGTGTACTTACCGACGAGGCGCTTGGCCGTCGGGCCACCCTCGCCGTAGTAATAGTCGCCATAGCCCCGCGAGAAGCCCTGATACGCCGCGCCGATCATCAGGTGCTCGTTCGTGTAGGTGCCCATCGCACTGAAGGACGTCGCGTCATAAGTCGCGTCCGCGGAGTTCAGGTCGAACTGGTAGGCGGCGAAGATCGAGAAGCCGTCCCAGTCCGGGGAAACCCACGCCGCGATTTCGCCCTGGCGCTCGTCCCAGCCCATGGTCAGGGAACGGAAGTCGCCCATCTGGTCGGGGAACATTTCAACCTTGCGCCCCAGGGCCTTGAACGGCGTGTCGTGACGGCCGACAATGAACTTGCCGGCAGACTCGTTCTGGACACCGACGAAGGTGTTGCGGGTCCCGACCATCGTCCCGTCGCTGCCCGTATTGCCGGCCTGGTCCAGCTTCGATTCCACCTGCCAGAAGGCCGTGAAGTCGTTGTTGACCTTGCTGGTGCCCTTGAGGCCGAACCGCGAGGTATTGCTGGTCAGGCCGAGCTGGTGGTTGGAACCATTACTCAGCGAATTGATCGAGGCGTGAGCCACGCCGTAGAACGTCCACTCGGCGTCACCCGCGACCGCGACGCCGGCCATGGCCAGTGTCAGGATCGTCGCCGCAAGCAGCATTTTCATGAACAATTTGGGCCTCCTTGATCCGGGGGGGGATCATTCGGGCAGCGAGGCCGCTCGAATGTCCCCCCCGGGGTTTGGTCCCGGGCTCTCAGCACCGGCAGACCGACGTAAGTAGTGGTCTTACCAGTTGACGACCGCGCCGACAGAGATACCCGAGGGGTCCTGCCACTTGTCAGCGTTGTCGTAGGTGCCCCAGGTGCCGCCGCCGAAGCCGCTCTGGCCGCCGCCCAGCATGAACTCGTCATCGGCGTAGTCGCCGCTGCTCATCGTGCTGAACTGCGCGTAAGCCAGGACGTTCTGCGTGAACACGCGCTCGACGCCGAACGTCATCACGGTGCACTTGGTGTCGCTCTCGTCGACGGTCGTCGTCGCAGCGTCATCCGTCGCGTCCGTGTCGTAGTTGGCCATGGTCGCCTGACCCTTGAGGTTCCACTTGTCGTTCATCTTGAACGTCGCGCCGACGTTCATGACCGACGACTTGTGGTCCGTCCAGACACTCGTGTCGAAATCGTAATGCTGGTCCGTGTTGATCTGGTACATGGCGGCCAGGTCGACCTGGGTGCCCGTGTACTTGCCGACGAAACGGAAACGATTCGGGCCGTTGCCCCACACATCGGTCTCGCCATCGCTGGCATAGGCGTAGCCCTTGGACAGGGCCTCGTATGCGCCACCGATCATGAACTGCTCGGTCGTGTAAGCTGCCGAAGCGCTCATCGCGGTCAGCTTCTCGGTGTCGCCGAAGTCGCCCTGATCGAACTGGTACGCCGCGAACACGGAGAAACCGTCCCAGTCCGGGGAGATCCACGCCGCGATTTCGCCCAGGCGAAGGTCCGTACCCATGGTCAGCGCGCGGAAGTCGCCCAGCTGGTCGGGGAACGTCTCAGCCTTGCGGCCGAGGGCCTTGAACGGGGTGTCGTGGCGGCCGACCATGAACTTGCCGGCGGTCGCGTGCTTGAAGCCCACGTACGTGTTCCGGGTGCCGATGGTACCGCCATCGTAGTCGTGACTCGTCATGTCCACTTCCGACTCGAACTGCCAGAAGGCCGTCAGGTCGGTCGTGACATCGGCGGTGCCCTTGAAGCCGAAGCGCGAGGTGTTGCTCGTCACGCCCAGCTGGCTGTCAGTGCCGTCGTTCAGCGAGTTGATGGAGACGTGACCGACGCCATAAAACGTCCAGTTCGCGTCACCGGCGTAAGCGGCGCCGGCCATAAGCAGCGTCAGGGCCGACAGGGTAAGCAGCATCTTCTTGAACAATTTGGACCTCCTTGAATCCACTGGGGTTCTTCCGGGCAGCGAGGCCCCGGAACATCGACCAACCCCCGAACGAGCCGGGGACCGTCGAAAATCAACCTGGCCGACCCCAATGCCGACCTGGCGATGTCTGGCCACCCCGTGGTGGCAATTTTCCGTGATTCCAGCCGTGCGGTGCTGTCCTCGGTGCGAAATCCGGCCCGACCACGCAGAATGATCCTACAGCACAGCGGTTGCCCGCCGCGCTCAGGGATCGTTTCCGATTCGAGCTTTCGCTTGCATCTGCCTCGCGCCGGTTGTGCCGCCGCCCCGCGAACGGTTCAGCAGATCACCGGATCGCTTCGAGTCCAGGCACCGGGCACGACCTGTGCCCGGGCGCATTCTTGGCGATTCCCTGAAACCCTGTCAACAGGTTATTCGACAGGGCGCTTCCTGGTCATCACCACGCCGGGCGAAGCGCGCCGGGAAAGATGAAGGGGTCCGGGGGGGCGATCAACATTTTTTTTTGACGCCTGCGCCGACCACGCGTCGGCCGTGAAGGCGCGGGCCACCGCGGGTTGCGGTCATGCACCGGGAGCGGGCGTCGGTCCGTTCCGTCGGGAACATCGCGGCCGAATTTGGGCGTGGACCACACCATCGTTCCATATGTTATGTCAATGCGCACAAAAATCTCACATTGGAGCTAGAGCGTGTGAGCTTCGGCCAGATTACTTGGGAAATGTTCGCAAATCGATGGCATCTGGATTTGAAACCATGATAGCATCCGACTTGGAATACCTCCGGGGCGGCGCCAGCACCATGCCAACCCTCCCCGGCCCCGGGGGACCCGTGTTGTCCTGCATACTCGCCAAGTGGAGGGACTCTCATGAAGAAGTTCGTTATCGCCATGGTCGCGATCGCTGCGCTCGCCAGCGTTGCGCACGCCGACGTCAAGCCGGCGCCCGAGAAGTACGAAGCCGACATCACCATCCAGGCCAGCCTCACCGAGACGGAGCCGAACGACACGGCCGCCACGGCCAACCCGATCGCCGGCGGCGATGTCTATGCCGCGTCGCTGAGCCCGGCCGGCGACCAGGACTGGTTCGTGTACACGACGGCCGGCGGCTCGGCGTCGTTCGAGACCGGCGCCGGCGCGTCCCCGGCCGCGGGCGACACGAAGATCTACGTGTACGCTTCGGACGGCACGACGCAGGTCGCCTACGACGACGACAGCGGCGCGGGCCTGTACTCGCTGGTGACCTACTCGTTCTCCGCCGGCACCTACTACGTGAAGGTCATCCACTACAGCGCGACCGGCACCGGCAACTACACGCTGACCTGCGCCGCGGCGGCTCCCCCGGCCGTCAACGACCTGTGCGCGGGCGCCATCGACGTCCAGGAACAGGGCCTGATGACCTGGAACCTGAACCTGAACAGCGCCGGCGGCTACAGCAACAACTACAGCCTCGTTTACGGCGGCTGCACCGGGTACTCGACTCCCGGCCCGGACGCCGTCTACAAGATCAACCTGGCCGCCGGCGAGCAGATCATGATCAGTGAGGCCGGCACCTGCGACATGGCCCTGTGGCTGGCCACCGACTGCGCCAACCTGCTGACCACCTGCGTGGCGGGCGCCGACGCCGGCGTGACCGGCGCCACCGAGTCGGTCTCCTACCAGGCGGTCAACGCGGGCACCTACTACATCGTGGTCGATGCCTACACGGCGGCCGGTTGCCCGGTGACGGTGAGCATCAATTCCCCGGTCCCGCAGGACGAGGCGTCGTTCGGCTCGATCAAGGCGATGTTCCGCTAGTCCATGGTCGCCATCCGGCCTGATGCCGGACGGGGCTTGGCAAAGGGAAGGGCCCGGGGATCGCCCCGGGCCCTCTTGCGTC
>CAIOLW010000301.1 GCA_903859215.1 uncultured bacterium | reverse complement strand
TTCGCGCGCGACGTGGCCGACGGGCGCAGCCCGGCCATCGGGCTGGCGGTTGACGGCTCCAACAGCAGCGTCGCCGGGCGCGGCGCCGGCTACGCCGAGGCGCTGCTGACGCGCGAGGCGACCCGCCTGGCGGCGGACGGCGGCCGGCCGGGCGCGGCGCCGATCACGCCCGTCGTGCGCTTCTTCCACAATCCCGAACTGGAGAGCCGGTTGTACATGGTGCCCGGGATCATCGTGATCCTGGTGACGATCATCTCGGCGCTGGTCACCGGGCTGGCCGTGGTGCGCGAGAAGGAACTGGGCACGCTCGAGCAGATCCGCGTGACGCCGCTGTCGCCGCTGCAGTTGATCGCCGGCAAGACGATCCCCTTCGCGCTGATCGCGCTGGTGGACCTGCTGCTGGCGACCGCGTTCGCGATGGTGTGGTTCCACGTGCCGATGGCGGGCTCGCCCTTCGTGCTGCTGCTGGGCGTGCTGCTCTACCTGCTGGTGACGCTGGGGCTGGGCCTTCTGGCCTCGGCTGTCAGCGGCACGCAGCAGCAGGCCGTGTTCACGGTGTGGTTCGGCCTGGTGTTCGCCATCATGCTGAGCGGGTTCTTCTTCCCCGTGCAGAACATGCCCGCGTGGGCGCGGGCCTTGACGTGGCTGAATCCCATGCGGTTCTTCATGGCCGTCGTGCGCGGCGTGCTGCTGCGCGGCGCGGGCGTGGGCGACCTGGCGCGGGAATTGTCGGTGTTGGCGTTGATGGGTGTGGCGGCGTTCGGCGGCGCGGTGGCGCTGTTCCGGCGCGCGTCCGACTGAAGGTACGGCCGGTCAACCGGCCGCATCCGTGGAGGTGGGCGATCGTGAAGGACGGATCAGACCGGGACGGTCCGCGGAGCCGGGGCCGGGCGTGGCGCCGCGCGGCGTTGCTGCCGTTGCTGCTGCTGGCGGCGCTGCCGGCGCCAGCGGCGCCGGTGACGGGGCCGGCGCTGGGGCTTGGGGACGTGCTGCGGCTGGCGGGCGACCAGTCGGCGGCGGCGGCGACAGCGAAGGCCGCGGTCGACGAGGCCGACGCGGTGGTCGACCAGGCGCGGGCGACCTGGTGGCCGTCGCTGGACGTCTCGGCGGAATACACGGTGCGCGACAATCCGGTCGAGGCGCAGGCGGGGACGCTCCGCTTCCCCACCGCCGAAAAGAACAGCGGCCAGTACGCGCTCGAAGCGCGCGCGGTGGTCTGGGACGGCGGGCGCCGTTCCCTGGTCGTGGCGGCGGCCGAGGCACAGGCCGATGCCGCGCGACAGGGCGGGCTGGCCGGCGTGCGGCAGGCGCAGATGGGCGCCGTTGACGCCTACCTCTCGGCCCTCGAACTGGGCGGCGCAAGCGGCGTGCTGGCGCAGCGGCGCGAGGCCCTGCGCTCACACCTGGCGATTGCGAAGGATCTCTTCGACCACGGCCTGGTGGCCCGCAACGATCTGCTCGAGACCGAAGTGCGCGGACGTGAGGTCGACGACCAGATCGCCGCCATCGCCGACCGGCGTGAAATGGCGGTGCGCGACCTGAACCGGCGGCTCGGGCGCGACCCTTCCGGGGCCCTCGTCCTGCCGGACTCGCTGGCCGAAGCGCCGGCGCTGGCGGACGACCGCCGGGAACTGGAAACGGCAACGGCCGGCGCCAACGCCGCGGTGCTGGCGGCGGCGGCGCGCGTGCGCCTGAACGAGTCGCTGGTCGGGCTGGCGCGGCGCGCCGGTCATCCATCGCTCTTTGTGGGCGCCACGCATGCGTTCAGCCAGAACGAGTTCATGGTGCACGAAGCGATGAACTTCGTGCAGGCCGGCGTGCACTGGAACCTGTTCGACGGCGGCTCGCGCGCTTCCCAGGTGCGGCAGGCGAGCGCGCGGACGGTGGCCGCCGAACGCGAGAAGCTCGAGGCGGACCGCGGGGCGCAGGTGGCGCTCGACGGCGCCTGGCGGCGCTGGGAGCAGGCGCGGCGCGAGCTGCAGACGGCGCGGGCGAACGTCGAGGCCGCGCGCGAGAACCTGCGACTGGTCGAGGACCAGTACGGCGAGGGGTTGGCCAAGTCGGGCGACGTGCTCGATGCCGAGGCGATGCTGGCCCAGAGCCGTCACGACGTGGTGCGGCGCCACTATGCCGC
>CAIOLW010000300.1 GCA_903859215.1 uncultured bacterium | reverse complement strand
GCATACCCTCGGCATCGCGGTCGAAATCGAACCCGCGGTCGCCCTCGCCCTGGTCGCCGCCCGGCTTGAAGAGCGAAGGCGCCTGCCCCCTCCACCAGTCCGCCAGCTCGGCCGGCCGCTGCGCCGGTTCCGCGCGAGCGGTGTCCCGGCCGGGCTCGTCGCCGGCCTTCGGCAGGGGGAACGTGCCCACGTTGCCGTCATCAGACTGGCCGGGGCGCTTGCGCTCCTGGGCAAGCTCGGCCCGCTCGCGCGCGGCCGCCTCCTCTTGCGCGGCGGCCTGCTGCTGCGGCGTCTGCGCCTGCGCGGCGTCCGCCGGCGACGCCACGGCCGGCCGGGCCTGCACGCTCACGCCGGAGGCTCCATCGAGTTGCTCGCGCCGCACCGCGACCGCGGCGAATTCACCGGCCTTCGGCGCCGAAGGCTGCACGGCATCGCCCCCCATGACGGGGTTGGCGGCCAGGGAGTGGTACATGGCCAGGTACTGCGGCTGGCTCGGGTCGTCCGGGGGCGGCGTGTCGCTGGCCAGGCGCTCGGGGATCGAAGTGAAGATCCGCTCGCGCTCTTTCTCTTTTTCTTCCTGCTTCTCGGCCGCGGCCACGGCGCGGGCCGCGGCGGGGTCATCCTCGGCCAGCGCAATTTCGACGGTCTGTTCCCGCGGGGCGGCGATCGCGCCTGTCAGGTCGACCGGTACGCGCTGCATGATGAACATGCCGGCAAGGTGCAGGAGCAGCGACGCCGCGAACGCCACCAGCAGCACGCGGTTCCCCGTGACCGGCTGTTCAGCCGGCCGCGCGAGGCTCTGCGGCGCCGCTGTGGGTGTCAAGAAAGCGCTCCCTGGGCCTGCCCGGACGGCCTGCCCGCACCGGCGATGCGGAATGGTACGGCAAGCGGCCGGTCAATGCCAACACGGGTTGACGCGCCGCGCCCGCGGCCTGATCGTGGACGGGCCGCCGGCGCCCGGGCCGGCGCGGAAGGAAAGTCGATGGCCATCGAGGACCGCTTCCTGGATCACCTGCCGGCCGCGTTGCGCGACCGGGTCCGGCGTGGTGTGCCCCTGCGCGACCTGACGACGCTGCGGGTGGGGGGCCCGGCCGCGCTGGTCTGCCCGGCTGATAACCCGGAGCAGGCCCGTCAGTTCCACGAAGCGGCGCGGACGTCCGGGCTGCCCTTGTTCACCCTCGGCGGCGGCAGCAACGTGCTGGCCGACGACCGCGGATTCGACGGCGTCATCCTCCACCTCGCCGGCCGCGCCTGCGACGTGCGCGGCGACCGCGTGACCGTCTCGGCGGGCCTCGGCCTGGACGACCTGGTGGCGCTGACGCTGGGCGAGGGCCTGACGGGGCTGGAGTTCGCCTCCGGCATCCCGGGCACCGTGGGCGGCGCCCTGGCCGGCAACGCGGGCTGCTACGGGCACGAGGTCGGCGAGTTCCTGCGCGAGGCCGTCATCCTGACACCCGACGGCGAGTTGCGACGGGTGGGCCCCGAAGCGTTCGGCTTCCGCTACCGCGGCACGGCGCTGCGCGACGAGGGCGCGATCCTGCTCGAAGCGGTGCTGCAGCTGGGGCGCGGCGACCTCGGGCCGGCCGCCGCCGAGCGCGCGGCGCACCTGGCCGACCGGCTGGCCAAGCACCCGGTGACCGAGCCGAGCGCCGGCAGCTGGTTCCGCAACCTCGAGGCGCTCGAGCCGGGCGGTCGCCGCCGCGCGGCCGGCGAGCTGCTCGACCAGGTCGGCGCCAAGGCGATGCGCGAGGGCGATGCCGCGGTGTACCCGAAGCACGCGAACATCATCGTCAACCTCGGCCAGGCCGGCAGCGACGACGTGCGCCGCCTGGCGACGCGCATGCAGGCGGCCGTGCGCGACCGCTTCGGCGTGGAACTGCAGCCTGAAGTGCGCGGTCTCGGACCCGGGCGCAGCCTTACTTGAGCAGCAGGAGCTTGCGCGTCAGGCGGCCGCCCGGCGCCTCGATCACGAGCACGTAGGCTCCCGCCGCAGCCCTGCCGCCGTCCGCCTGCCCGTCCCACCGCACTTCGTGCTCGCCCATCGCCAGCAGGCCGTCCTGCAGCACGGCCACGCGCCGGCCCGCCAGGTCGCAGACCGCGGCGAACACCGCTCCGTCCCGCGGCACATAGAAACGCGCACTGACCGACGGGTTGCCCGGGTTGGGCCAGGGACTCCCGCGCCAGGCCGGGCGGTCGCCGCCCGGGACGTCGCCACCCAAGTCGCCGCTGCACGCGACGGGCACCGCCGCCACCCGGGGGCCGCTGTCCCCTGCCGGGCCCTCGACCGTCAGTCGCAGGGCGCGGATCGGTCCCCAGGCTGCCAGGTCTTGCGGCCCGAGGTCCAGGAACCACGCCTGGCCTTCGGCGCGCAGCGCTC
>CAIOLW010000299.1 GCA_903859215.1 uncultured bacterium | reverse complement strand
CTGGTGCGCGAGTACGGCGCCAAGGTGCTGATCCGCGTCGGCAGCTGCGGCGCGCTGGCGCCGGACGTCAAGCTGGGCGACGTGATCATCGCGATGGGCGCCTCGACCGACTCGAAGGTCAACCGCCTGCGCTTCTGCGACCACGACTTCGCCGCGATCGCCGACTTCGGCCTGGTCGAGCGCGCCGTCGCTGCCGCCCGCGCCGCCAACGTGCCCGTGCGCGTGGGCAACGTCTTCTCGGCCGACCTCTTCTACACGCCCGACACGGCGATGTTCGACGTCATGGAGAGGTACGGCATCCTCGGCGTCGAGATGGAAGCCGCGGGGTTGTACGGCGTCGCGGCCCAGGAGGGCGCGCGCGCGCTCACGATCGTCACCGTTTCCGACCACATCCGGCGCCACGAGCACCTGTCGTCCGAGGAGCGCTGCACGAGCTTCGACAGCATGATCCGGGTTGCGCTCGAGACGGCGATCGCGAAGTAGACCGCGCCACAGGCCCAGGCATCGAGCCCCTCCACTCTCGCGAGCGGAGGGGCTTCCCGTTTCCCTGCATCCAATTGACGCGGTGGCCGCCATTCTGATGGCTCCGCGCGCCGCCCCGGATCCGCCCCTGGATACAACCTATACGAGTGCAACGACTTGGACATGGGCGCGGCAATTGCGTCATGGGTCATGTCGACTTGAAGACACGGCACGCAATGGATAAGGAGAAAACCATGGGCGAGCACACAGACAAGACCAAGGGCCACGTCAAGCAGGCCGTCGGCGCCATCACCGGCAACGACAAGTTGAAGCGCGAGGGCATGCGGGACGAGGCCAAGGGGCATCTCGAGGGCGTGGCCAACGAAGCCAAGGCCGCGGTGAAGGACATGAGGAAGTCACAGACGCACGGGTCGCGGTAGCGCTCCCGTCATCATCCGGACGAACGCGATCCCTTGTCGCGTTCGTCCTCTTCGCAAAGAGAGGTCAACATGCGAATGGACAAGGCGATCATGCCGGCAATCCTGGCTTTTGCGGCCATGCTGGCGCCGGCAACGGTGCACGCCCAGGCGTCCGTGGTGCCCGGCCCGGAGTTCGGGATCAGGGCGGGGATCAACCTGTCGGACATCAACACGAACGAGCTCGGGTCCTCGACCCGGTCCGGCTTCGTCGGCGGCGTCTACGTGGACATGCCGTCGTTCCTGATGCATCTGCAGGTCGAGGGCCTGATCTCGCAGCAGGGTTTCACGGGCGGGACGCCGCTGGGCGGCTATCTGGGCACCAACGACCTGGAATTCCGCAACACCTTCGTGCAGATCCCGGCGCTTCTGGTGGTCGCGCTGCCGATCCCGGCGGTGTCGCCGCGCGCCTACGCCGGCCCGGCGTTCAACATCCCGATCAAGAGCGAGGTGAAGCTCGACCATGACTGGACCGACATCAAGGTCGACACGAAGAACACCTGGAGCCTGATCATGGGTGTCGGCGTGAAGGCCATGGGCCTGGGCCTGGACCTGCGTTACGACATCGGCATGACGGCCCTGAACGATCGTCCGCTGGGCGCCATCCTCGACGACGCCTTCGACGAGGTCAGCGGCAACAACAACTACCAGGACATCAGGGAGCGCACCTTCTCGTTCACCGTCTCGCTGGCCCTCAACTAGGAGCAGCGGTCGTGACAGCGCGGACATGCGCAGGGCCCGGGGACATCCCCGGGCCCTTGTCGTAATGAGTTGCGGGATCCACGAGCTGCCGCGCCTGTTGTCATCCCGGTTGCACCCCGGCTGCCGAGCGAGCGCAGCATAAGGTGTTCCCACGTCGAGCAGCCCGTGAATCCGCCGGTCGCAGGTCACGAGTGGGCGCAGGCCCAGCTTCGGTTTTCCCCGGCCCTGATGTCAATATATACAGAAATCTTTAGGAAGTTCCGATTATAATCACCGGCCTGCGGCCAGCCCTGGCCAGCCAGCCCCGCGCCCCCGCCTCGGGCGTTCTAAGCCGTTGCCTTGTGGCCTGTTATTGCACCAACGCCCGGGTTCGGCACTTCGGTCGTGACGCCATCGAAGTGCTCGGGATCAGCATCCGCCTGGGCGCGCGTTTCGTGCACGACCCCGTCGCGGTGGTTTGGCGGGGAATACAGCGTGTAGAGCTTCAGCCGGTGCGTGCCGGTATTGATGATGTTGTGCCGGGCCCCGGCGGGCACCAGGATCGCAACGCCCGGGTGGACCGGCTTGCGCACGCCGTCGAGGATCACCTCGCCGGTGCCCTCCTCGACGCGGAAGAACTGGTCGAGGTTGTGGACCTCCTCGCCGATCTCCTCGAGCGGGTTGAGGGTCATCAACACGAGCTGCGTGTCGCTCGCCGTGTAGAGGACCTTGCGGTACGACTTGTTCTTCACGGCCAGGTCTTCGATGTCCTCGATGAAACCTTTCATGTCACAACTTCCTTTCAGCGGTTCGTCGGTCGATTGCGGCCATCGCCAGCCGCCCAGCTTCCCGGCCACCCTGGCCGCATGCACGCCCTGGAAACAGGCGATCTTCAGTTCGTTCAGCGACGGCTGGCGCGTGCGGTCGCTGGCGAACCGCCCACCAGGAGGAGGATGCCGCCGATCAGCACGACAGCGCCGACAGCCGCCGGGATCGGGAACGACTTGTGTTCCGAGCTGGTGATCTCCACAGGCCCCAGGGTCAGGACGTCCTTCTTCTTCCGGTCGTTGATGCCGCCGTAGACCAGCGCAAGGGCGCCGACGCCGACGAGAACGTATCCGAGGATCTTCATGTTCATGGCTCCTCAAGTGGCAAGACGGTTCGGGAGTGGGTGGCGCATGGTGCGCTTCAGCGGCTGCGATCACTCACCCTTCCATTGGCATCTTCCGTGCCGTCCTGATTTTCCCATCAACTCTGTAGCCGCCAAGGGCTTGAAGACGCGTCGCCCGCACCGCGTCAGGGCCGGTCCCATCATTACGGTCGACGCATCATCGGGATGATGGCGTCGCCGCGCGTCCGGCGATCAGGGACACGCCGGCGATGCGCCCCGCCTGGCCCGGCAACACGGCGGCAGGATCGGCCTCCTGCGCACGGGTGTGGTCATGCCCGAGATGAACGGGCGAAGCCTGGCGCGCGGCCTGCAGGTTGCGATTTTTGATTATATGATTGACGCGATGGTTCATAATATGACACAATAGCTCATGTAAAGGGAGTAGATGTAAACGGGACCGGAAATCCAACGTTCAACCGGGATCGAAGGAGCGATATCGACGAAAGGCTAGCGCATGCTCAAGTGGATAGGTGTGTTCATGATGATCGCCAGCATAGCCTCAGCTACAGAGAACTCCCGCCTGAACCGCGCCTTCCAGGGCGTCGCCGAGACCGCCATCTCCTTCCAACGCGTCAAGGACTTCGCACCGCGCCGCAACGACCTGGCGAAGCATGCCGTGGCCGGCGGCACCATTTCGACGATCGTCGGCTCGCTGGCAACGCCGGACGCGGGCTGGAAGGCGGGCGTCATCGTCGGCGCCGGCAAGGAGATCGTGAACGACGCGTTCCTGGGCCGGGGCCACCCGCAGGTGGACGACTTCGTCGTCACGG
>CAIOLW010000298.1 GCA_903859215.1 uncultured bacterium | reverse complement strand
CTTTTCGACCGGCGTTTACACTCGTCAAGGATGCGGGCGTGGGGTTGGTGCGGCTGCGGCTGTGGCACACGCCGGCCGAACCGTGGCATGGTCTCGACGCCACCGTTGCCTACGCCCACCGGGTGAAGGCCGCGGGCCTCGATCTGATGCTCGACATCCACTATTCAGATACATGGGCCGACCCGGGCCAGCAGGCGATTCCGGCCGCCTGGCAGGGTCTTCCGGCCGCGGCGCTGGTCGATTCGGTGGCCGCGTACACGACGCGCGTCGTGGGGCGCTTCGTCGAAGAGGGGCTGGTCCCGCGCTACGTGCAACTGGGCAACGAGATCGATTCGGGCATGTTGTGGGAATCGGGCCGGGTGGGCTGGCCGGGAAGTGCTTGGGACACGCCGGTGCAGTGGGCCGCGTTGACGTCCCTGTTGCAGTCGGCATCCGGCGCCGCCCGGGCTGCGTTGCCGCCCGGCGCGCCCACTGAACTGATCGTGCACCTGGCGCCCGGCGGCGACAACGTCCGCTGCCGCTGGTTCCTGGACCACATGGTGTCCGCGGGCGTGGACTTCGACGTGATCGGGTTGTCCTACTATCCCTGGTGGCACGGCACGCTCTGGCAGTTGCAGGCGAACCTGCGCGATCTCGGGCCGCGCTACGCGAAGGCGATGATGGTGGTCGAGACGGCGTACCCGTGGACGCTGGCGGCGGCGGATGTGACGGGCAACTTCGTCACCAGTGCCGCGGACCTGTCGAACGGCTATCCGGCGACGCCGATCGGGCAGCGCGATTTTCTGCGCGATGTGCGGCGGGTCGTCGAGACGTCGGGCGGGATCGGGGTGGTCACCTGGGAGCCGGCGTTCATTCCGGTCACCGGTGGGCCGGGCAATCCCTGCGAAAACCTGACGCTCTTCGACTTCGTGGGCGATGCCCTGCCGGGATTGGACTTCGGCGTCGGCGGCGTGGCGGCCTCGGCCGTGCCCGCTCCGGTCGGTGGAAGCCTGCTGCAGAATCGGCCCAATCCCTTCAACCCCGGCACGGAGATCGGCTACCGACTCGATGTCGCCGGCCCGGTGAGCCTGAAGGTCTACGATGTGGCCGGGAAGCTCGTGCGCACGCTGATCGAGGCGGCTAGGGGCACAGGTTGGCATCGCGAGCGCTGGGACGGCTGCGACAATGCGGGCCGGGCCGTGTCCTCGGGAATGTACCTGTACGAACTGGTCACGCCGCAGGGCGCCGAGCGGCGGCGGATGACGCTGGTGCGTTGAAGGAAAAGGCGCCGGCGCCATGCTCCCCGGGAAGCGGGAGTTGCGCCGGCGCAATTCTTGGCGAGCGATGCGCAACGCGATCGCGTGCGCCGTGCCCGGATGGCTACAACCGACTACGCCAAGTCGTGCTCACCCATTCCCCGGCCGCCAACGGCGCATACACCTCGCTGAAGTGATGCCGCACGCAATGGGCCAGCGCCACGTTCCCGTTGAAGAACACCGCATCCAGGTCGGTGATCACCGTGCTGGCGGGAATGCTCCACGCGGCCTGCCAACCGGCAAGGCCGGTGAGGTTCGGCACCTGGTACGTCGTCGCGGCGCTGGCGGTCAGCCAGCCGGACGAGACGACGGCGTCCATGAAGTAGCTGCCGGCGCCGCAGTACATGAAATAGCCCTTGCCGCCAGACATTGACAGCCCTTGGAAGACCGGGTAGCAGGCGCTGCTTGCATCGACCGTGCTGACCGAGAAGTTCGTAAACTCGCCCGAAGGCGCGCTCATGGTCATCCCCGATGCGGATCCGAAACATGCCCATTTCTGCAATTGCCCGCTCGAGAGCTCTACTTCGTAGCGGTCCCCGTTCGCCATCGCCGCGGCAGGCACGCTGCGGAACGCGGCCGTGCCGCCCGTGATGGCGTCGTAGCCGGCCAGCATCGCATAAGTACCGTTGGCCGTCAGCAGGCCGATGGTGGCGCTGGCGCCGGTGGCATCGCCGGTCACCTGCAGAGATGCGCCGTCTTCGAGCATGACGCGCCGGGCGTCGGCGACGGACACGTTGTGGATCGAATCACTCTGGACGTTGATGTTCCGCTCGAGGTAGAGCCAGTTCACCAGCCGCGTGGTGCCCCAGTTGTTGTCGGAGACCACGAGGTCGTGCAGGCCGGCCTTTACCGTGAACCAGTAGGAGACGATGGGAGTGGAGCTCGAGCGACCGCGGTCCATCGAGACCATGCTGTCGCCCGGCGTGAAGTCGTACCCGATCGTGCCGTGGATGCCGTAGTACCCAGGGATGGTGATCTGCGCGCTCTTGGCGCGGGAGAGCCCCGTGTCCAGATACGTGACGAGGTTCGCGCCTTCCGCGACTGTCCCGTGTTGCAGGTGCAGGTCGCCGTTCGCGACGAAGGCGAAACCGAATCGCCCATTGGCGTCCGTGACGGCGCCGGTGTAGACGCCGGTCGCGGAGGGCGTCAGCAGCACCCAGGGCTGGCTGCCGTCCTGGAACGCTGCCCAATCGGCGTTTGCCGCCAAAGGTTGGTATCCCCGGTCGAACACGCGGACCGTGACCGATTGCGAGGTCGGCGGCGACGACGAATCGCTGCAGGCGGACAGGAACAGGAGCGAGCAGGACAGGGCGGCGATGAGGGTGATGGTGCGGGACCGAGGCATGATGAACTCCCCCGGGTCGGGCGGTGCCCTGCGATTGCGCGGATCGCGCGTTCAGTGCACTCACCGAGTAGGTCATCAAGTAGAACAGAATGTGCGCGACGCGTCCACGCGCTTCAGATACAGGACTTCAAGCGTACTTTGATCCCTTCGTTCGAGGGTGGCTGTCCCAACCAGCAAGGCCCGACCTGATGCCCGCGATGGATCCGGCGGTCGCGCTGTTGCAGGCGAAGTCGAGGCCGTGCTTCTCGAGCACCAGCAGGCTGGCGAGTGTGTAGCGGATGATGTGCGGCCCTCGTTCCGAACTCAGTCCGCGAACCGGGGTCGCTGCGCAGCGCGCGGATCGCCTCAAGTTCGACGGATTCCAGCTGGG
>CAIOLW010000297.1 GCA_903859215.1 uncultured bacterium | reverse complement strand
GTGACGTCGCCCGTGTTCGTCTTCAAGCGGCAGAAGTACACGCCCGACGGCGTCAGGCTGCCGTCATCCGCGCGACCATCCCAGACGTAGTCGCGGAAGCCGGCTTCGAGAGAACCGGTCGCGAGCGTCCGCACCAGGGCGCCCCGGATGTCGAAGATCCTCAGTTCCGCCGGCCCTCGCGCGGGAATGCCGACGCGGATGAGCGTGTCCGCCCGGAACGGGTTCGGGACGTTCGGGGCGAGGGACAGCGCCGTGGGCGTCGCGCCGGGGTCCGGCGCCTGCACGTCCAGCGTCAGCGGGATCGCCACGTCGGGATTCAGGGGATCGTTGCTCAGCAGGTGCATCTGGCCGCGGTGGAGGCCGACACCCAGGCGCGCCGCGTCAAGCGTGACTGTCAGGTCCAGGCCGCCGCCGGGCGGGATCGTGCCGGACGACGGCGCCGCCGATGCCCAGACCGGGATGGCCGACAACCGGATGGCCAGGTTGTCGTGGAGATAGGCGGCGTCCGAGACGACCTGAAGGCCGATCGTGCCGGCGGCGTTCTGCATGCCGATGGTGGCGCTCGTGGTGACGGCGGCGCCAACCGAAAGGTACTGGAAGGTGATGGTGCCACTCGGCTCGAGGATGAGCTGGAAGGAAAGGGGCGCCGTCGTGCCGCGGCGCATCACGCCGTCCCACTGCACGACCAGGTCGGCGCCGACGTTCCGGTAGTAGACGTTCCCGGAACCGACGGCGCCCAGGTCCAGGTCGTCCCAGAACGGCGCCACCATGTTTCGCGGCGCCAGCGGGCTGGGGAGCGTCCGGTTCGTGTTGTCGGTGCCAGAACTCGAGAAGCTCAACCAGCCGTTGGAACACACGTGAAAGGTCGTGAACTGACGATCGTAGCAGGTGAAATGGAAGCCGAGCGGGAACGGGCCGGCCGTGGCGTCGTCCCCGGCCGTGAGCGCCGGCGTGCCGGTGTCGGCGATGTCGATCCACTCGAATGCCGGGCCGCCGTCGGCGTCGCTGTCGAGCCAGCTGTAGCCGAAGGCGTCAGGGCCTCCCTGGCTTGTCACGCCGGCGGCTTGTGGCGCGGACTTGTTGTCGAAATCCGCCAGCGGCACGCGGAATTCCAGGGCGCGACCGCCGGTGTTCTCGACGTGGATCACGGCACTGGTGGTCCCGCCGGCCAGCAGGGTTGCGCCGAGTTCCGGCGGCGCCACCGCGATCCCGGCGGGCTTGACGCCGATGCCGGCCAGGCCCACCGTCAGTGCCGGCCGGTCCGGATCACTCGTGGCCAGCACCATCGTGCCCGAGGCGAGGCCTTCGGCCGATGGCGTGAACGAGACGTTGATCGTCCGGGACGATCCCGGCGGCACGTCGAACGGCGCGACCGCATCGACGCCGAAGGCCGGGTTGTCGATCACGACGCTCGTTACCTGCAGCGGGACACAGCCGGAGTCGGCGAGATCCACGCTGAGGGCCGCGCTCACGGGAACATTGACGGCGCCGAACGCCAGGTTCGTCGAAGAGATCCGGGCCAATGCCGTGGCCGGCACGTGCAGGGTGACGGGGACGGCGAGATCGGGGTGCTCCGGGTCGTCGCTCAGGAGATGCAGGTTGGCCGCGAAGACATTGCCGCAAAGTCCGCCGGCATCGCAGCGCACCGCCACCTCGACGCTTTCTCCGGGCGCCAGCGTGCCGCTGGAAGGTTCCGCCGACAGCCACGGGCGCACGCTGTCGAGACGGACCGCCAGGCCATCGTGCACGTAGGCGGCGTTGTTCACGACCGTCACACCGTCCGTGCCCGTGCCGTTCTGGATTCCGATCGTCGCTTCGTCGAAGGGAAACGTCATCGACAGGTAGTGGAACTCGATCCGCCCGCTTGGATACAGGTGGACCTGGAACGTGTTCCTCCCGGCGGTGCCCTGCCGTGGCACGTCCTTGTACTCGATGATCGTGCGCCGCCCATCGTACATGTACCACGCGCTCCCGCGCCCGCCCGTAAAGGTCAGGTCGTCCCAGAAGGGCGCGACCATGTCTTTCGGCGCCGCCGTGTTCGGCAGGGCCATGTTCGCGTGGTCGAACGCCATGTGTTCCGTGAAGCTGATCCAGCCGTTCGAGCAGACGCTGAATTGCGTGAACGCGCTGCCGTAGAAAGGAAAGGCGAAATCGATCTCGCAGGGACCCATCGTCTCTTCGCTTGTCGAGAACGGGATGCGCGTGCCGAGGTCCGCAATCTCGACCCAGTCGAATGCCGGCCCGTAGGCAGCGTCGCTGTCGAGCCAGCGATACCCGAAGGCGTCCGGGCCGCCGGCGCCGTCAAGGCCGTTGGTGAACGCCGAAGTTCCGCCTGCACGGGGAGACTGCGGGATGTAGTCGCCCCCGGGAATCGTGAAATGCAGGTCGCCCGCGCCGGTGTTGGTGACCAGCAATGGCTGCGTTGCGGTCCTGCCGGGCGCCAACGTATCGGTCAGCGCGGCCGGGACCACGGCGATCGCCGCCGCGTCCAGACCCGATCCGGTCAGCGGAACGCTGAGCCGCGGTTCGTCCGGGTCGTCGGAGACAATCGTCAAGTGCGCAGTCACCGGGCCCACTGCCGTCGGACCGAACGCCACCGGCACGGCGCTGGTGGTCCCCGGCGGGATCGTGAACGGCAACGCCAGGGGGCTGGTAAACTGCGCGCGGTCGAATTCGAGGCCCGAGATGGCCAGGTCAGAGCAGCCGCGATTCGTGATGTCGAGGCTTCGCGTCGCGGTCCGGGCGATGTAGACGGGACCGAAGGCGAGGTCTGCGCCGCCGGCGAGGATGTCCTGCGCCCCGACCAGGGTCAGGGTGACGGGAACAGCGGCATCCCGGTTGAGCGGGTCGTTGCTCATGACGTGCAGCACGGCATCATAACCGCTGCCGCAAAGGCTGTTCGCGTCGAAGGCGACGTCGACATCGACGTGGGCGCCGCCCGCCAGGTGCGCCTCGGCCGGGCTGGCCGAAAGCCAGTGCGGCAGCCGCGCGAAGCGGATCGCGAGGTTGTCATGCACATAGGCCTCGTCGGCAGCGACGGTGAGCCCCTGTGTCCCGTCCGCGTTCTGGATGCCGATCGTGGCTGACAGCGAAGCCGCCGCCGACACGTCGAGATAGTGGAATTCGATGTCCCCGCCCGGGTAGAGGTGCAATTGCATCGTCTCCCGCTCGCCCGTGGCGCTGCTGACCCAGTCCGTGTACTGCACGATCAGCCGCGTGCCGTCGCAGGCGTAGTGGCAGGCGCCGTCTCCCTGGACGAGATCGTCCCACAGCAGCGCGATGAGGTTGGCCGGCGCCGCTGTCGACGGCAGCGCCGTGTTGGCGGCGGTCGACGTTGCCGGGGAGAGAGTGATGTAGCCGCGCGGATCGATGTGGAAGGTCGCGTAGGCGCCGCCATAGAACGGGAACGTGAAGCCGATGGCGAACGGGCCTTCACTCGTGCCTTCGGCCGGGGAAATCGCGATCCCGGTGCGGGAGATGTCGATCCAGTGGAAGGAGGGGCCGCCCGGCGTGTCGCTGTCGGTCCAGTGGTAGCCGAAGTCGTCGGGCCCGCCGGCGCTGCGCGGGACGGCTCGCAGGTCCGCGGCGTTCGCGGCGGGGACGTTGCCCGGGATCGTGATGTCGAGCACGCCGTCGCCCGAGTTGGTGATCGTCAGGGTCCGGGTCGCGGTGTCTCCCGGGTGCAAAGATGTCGCGAGCGTTGCCGGCGTCACGGTGATCGTCGGGGCGGCGAGCGTGGCGACGACGAGGCTGTTCGAGAAGCCGGCCAGGTTGCCGTATTCGTCCCGCGCGCGCAGGACGATGTGGTACGTGGTGGACGGCTGCAGATTCCCGACGCGCATCGTCAGCGGCGTGCCCGGCGCTGCCGGGGGCGGCGTGCCCGGCGCCGGCGCGGCGGTGTTCCAGTCGGCTTCGCTGTCGATGGTTGTGGTGGAATAGCGGGCCTCGTAGCCCTGGACGACGCCGTTGTCGCCGGGAGCCGTCCAGGCCAGCGTGAGCCAGTTCGAGGCCACGTCGCCGACGGCCAGGTCGGTCACGGCGGCGGGCGGGGTCGTGTCGGGATCGGCGACCAGCTTGCGCAGGTTCAGGCGCGCGCCGCTCACGCAGAGCCCGGACAGGGCGGCCACCGGATCGTTGCCGATCGTCAGCAACCGGCGCCGTCCGTCAGCGACTGAAATACCGGGAAAGCGCCCGCGGAGCAGCGCCAGGGCGCCGGCCACGTGCGGCGTGGCCATGGACGTGCCGGACAGGTACATGTAGCCGCCGCCGCGGATCGTCGACCAGATGCGCACGCCGGGGGCGGCGATGTCCACGGTGGCGAGCCCGTAGTTGGAGGCCCAACCGGACTCGATCGCGCGCTGGTCGCGATTGTCCGTGGCCATGACCGCGATCACGTTGTCCACATCGCAGCCGCTCGGATAGAAATGGTCGTAGTCGTTGTTGGCGCCGTCATTGCCGGCGGCGGCGACGAAGAAGATGTCGGCGTCGGCGGCGCCCCGGATGGCGTCCTCGAGCGCGAGCGACGGGCTCCGGCTGCCCCAGCTGCAGCTGATGACGTCGACACCCATCCGCGTGGCGTAGCCGATGGCGGCAATGGCGTCCGCCGTCGTGCCGGTGGCGTTGGCGGCCTGGAACTTGACGGCCATGATCCCGACGGACCAGTTGACGCCGGCGATGCCGATGCCGTTGTCGGCGACCGCGCCGATCGTGCCGGCGCAGTGCGTGCCGTGGCTGTTGTCGTCCATGGGGTCGTTGTCGCCGTTGGCGAAGTCCCAGCCGTGGATGTCGTCGATGAAACCGTTGCCGT
Source organism: uncultured bacterium (assembly GCA_903859215.1). GTDB lineage: Bacteria > Krumholzibacteriota > Krumholzibacteriia > LZORAL124-64-63 > LZORAL124-64-63 > CAINDZ01. The sequence goes on along the minus strand of CAIOLW010000297.1, from coordinate 1,446 downwards.
CGTCATCGAGCCCGTTGCCCGCGATCTCCCCGGCGTTGGTCCAGGTGTTGGCCGCCAGGTCGGGATGCAGGTAGTCGACGCCGGTGTCGATGACCGCGACGATCACCGACGACGAGCCGGTGGACACGTCCCACGCTGCGACCGCATCGATGTCCGCGCCGGGAACCCCGGCCACGCCGCCCACGACCTGACCGGTGTTGCGCAGGTTCCACATCTGGTCGAAGAGGGCGTCGTTCGGGGTGCCCAGGGCGTGCAGGAGATAGTTGGGCTCGGCGTACTCGATGCGCCGGTCGGCGGCGAGCGCCGCCGCTGCCGATGCGATCGCGACGCCGTCCTTGACCTTCCAGAGTTCCGCCCCGGTGAAGTCGAGCCTTTCGACCAGTTGTCCGTCCACCAGGGCTGACTTCTGCGCGGCGGGGACGCCCGCGCGGAACTTGACGATGAGCTCGCCCGGGACCCACTCGCCGGCGGTTGACGGGCAGGGGAGCGCCAGGGAGATGACCGTGATGAGGGCCGGAAGCCAGAGGAACGGTTTCACGGCGGTCTTTCTGTTCGCGGGTGGCCGGTTTGCGCCGCGGGTCGGCGTCGGCCGGGTCCCGGCCTTCTGTCGGCGAACCCCGGGTGTTGAATGTACCAGATCGACAGGTGCCCGGGCAAACGGCGCGGCCGCCGGGAGGAGATCCCGACGGCCGCGCGTCGATTCCGGTCGAGTTCCTGAACCGTGCCGTCGACCAGCGACGGCCGGCGCCTTAATTCGTCGGCACCAGCGGCTTCACCGACCAGTAGGCGACCATGTCGCCGCCGTTGTCGCGCATGTGCTGCGAGCAGGTCGCCGCCTCGCCGCCCGGCGTCGGGTAGCCGGTCGGGTAGGAGCAGGCGCTGGCGGCGCGCCAGTCGGGCCACGCGTACCAGTCCGTGTAGAAGTCGCCGAGCTGGTCGTTGCCAGAGCCCGAGTCGTAATCCCAGACGACGATGTGCAGGCGCAGGCGCGCGCCGGCCTGCTCGGGCAGCCAGACGTTGCGCCAGGCATCGGTGATTTGGAGGGTGCTGCCCTCGTGGATCTGGACGTAGGCGTCCTCGGGCCTGTAGGCGATGGTCTCGGTGGTGACGGCTCCGCCGGCCGAGCCCTGGTACTCCACCGTGAACGTGTAGTAGGTCTCCTCGTTGTAGTCGCTCGGCCCGTCGTTGACCAGTGGGCAGTAGAGCTGCGTCACGGCGACCTGCCACAGCGACGTCGCCGGCGAGCACTCCTCGGTGGTCCACTCGTTGGCATAGGCGAACGAGGCCAGGCGGTTGTCCTTCAGGTAGCGCGTCGTGTACGAGATGGGCACGGCGTCGCTGGCGTTCGTCAGCTCGGCGCCGCCCACGATCCAGTCGTACATGCCCTGGATGCGGTCGCCGACGATGGGCAGCACGCCATCGGACGCGGTGCCGCCGCGCACGAGG
>CAIOLW010000296.1 GCA_903859215.1 uncultured bacterium | reverse complement strand
GCGGTGCTGGCGGTCAACCAGTGCGAGGGCTACTGCAACGCCGGCGGCCTGGGCTTCACCGAGATCTGGCACGCGCACACAGCGCGCATCCCCTGCCCCGAACGCGCCGTGGCGCGCGTGGACGAACTGTTCGGCAAGATGTCGCTGCGCCCGGGTGGTGAACCCGCGCTGCTGAACAACGGCTGCGACCACTTCGGGCCGCAGCAGCGGTTCGGGGACATCCTGGCGGCGCTGCGCGCGGCGTTTCCCGACACGGCGTTCACGCACGGACGCTTCGAGGACTTCCTGGCCGCCGCGCGGGCCGAGGCGCCCGATGCCGCAAGACCGGCCTGGCAGGGCGAGCTGCTGGGCGGGCGCGACCACCTGATCCTGTCGGGCGTGTGGTCGGCGCGCATGCCGCTCAAGCAGGAGAACGAGGCCTGCCAGGGGCTGCTCGCGCGCGTGGTCGAGCCGCTGGCCGCCGCCGCGCACTTCCTGGGCGGCGAGGCGTGGCCCGGCGGCCTGCTCGACATCGCCTGGAAGGAACTGCTGCGCAACCACCCGCACGACTCCATCTGCGGCTGCAGCACCGACGAGGTGCACCGCGAGATGGCGACGCGCTTTGCCGCGGTGCGGCAGACGGGCGAGCACTGGCTGGCGCGTCGGCTCAACCGCATCTGCCCCATGTTCGGCCCGCAGCCCGAGGACGACCGCGGCACCGTGGTGGCCGTGGCCAACCCGCTGCCGCGCGCGCGCAGCGAGGTCATCGAGCGCATCGTCGTGCTGCAGCCTTTCGGCTACGACCTGGACCGGCTGCGGCTGGTCGACGAACAGGGCCGGGCCGTGCCCTGCGACATCGTGCGGCGGCGCTTTCTGGAGCGCTTCTGGGGCATCGACTACCGCGCCGAGCTGTCGAGCGAGAACCAGCTGTCGATGCTGGACACGTACCTGCGCCGCTTCGGCGACCGCATCATCGGCGACGAGCGCGACCAGGACGTGAAGGACTGCTTCGTGCACCTGCGCTTCCTGGCGCGCGACCTGCCGGCGGTGGGCCATGCGCTGTACCGGCTGGTGGACGACGGCGGGCCCCTGGCGCCGGTGGATGCCTTCGTGCCGGTCACGGCGGAACTGGACGGCGACGATGCCGTGCTGGACAACGGCCTGGTGCGCGCGGTGCTGCACCCGGACGGGACGATCGACCTGGCGGACCTCGCGAGCGGCCGCGTGTACGAAGGACTGAACCTGCTCGAGGATGCCGAGGACGCGGGCGACGAGTACGACTTCGGACCGGCGGGCGTGCCGCAACTGGTGTTCTCGGGCGGCGCGGCGGGAGAGACGGCGGTGGGCGACGCCTCGCCGCTGCTGGGCGTGGTCGAGACGACCTTCCGCTACGACCTGCCGCGCTCGCTGGCGCGGGGTCGCCGCTCGCGCGACCCGAAGACGACGCCGTGCGACGTGCAGGTGTGCGTGACGCTGGCGACAGGCTCGCGCCGCCTGGACATCGAGACGACCGTCAACAACCGCGCCTTCGACCACCGCCTGCGCGCCTGGTTCCCGACAGGACTGGCGTGCGGCGACGTCGTCAGCGACGGCGCCTTCATGCTCAATCGCCGTCCCTGCGCGCGGCCGAGCAACCCCGACTGGCCGCAGCCGGCGCCGCCGACCTGGCCGCAGCAGGATTTCAGCGTGCTGGGTGACGGTGCGGCTTCGCTGGCCGTGCTCAACCGCGGCCTGCCCGAGTTCGAGGTGCTGGACGACGGCCGGGGCCGGGCCATCTTCGCGCTGACCCTGATGCGCTGCGTGGACTGGCTTTCGCGCGACGACTTCGCCGCGCGGAAGGACACGAACGCCGGCCCCACGCTGTTCACGCCCGAGGCCCAGCTGATCGGCCGCCGCACGTTCCGCTACGCGGTGCTGCCGGGCGGCGGCGACCTCTTCGCCGACGACGTGAAGTTCGAGAGCGAGCGCTACCGCGCCGCGCCGCCCACGCACCAGGGCGTGCCGGCCGGCTCGGCGCCCGGCGGCGCCTCGCTGCTGCGCTGCGACGAACCCCGGGTCAGCGTCTCGGCCGTCAAACGGGCCGACGACGGGCGCGCGCTGGTGGTGCGGCTGTACAACCTGGACAGCGCGCCGGTGACGGCGACGCTGGCGCTGGGGTTCGCGGCGGCGGCGTGCCGCAAGACGGGATTGCTCGAAGACGACCTGCCGCTCGCGCGCGCCGAAGCCGTCCTGGCCGACCGCGGCCACGCGGTGCAGGTGCCGTTGGCGGGCGGCGAGATAGCGACCGTGGCCATCGAACCGGCGCCCTGAGGCGCCTGCAAGGAGACGCGACCATGACCACGCGGCGGGACTTCCTGATCGGGACGGGCGCGGGGCTGACAACGCTGGGCGCGCTGTCGCTGGGCGGCGCGCGCCTGTCGGGGGCGCAACCGGTCGGCCAGGGCGGCGGCGCGGGCCTGCCGCTTGCCGCGCCGGCAACCGCGGTTGCCGGCGCCGGCGGCCGCAAGCCGCTGGTGGTCAGCACGTGGCGACACGGCGTGCCGGCCAACGATGTCGCGTGGCAGGTGCT
>CAIOLW010000295.1 GCA_903859215.1 uncultured bacterium | reverse complement strand
CGGCCCCGGCGCGCGGTCGGTGTCGGCATCCGGCCGGAAACGACGCCGGTCGCGCTCGAGCTTTCGGCTTCCAGTGCAAAGGCGAGGTCGCCCGCGCTCTGGAAGCGGGCGTCGGGATCCTTCTGCAGGCAGCGCGCCACGACGCGCTCCAGGTGCGGCGGCGTCACCGGCTGCACGGCAGAAAGCAGGGGCGGCTGGCGCTCCATGATCGCCGCGATCAGGCTCGCCTGGCTGCCGCCGTCGAACGCGCGCCTGCCGGTCGTCATCTCGAAGAGCACGCAGCCCAGCGCCCAGAGGTCGCTGCGCGCATCGGCTTCCTTGCCCTCCAATTGTTCCGGCGACATGTACTGGAACGTGCCGACGATCGTGCCCTCGGCCGTGAGCGGGCCCGTCATCGTCGGCGACCGCGACATCGCATCGGTGTTCGGCGCCAGCCCGAGCGCGCGCGCCAGGCCGAAGTCCAGCAGCTTGGCCCCGCCCTTGGTCAACATGACGTTGCCGGGCTTCAGGTCGCGATGCACGACGCCGGCGCGGTGCGCCCGGTCCAGCGCCTGCGCGATCTGCCGGCCCAGCGACAGCACCTCGGCGACCGGCAGCGGTCCCTTCTCCAGGCGACGTGCCAGCGTGTCGCCCTCGACGAGCTCCATCACCAGGTAGTCGACGCCGTCCTGGCTGCCGATGTCGTGCAGCGTGCAGATGTGCGGATGGTTCAGCTGCGAGACGGTGCGCGCCTCGCGGTCGAAGCGGGCGCGCGCCTCGGGCGTGTCGGCCAGGTGCGGCGGCAGCACCTTCACGGCGACGTCGCGGCCGAGCCGTGTGTCGCGGGCACGGTAGACTTCGCCCATCCCGCCGGCGCCCAGCGGGGCCAGGATCTGGTACGGACCCAGCATGGTGCCGGAAGCCAGCATCGGAACCCCTGCCCGTCGTGCGGGGAGATACGGGTGGGCCGGCGGGCGCCGGCGGGAAAGATGTCCCGGATCATCCCATAAACGGGAGGAAATTGATACTATTTTTCAGTTGGCTGGGGCGTGTGCGCGACGGGGCAACCCGCCTGGTGCGACTTGCGCCGGCGCAAGTGCCGTCGGGCACACCACCTTCGGTTACTTCATCAACGAGGCCCGGCGCACCTCGACCCGGTCGCCCAGTTCCAGGCGCACGAGGTACAGGCCCGAGGGGGCCGCCCGGCCCGACAGGTCCTGGCCCCGCCATTCCACGCTGTGCGGGCCGGCGCCATAGTTCCCGTCGGCCAGGAGCGCGATCAGGCGCCCGCCGAGGTCGTAGATCCCCACCCTGACCCGTTGCGGCACCTCGCAGGCGAAGGAGATGTTCGTCGCCGGGTTGAACGGGTTCGGCGAAATAGCGACATCGTCGCGCTGGATAGGGCCCGGCTTGTCGTGCGGGATCGCGTTGATCGCGCAGGATCCCCGGATGCGCCTGCCGCTCGTGGTGGCGCCGACCAGCGTCGCTTCGGTGTCGCCACAGGCGATACCGTCGGCCTCGCGTGCGAAATGGAGGACCAGGTCGAGGTCGCCGTCCCCGTCAACATCCTGCACGTGTCGCCCCCGCTGGTCGCCGGGGCCGCCGGGATGCGTCGGCGCGGCGCGATGGGCCTCGACGGCCTGCCCCGGCCCGAAGCGGACGGTGGCGATGTCGACGTCCAGCGCGTTGAACTGCGGGGTCGTCAGGATGGCGACGGGGGTGACGCCGTGGCCGTTGTCACAGCCCACGGTGTTGTCGTCGCTGCCGGGCTTGACGTCGACGTCGACGCCCAGGATCGACACGGCAGCATACGACTCGGAGAACAGGTTCTCCCCCCCGTAGTATTCCGCGAGCATGAAGCTCCGGTAGATCGTCGTGTTGGTCCTGATGCCCACGAACAGGTCGCCGATGTACCGGTTCCAGTGCCCCATCATGCGGATCGACAGGAGCGACGGATCGCCCGTGCGCAGGTCCACATTCGTCCAGAGGGTCGCGCGCGCGTTGCCCGGGCCGATCAGTCCCGTGTTAATCCTGTCGGTCGTCCACCAGGCCGTGCCGATGCGGAGCGTGCCGACGAGCCGGACGCCGTCGTAGCCGTACCACGGATGCGTCGTGCCGAGGTAGCCCCTGGGGATGTACTGGACGGTGCTGGTGTCGACCTGCAGCGTGAAAGTCGCGCAACCGGTGGATGGGGCGATGCCGAACACCTTGTCGTCGTTCTCCTCGGGCGAGCCGCGGCCGCCCATGGTCGGGCCGGTGGATTCCACGTGGAAGCTGGCGGGAGTCCAGAAACCCGTGACCTCGAGATAGACCATGTCCTGCGCCAGGGTCGTCGATGCAGCCAGCATGCACGCCAGCACGAAACCCGGTCCGGTCCTCATGGCGTTCCTCCCTCGGTATGACAATCCGTCATCGTGCGCACCGGGTGCGCCTCAGCCCCGGCCCCACGGGAAGGGGCGCCGGCAAACCGGCGCCCCCGATCCCTCATCCGGTCTGAGGTGGCGCCTAGTTCGTCTTGCCGGCCTGCGCCGCCTCCGCCCGGGCCACGAGATCCTTGGCATCCTCGTTCTCCGGGTCGAGGGCGAGCGCCCGCGCGCCGCGCTCGAGCGCGGTCGCCGCATCGCCTCGCTTCAGGCTGACCTCGGCCGCCGTGCCCAGGTAGCGCACGCGCTCCGGGTCGGTCTTCGCCAGCTCGACGGCCTTCAGCACCATCACGTCGGCCTCGTCGAGGTTCACGTCCGCGCCCAGGCACCACGCCGCGAACTGGTTGAGGCGCTTCGCTTCTTCCAGCCAGTTGGCCGGCATCAGCGACTTGCGCAGGTCGACGGCGCGCGGCGTGTTCTTCTCGACCAGCAGCGCGTGCGTGATCTGCAGGAACTTGACCGTGCGGGCCACGCGCGAGTCGTCCGGCAGGCCGGTCGCCGCGCCCAGGGCGCGCTCGAGGTAGGGCAGGCCGTCGGCCTCGCGGCCACGGGCGCCTGCGGCGTCCATCAGCATCGACCCCAGGTCGACGCGGTCCTCGGCCGTGGTGCCGGCGGCCGTCAGCAGGCGATCGCCTTCGGCCCGGATCTCCTCGAACGTGAAATCCGTGTCCTCACTCGAAACCATGTTCGTGAGGATCGCGCGCGTCAGGGCGTCGCCACGCTCGGGCGCCAGGTCGCGCGCCTGTTTGAACAGCGCCACCGAGCCGGCCCAGTCGTAGCCGGTGGCCACGTCGTTGGCCATCGACTCCGCCAGATCGGCTGTCGGCTGCGCCGCGAACGCGGCCTTCTTTTCCACCAGCGTGCGCGTGTCGCGGCGGGCCGCGGCCACGCGATCGGCCCAGCCCTGCGCCACGTCGTAGCCGATCCAGCGCTCGATGGGTTCGCCCTGGGCGTTCACCGCGTAGTAGGTGGGGTAGCCGCGGATGCCGAACTTCTTCGCGATGGCAGGGCCTTCGCCCTTCTCGCAGTCGTTCGCCAGGAAGATGATGTCGGCCATGGCGCCCTTGATGATCTCGCTGCTGTTCGCCTCACGGGCGAACACCTTGCAACTGGGTCACCAATCGGCGTAGAAGTCGATGACGAGGATCTTGCCCTCGTGCCTGGCCATCGCCAGGGCCTTGTCGTAGGTCAGGGGGGCGGCGGGGTCAGTCGCGGCCGCGGCAGCGGATGCGACGAGGGCCAGCGCCACCAGGGCGACGGCCGGCAGGGATCTGCGCATGCGGTGTCTCCTGTCGCTGAGTCCGACCGCCGGGCGGCCGGGTCCGGGGGGATTGCCCAGCAACAATAGCCGACCGCGGGGGCGCGATCCAGCGGGTTCAGGCGCGCAATGGCCCGCATATCCGGCTGAAAATGGTCATGATTTTCCCTTCGGCGGGGCCTGACGGGCCAGCTCGGCCAGCCAGTTGGTGGCGAACGTCAGGTGCCCCCGGTCGCCGCGCTGCGTGTCGGCGGACTGGATCATCAGGAACCGCTTCCCGTCCGGCGTAACATCCCACGCGGAGAACGGCGACAGGTCGGCGAACGTGTCCTTGAACAGTTCGACCGGCGGGTCGAAGCGCCAGCTGCCGTCCACCTTCCGGACCTTCACCGACATCACGGCGGCGCCGCTCCGGTAGAACAGTTCCTCGCCGGAGCCCGACCAGCGGGCCCAGCCGCCGCCGCCGTTCGAGACGAGCCACTTGCCGCCGCCGCCGGGGAAGTCCTGCACGTAGATCTCGTTGCTGCCCGACTCGGTCGACGTGTACGCGAGCAGCTTCCCGTCTGGGGATATCGCCGGGCACCACTCGATGGCGGTCGTCGCCAGCAGGGGGACGGGAGGGCCGGCCTGCATGCGGCCGCCGGCGTCGGTGGTCAGCGGCATCACCATGACGTCCCAGTTCGTGTCCTTCGCGAGCCTGTTGGTGACCAGCGTCCGGCCGTCGGGCGAGATGCTGCAGGGCCAGCGGAACTCGTCGACCGTGTAGAGAGCCTGGTCTTCTCCCGACCCGTCCGCGCGACGGGCCAGTGCAAAGCCGCCGGCCATCGAGCCGGTGGCCCGGCAGTAGACAACCGTGCGGCTGTCGGGCGTCCACGTCGGCTCGATGCAGGCATCGGTGCTGAACGTCAGCCGGGTGGAGGTGCCCGCGGCGAGGTCGTACACGTAGATGTTCGGCGCGGTGTTCATGCCGCTCGCGATCGCCAGCAGCCGGCCGTTCGGCGAGATGCGCGGGTCGACGTAGTCGGCGGCGTCGGTGAGCGCGGGGGTGACGTGCCCGGCGCGGTCCACCCACACGGCGCGCCGGATCGTCGAGCGCGTGGCATCGCCCTGCCGGTAGACCAGCGTGCCGTTGCCCGCCAGTGAATACTCCGCGCTGCCGTCGCCGGCGGTCTGCTCGCCGGTGTAGGCCAACAGGCCGTCCAGGACCATGATGGCGGGTCCCGTGACCGCCAGCTTCGCGAGGTCGAACGGCGCGGCGAAGAGCTGGCCGCGCCGGACGAACAGCAGGTACCCGCCCGGGCTGTACGAAGGCGCGGCGCCGCCGGTGAGCACGCTGCGCACGGCCTTCGTCTTCGGATCCCAGACCTGGATGTCGGAGTCGTCGTAATCCTGCCCGCGCGCCTGCGCCATGAACAGGATGGCGCCGCCGGGCAGCGCGCACGGCCAGCGGTGCGAGCGCTCGTTGCGCGCGGCGTTCAACGTCGTCAGGGGCACGGGTTCGCCGCCGTCGGCGCTGACCCGCGACAGGGCGCCTTCGGCGTTGAGCGCCACGACGATGGTGCCGTCCTCGCACCACGCGGCGCCGCGCGTCTCCTGCGTGGAGCAGATCTTCGCCGGCGTGCCGCCGTTCGCGGGCACCTTCTGCATCAGGCCCCGTCCCATGAAGCCGACCCACTGGCCGTCCGGCGAGAAGAACGGGCTGCGGACGCCGCGCGCGCCGTCGATCGGGCGCGCCTCCAGGCTGTCCAGCGGCCGCAGGTACAGCCGCGCGTCCTGTCCCGAGCCGCCGATGAAGGCGACCATCCCGCCGTCGGGCGAGATGACGGCCGCCGGGCCGTAGCCCGACGGGAACGACTCGCCTTCGGCCATGGCGACCGACATGCGCATGGACGGCGCTGCGGACGGACCGGAAGTGCGCGACGACCGCACGAGCGTCACCGCCAGGGCGACAAGGCAGGCCACGGCCACCAGCCACGGCGCCAGCCGGGCCGGGCTCCGCGGGGAAACCGCCACGGGCGCCGCCGGCGACTCGTGCGCGCCCTGCTCGAGCGCGATGCGCGCCTCGCCGATGTCGCGCAACCGGTCGCGCGGGTTCTTCGTCAGGCAGCGCTCGAGCAGCCGGCGCACCGAAGCGGGTGTCGTCGCCGGCAGGGCGGTCCACTCGGGCTCGCGCTCCAGGATGCGCGCCACCAGGTCGGAGACGGTCTCGCCCTCGAAGGCGCGCCGGCCGGTCAGGCATTCGTAGAGCACGCAGCCGAACGACCAGATGTCGGTGCGCCGGTCGACCGGCTTGCCGCGCGCCTGCTCGGGGCTCATGTAGGCGGCGGTGCCGAGGATGACGCCGGCACCGGTGTGTGCGGCGGTCATGGTCGGCGAGGCGGAGAGGTTCAGGTTCGCCGATGAAGCGTCGCCCGCGGCGGACTTCGCCAGGCCGAAGTCGAGCACCTTGACGACGCCGTCCGGGCGCAGCATCACGTTGCCGGGCTTGAGGTCGCGGTGGATCACGCCAGACTCGTGCGCGGCCTCGACGCCGGCGGCGACCTGCGCGCACACGGCCAGGGCCTCGTCCAGCGGCAGCGGCCCGCGCGACAGATGGTCGGCCAGCGTGCGGCCCTCGATGTACTCGAGCACCAGGTAGCGGTGGCCATCCACTTCCTCGAGCCCGTAGATGGCTCCGACGTTCGCGTGCTGGAGCGAGGCCAGCAGGCGCGCTTCCCGCTCGAAGCGGGCCAGGCGGTCGGGATCGCCGGCCAACGCGTCGGGCAGCGCCTTGATCGCGACGTCGCGCTCGAGGCGCGTGTCCCGGGCGCGCCAGACCTCGCCCATGCCGCCGGCGCCGAGCGCCGCGGTCACGCGGTAGTGGTTGATGGACTGCCCGATCATCATGTCTCCCGGGATGGGTGGTTCGGGGCAGGCGCTGCCGTCAATGCGGCAACAGCGCCGTCCAGTCGAGGATCAACTGCAGCGAGGTTCCCGACGGCGCGGCGATGGGGCTGCTGACCAGGAACCGCTCCCCGTCGTTCGTCTCCAGGTCGGTCAAGCCGTCCGGCAGGCGGAAGAGCCGGGTCGAGCGCCCGGGTCGGATATCATCGCCCGTGATTTCGAGCGGCACGCTGATCAGGTCGTTCTGCGCGTCCTTGTACAGGATCTCGCGGCCACCGCGACCCCACAGCGCCCCGCCCCCGGTATCCATGGCCAGGGGTACCCGGTGGCCGGCGGTCGGGTACGAATCGATGAAGACGTTGGTCTGCCCCTGCTCGAACACTTCGAACAGGACCCAGCGGCCGTCGGGCGAGATCCGGGCGTAACGTTCGAAGTCGCGCGTGGCGAGGTAGGGCGTCGGCGCGCCGCCGCCGGCCAGCGGCACGGTCCACAGGTCCCAGCCGGTTTCGGCGGCGCTGCTGCCGACCCGGCTGATGGCCGCGACCAGGAGCGACCTGCCGTCCGGTGCCCAGTCCGCCACTTCCTGGAACACGGCATCGAGGGTGCTCAGTGTATCGGCGGTCCCGCTGCCGCCGGCGTTCATCAGGACGATGCTGGAGCGTCCCTGGCGCGTGGTGTCGAAGGCCAACCGGCGGCTGTCGGGCGACCAGGCGATGGCCAGCGGCCAGACCATGGTGCTGCTCAGGCGCGAGGCGACGGTCCGCTCGAGATCGACCTGCCAGAGTTCGCGACCGTTGGCCGCCGCGGCCAGGCGGCCGTCGGGCGCCAGGGCGCCGAGGGTCCAGTGGCCTTCCGGCACGGCGACGACGCCGAGCGACGCGCCGCCGCGGTCGAGCCATTCCAGGCGCCCGAGCGGCAGGCTGATCGCCGGGAACAACAGGCGGTGGTTGCGCGCCGCGGTAGCCACCGGTTCGGCGGTGAAGTCGGACAGCGGCGGCGCCTCCGCGATCGCGAGCTTCCCGCCGACCGGCTCGAGGCGCTTCAGGTCGAAGCGCTGTGCCGTCACCTTGCCGTCCTGCACGAACACGAGGTACCCGGGCTCGGCGTAGATGGGCGCGCTGCCGCAGCGCATGACCAGCTTCCGGTCCCGGGACGACAGCGAGCCGACGTAGACCGCGAAGCCGTCCGGGCCGGTCGGCAGCGCCGTGTACAGGAAGTGGTCGCCGTCGGGCAGGAAATACGGGAAGCGGTGCGCGGTCTCGCCGTGCGCGGCGTCGAGCACCGTGACCGGAGCCGGTGTGCCGCCGCCGGCCGGGATGCTCAGCAGGGGTCCGGTCGCGTTCGGCGCAAAGACGATGACATCCCGGCTGCCCCAACTGGCGCCGCGCCCCCAGACCGCGTCGCACAGCCGCGTGGAGGGACCGCCCGCGGCCGGCACCCGGAACAGTCCGTTCACCGTCTGCCGGAAGTAGACGAGGGCCCGGCTGTCCGGCGACCAGGACGGGAAGAAGCACTGGTCGGTCTCGGACAGGTCGCGCAGCGCCGCGGTCTGCAGGTCCCAGACCCACAGGTGGCGCTGGCCGGTGTCGCGCGCGCCGACCGCCGCGACCGAGCCGCCATCGGGGGAGATGGCGTTGGAGGACCAGTACTCGGTCAGGCGCAGGTTCGGCGGCACCGGCACCTGCACCGACAGCAGCGTGGACGGCTGCGACCGGTGCTGGGTGAACGTGACGGCGAGCGCGACCAGGCCGAAGACGCCCACGAACAGGGGCAGGAGCGCCACCAGCCGAGGCCGGCCGCCGCGGGAGCGGGGGCCGCCCACGACTGCGGCCATTCCCGCCTGCGAACCGCCCTCGCCCGCCCATTGCAGCTGCAGCTTCACGTCATGCGCGCTCTGCACGCGGTCAGCCGGGTCCTTGGCCAGGCAGGTCGCCACCAGGCGGTCGAACGCCGGCGGGGTCAGCGGCACGAGCTGCGACACCGGCGCCGGCTGCACGGTCATGATGGCGGAGATCAGCGAGGCCTGGCTGCGCCCCTCGAAGACCCGCTTGCCGGTCGCCATCTCGTACAGCACGCAGCCGAGCGACCAGAGATCGCTGCGCGCGTCGGCCTCGACGCCCTCGAGCTGCTCGGGGGACATGTACTGGAAGGTGCCGAGGATGGTGCCCTCGGCCGTCAACGGCGCCGCCACCGTGGGGGAATGCGTCATCGTCGCCATCGAGGCGCTGCCCGGCGTCGCGGCCAGCCCGGTCGCGCGCGCCAGGCCGAAATCCATCAGCTTGGCGCCGGACTTCGTCAGCATGACGTTGCCGGGCTTGAGATCGCGGTGGATGACGCCGGCGCGGTGCGCGCGGTCCAGGGCATCGGCCACCTGGGCGCCCAGGCGGAGCACCTCCGTGATCGGCAGCGGGCCTTTGGCGAGGCGCTGCGCCAGCGTCTCGCCATCGACCAGTTCCATCACCAGGTAGTCGACGTCGCCCTCGCGGCCGATGTCGTGCAGCGTGCAGATGTGGGGGTGGTTGAGCGACGAGATCGTCTTCGCCTCGCGCTCGAAGCGCGCGCGCACCTCGGGGCTGGCCGACAGGTGCTGCGGCAACACCTTGACCGCCACCTCGCGGCCCAGTCGCGTGTCCTTCGCGCGGTAGACCTCGCCCATGCCGCCGGCGCCGAGCGGCGCGACGATTTCGTAGGGGCCCAGGCGGGTGCCGGCGGTCAGGGTCATGGGTGCTTGCCTCCGTTCCAGTGGAGCACCAGGTGAAGGGCCGGCTCCGCCGGGCTGTTCGGCTGGACCAGGGCCAGGAAGCGCCGGTGGTCGGTGGCCGGCGAGAGATCGATCACGTCCGGCGGCAACGTGAACATCCGGGCGGGATCACCGAGCTTCAGGTCCATGCCGGCCGGCGTGACGGCCACGGCCCAGAGCGAGAGCTCGCCGCCGCCGTCGTTCGCGAAGACGAGCTCGCGGTTGTCGTCGCGCCAGTGGGGCTTCAACCCGCCCCCGGTCGAGACCTGCCACTTGCGATCGAGGTCCGGGAACGAGCGCACGAAGACCTCGGGGCGCCCCGATTCATCCGAGACGTAGGCGAGCCAGCGGCCGTCCGGCGACAGGCGCGGAGACGCCTGATTGAATTCGCCCGTCAGCAGGGCACGGGCCGAGCCGGTCTGGAGGTCGGCGACCCAGACCTGGCTGTCGGACCTGCCGGCGCGAGGCCTCCCGGTGAAGAACAGCAGGCGTCCGTCGGCCGACCAGTCGACGTTGTCGGTATCCACTTCACGGGCGGCGACGACCCGCTCCTTCGGACGCGTGCCGGCGGCAAGCTGGATGTACAAGTCCTCGGTCCCGGTGTCGCGATTGCCGAAGGCGATGCGCCGGCCGTCCGGTGACCATGCCGGCGCGTAGGAATCGTTCTGGTCGCGCGTCAGGCGCGAGACCGTCCCGCGCGCCAGGTCGACCGTCCACAGCTGCGACATGCCGGAGGGATCGCCCATCTCACCCACGACCTGCGTGCCGTCGGGCGACAGGAGGATGGAATCGAATTTCGTGCGCAGGCCGAGCGGTTCGCCACGGCGACCGTCCCGGTCGAGCCAGGCCAGGTCGGTCAGCGGCAGGTCCTCGGCCATGGTGAATGCGATGTCGCCGTCCGCGCCGGCGCTCGCGCGCACGTAGCCGGAATTGGATCCGAAGCCGACCTGCCTGGCGACGGAGACCGCCGGGGCGCCGACTGCGAACGACCCGAGGTCGAACGGGACGGCGGTCAGGTCCCCGTTGCGCCGGACCAGGAGGTGTCCCGACGGCAGCAGCAGGAAGGCGCCGTCATCTTCGAGCACCCGTTTCGCTGTGCCGCCGTCCACCGAGCCCAGGTAGATGCCGCCGACTTCGGCCAGGACACGGGCGTTGTTGCTCCAGAGCGTGTACAGGAAGTGCTTGCCGTCGGGCAGCCAGACCGGGAACCGGTGGGACGCGTCGACCAGCGTGGTATCGACCTGCGTGAGCGCCTGCGGCGTTCCGCCCGCCGCCGGCACGCGCCACAGGCCGGAGTTGGATCCGGGCGTGTAGATGATCTCGCCGTTCTTCGACCAGTCGCCGCCCCGCGCGGTGGTGACGCCGGTGACGATGGTCTGGATCGCGCCGTCGTCGATGGACAGGCGGTGCAGGGCATCGCCCTTCTGGAAGGCGAGGGAGCGCGAGTCGGGCGACCAGAATGGGGGGCCGGCGCCCTCGGTCCCCTTCAGCAGTTTGAACTCGAAGCTGTCCAGCGAACGGAGCCACAGGCGCGTGACGCGCGTGGAGTCGGCGGCGACCAGGACCAGCAGGCGGCCGTCCGGCGAGATGACCGGGACCGTATTGGCGACGTGGTGCTGCCCGCGGGGGAATTCGATCTCGACGCGGCGTTCTTCGACCGGCGGCGCGTGCGGTCCGGACAGGAGCCCGCTCCCGAGCCATGCCGCCGCGAGCACGGCCGCCAGGACCCAGGGCGCCCAGGTGGTCACGGGCGATTTCCGGGTGACCGCGGTCGCGCTCGGCCCCCCCAGGCCCAGGGTGCCGGGTTCCAGGGCGATGCGTGCCTCGCCGATCGCCTGCAGGCGCTGCTTCATGTCCTTGGCCAGGCAGCGGCGCAACAGCTCGCGCAGCTGCAGCGGCGTCGTGGCCGGGAGCGCACCCCAATCGGGCTCGCGCTCCAGAATGCGCGCCACCATGTCGGACACGGTCTCGCCCTCGTAGACACGCCGCGCCGTCAGGCACTCGTAGAGCACGCAGCCGAACGACCAGATGTCCGTG
>CAIOLW010000294.1 GCA_903859215.1 uncultured bacterium | reverse complement strand
GGGCGCCACTCAGCGGGCCGTGTCGCCGTCCAGGACGGCGCCGGCCGGCACCTCGCGCACCGTCCCGGCGGAAGCCTCGACCAGGACGTCCCCGCGCACCACGACCCCCGCGCCGAACCGGACATCCCCGCGCACGACCAGCCGCCGGCAGTCCACCAGCGACGGCGGGCCGCCCGGGAAACGCCGCTCGAGGTCGTCGACGAAGCGGTAGTACGCCGGGTCGAGGTCGACGACCGGCGTCGGCAGGGTCCGCCGCGGGTTGGGCACGACCCGGTGGTCGGCGCCGAGCACGAAGTTGTCCGAGCGGACACTCAAAAGGTCGCTGGTGTGCTTGATCGGGGCGAAACGCGTGCGCGACACGCGGAGGGCGGCGGCGCCCGTGAAGGTCTCGATGGCCGCCCCCATCGCCGTCTCCAGCTGGTACACCGCCGGCGAAGCCGGATCGCGCGGGTCCAGCGTCTTGCGGTTGCGGATCATCGGCAGGCGCATGATGCCGCCCTCGCGGCGCAGCAGTTCGTCCAGCGCGCGCAGGTCCAGCCACAGCGTGTTCGTGTTGAAGTAGCGGTGGCGGGCGATGTCCTGGAACGCCGCCTCGTCCGCGGGCGGGCACTGCGCCACCTCGCGCAGGATCAGGCGCCCGTCGCGACGCCGCGCCAGGTGGCCGCCCTTGCGGTCGGCTTCGGTGCGGTCGGCCACTTCCATCACCAGCGGCGCGCCGCTGCGCACGACGTGGCCAAGGATGACCGGGTCGATCGTCGCGCCGAGGTTGTCGGCGTTCGACACGAAGGCCCAGCGGAAGCCGCCGGCCAGCAGCTGTTCCAGGAGGCCGCTCGTCTGCAGCGCCGTGTACAGGTCGCCGTGGCCGGGCGGGCACCAGGCCAGGTCCGGGTCGGCGGGCCACTCGGCCGGCCGCAGGTCGTCGGCGCGCACCTTCGGCACCTTGTGCTGCAGGAAATCCGGCGGCAGGCCGCGGTCCGGCAGCGGCTGCCCCGCCAGGCGCGCCAGCGAGTCGGCGCGCGTGCTGAAGCTGTCCATCAGCAGCAGCGGCACATCGACGGCCTGCGCCTGCCGGGCGATGATGTCCAGGAACGTGAGCCCGTCCTTGACCGTCAGCAGCGACTTCGCGCGGGCGAGCCCCATGCCGGTGCCCAGCCCGCCGTTGAGCTTGAGCATGACCGTCCGCGGCAGCGCCTCGCGACCGGCGTCGGCCAGCGCGGCGTCGAGCGTGTCGGCGTCGGGGATGTCCGCGGCCGGCAGCAGGTCGGCCTCGGGCAGCAGCCCGGTGTGGCCGGCGGCCAGTTGCGCGTAGTAGTGTGCAAACGTGCGGATGGCGATCTCGGGCAGGCCCTCGCGGCGCATCAGCGCCTCGAAGGGAGCGAAGTCGGCGGTCTGGCTCATCGGCACGCTCCGGTCCGGTTCCGGGTGGTTGCATCCAGCCTATACGGATCGGCGGCAACTGGCGACGCTGAAGTGGCGCCCGACAGGGTGCGGAGGCACGATGGCCTGGCTGGACATCGACGGACACGAACGGGAACTCGACCGCTGGCCGCAGGGCGCCCCGGGCGGCCTGCTGGCCTGGGACGCGGCGGACGAGTACCTCGTGGGACAATGGCGCGCGCTGGCGCCCGGCGCCGGCCCCCGGCTGCTCCTGGTGGATGACCACTGGGGCGCGCTCGCGGTCGCCCTGGCGCCCATGCGGCCGGTTTCCTGGGGTGATTCGCACCTTGGTCACCTCGCGCTGGCCGCGAACCTCGCCCGCTGCGGCCTGCCCGCGGACGCCGTACCGTTCGTCCCGTCCGTGGACATCCCCGCCGGCCCGTTCGACGTAGCCCTCGTGCGCCTGCCGAAGGCCCTGGACGCCCTCGAAGACACGCTCCGGCGCCTGCGCCCGGTCCTGCGCGAAGGCGCGCTCGTCCTGGCCGGCGGCATGATCAAGCACACCCCCACGCGCGCCTGGCGCCTGCTCGAGCAGTGCCTCGGGCCGGCCCCGACCACTCCCGGCTGGAAGAAGGCGCGCGTCGGCGCCGCCACCTTCACGTCGCCGCCCCTGGGACCGCCTGTGGCGCCGCCCGCCTATGCGGTGCCCGGCGACCAGCTGGAGTTGCGGGGAGCCCCGGGCGTCTTCGGGGGCGGGCACCTGGACGGCGGCGCCGCCCTGCTGCTGCGGCACCTGCCCCGGGCGGACGAGGCTCTGACGGCAGCGGACCTCGGCTGCGGCGACGGCATCCTGGCCCTGGCGCTGGCCCGGCGCTGTCCCCGCGCCCTGGTGCTGGCCGTCGACGAATCGCACCGCGCGGCGGCCTGCGCCGCGGCGAACCTGGACCGCAATTTCCCGCAGCCGGACGAGGCCGCGCGCGTGACCGTCGCGGTGGCCGACGGCCTGGCCGACGTCGCCCCCGGTTCGCTGGACCTGGTTTTGTGCAACCCGCCGTTCCACCAGGGCCATGCCGTGTCGGATGTCGCTGCCGCGCGGCTGTTCGCGCAGGCGCTCGCCGCACTGCGCCCGGGCGGCCGGCTGCTGGTGGTCGGCAACCGTCACCTGGGGCACCACGCCAAGCTGGACCGCCTCTTCGGGAACCATGAACTGGTCGACGGCGACGGGCGCTTCGTGGTCGTGGCCGCGACGCGGCGCGACTGAACCCCGGGACGGTGGCCGCGGGGCGGTGACGAGGAAGCGCCGGGGGATCCTTCCCCCGGCGCTCCTGTTCCCACCGCGGCCGGCCGCTACTTCTTGAGCGTGCCTTCGACCTCGAGCGCGAACTCGACCTCGTTGCCGATCATCAGGCCGCCGCCCTCGAGGACCTGGCCGTAGGTCAGGCCGAAGTCCTGCCGGTTCAGGACACCGGTCGCCGAGAAGCCCACGCGCTGGCCGCCCCAGGGATCGGCCGCCGCCCCGTTGAAGACCAGGGCCAGCGAGACGTCCTTCGTGACGCCGTGCATCGTGAATGCGCCCTTGAGCACACCCTCGGTCTTGCTGTTCATGGTCAGCCCGCTCGACTTGAAGGTCATCGTCGGAAACTGCGCGACGTCGAAAAAGTCGGCGCTCTTGAGGTGCTCGTCGCGCTTCGGGTTCCCGGTCGAAACGGACGCGACCTTGATCTCGGCCGTGACGGCTGCCGCGGCCGGGTCGGCCGGGTCGAAGGTGAAGTTCCCGCCGAAGTCGTCGAAGGTGCCCTTCACGTTGCTGATGGTCAGGTGCTTGACCTTGAAACTGACGGCGCTGTGCGCCGCGTCGATGTTGTACTCCGCGCCGAACGCGGGCAGCGCCGTCGCGAGCACGACCGCCAGCAGGACCGGCATCGTCTTCAGTTGCCTAG
>CAIOLW010000293.1 GCA_903859215.1 uncultured bacterium | reverse complement strand
TGGACTGTCGCACCGTTGGCACCTTCGTTACGGAATATCCCGAGGTGCATCTTGTGCCAATTGAGCCCCCACCAACTCCCCAACCCTCCCCACCAACCTCCTCAACACAGCCCCTCCAAACTCATCCCCAACATGATGCGCCGCCCGAACGCTGAAAAACATCGCGATCCTCAACTCCTCCACCGAATCCCAATCCGGCGCCTCGGCAAAGTCCGCACACCGTTGAAACGACCCCGCCACCCAGTACCCGTTCAACGTGTACGCAAACGAGATGATCGGATCAAGCGGCCCGTCGGCCGCCGGCACATCGGCCGGCGTCAGCTCACTGGTCGGGAGGTACGGCGCAAAGTACTCCTTCGCGCGGTCGGGGACCTCCGGCCCGTCGTAGTCCTTCACGGTAATCCCCCTCGCGTCACTTCACCGCCGGCACAAGCGTGTACTTCGCCGACCGCCCCCCGGACAGTTCGATGGCCCCGGGCGCACCGACGACGACCGGCGGCAGCTTCGTATCCGACTTCTTCTCGCAGTAGACGTAGAAGCTGACCGTCTGCCCAGGCGCCAGCGTCGTGTCTTCCTTGTTGTCGAACTTGATGGTCGCGTCCCGATACTTGAGCACAAGATCCTTGATCTCGATGGGATCCGCGATGGTGTTCGCTGCCTTGGCATAGCCGAAACACCGGTAGTCCGTGTGGTACTCGGTCTTGTTTGTCGGGCCTTCGTCCGCTGTCGCGACGGCCGAGGACTCCTTGATCACCTTTTCCCCTGTCCATTCGTCAATCGAGACGCCCTGGATGTGCAGCGTGATCATGGCCTGCCCGGAGGTGTCCGCCAGGACATAGGCCGGCGCCTCGTTGAACGGCACGAACGTCGCACCCTCCGCAAACTGCACCCGCTTGTTCAGCAGCGGGTGCGAGGCGAACGCATTGAAGGACTCACGCTTCCCCCTGACGGTCTCGCCGTTGTACTCGAGCTTGCGGAATGCTCGCGAAAGCGCATCCCGCGCACCAAGTCCGTGGGTGTTGACCACGTAGTTCAGCGCGTAGCAATCCGCCTCCTCCTCCATGTCGCGAGCGTACCCGTAGAACGCCATCTCGATGGCGACCGACGCCACCATGGCGCCCATCACGGCCCCGACCGCAGCCCCCTCCGACTTGCTCTTGCCCGCCAGCGCGCCGGCCAACGCCCCGATCGCGCCCCCGATCTTGGAGTTCTGGTTCGCCCTGCGCTGCGCCAGGTAGCCATGGCGCATCTCGACATGGGAGATCTCGTGCGCCAGCACGCACTCCAGCTCCTGCGGCGACTCGCACATGTCGTACAGCTCTTCGGACACGAACACATGGCCGCCGGGACAAGCCACCGCGTTCACCGTACCCATCTGCACCAGCTCGAAATTGTAGCTGTATCCGCGCAGCGGCGAGGGCCAGCCGGCCAGGACCTTATCGCCGGCTTGCCGTAGTCCCACCTGCTTTTCGGGGTGAGTCGTGGGCAGGTAGGAGCTGTACACTTCACGCGCGACTTGCCGCCCCATCGCGAGCTCCGCGCGCAGGTCGGGAATCGCGTTGACGCCGGAGAAGCAGGCCGTGCAGGGCCGCAACCCCTGGCCTGTTGCCTCGGCGAGCGTCGCGAACCGGACCGCCGTCGCCTCGTCCGGACTATGGTTGCAGCCCGCGTAGTGGACCATCGACCCGCCTGCGGCCGCGCAGAACCGGGGAACATCGGTCGATTCGGCGATCAGGCCGAGCAGGTGGTCGAGCTCGGCGGCGCTGATCGCCCGCCCGGGATGGTCATGAACGACCTTCAATCGCACGATCCCTAGGCTTCTTGTGTCGAGGTCGATCGCGAGGCTGCCGTCATCATGGGCTTTGACGCTTTTGATGCGCGCCGGCTCCGCCTCGAGCAGCGGCAGGCTGTCGCCACGCAGGTCGCCGAGCAGCGATCCTTCCGGCGTCGTCGAGTACACAAACGGGTTCTCGTTCGGCGACGCGCACAGCGTGTAGCTGCGGTCGATGTAAGTGGCGAATTCGGCCGGGGTGGTCGACGCTTCCTGCGCCGACGCGACCGCTCCCCCAACGGTCACGGCTGCGGCAACAAGCCACGAGAACACACGCAAGCTGGACATTGTTCGTCTCCATTCGGGTTCGGGATCGGACGATCTATCGACATCATGCCTGATGGGCCATGCGTCACCATTCTCCGTCGCGCGGACCAACTTCGAGAACTACCACGCGCTTGTGCTGCTGTCGCCGGTGAAGTCGTGCGCATCGTCCTGCAATACCAGCCCCACCGACCGCGCACAGCGCCATCGGCCGCCCCGCCACCCACACGCACCGACTGGGATACTGATGGCAGATATGCGTCAGGGCCCGATACGCCCCCTCGCCCGCCGGATACCCCCGGCTCGACTGCACCACCGGCGCCCACAGCGACATCAGCACCAGGCCCAATGCGCACACGCCGAGCGTCGTGCGCACAGGTCCGCTGCTCCGCTTGGCCAGCGTCCTGGAGTGTTGGGCGATCAACGATGGCATGAATGCCTTTGGAATCCGGTCGATATAGGCCGAGCCGTCATCATCCGTGCGGTCTGGGGCTCGGCAGGCGGGAGCATACGCGGGGAGTGTTCCGTCGTACGGAATGGAGGGGATGATATCTGCGGAGGGGGCTTACCGGGGCGGGTCAGGTTGCCGGTCGGCGCGGTGGGGAACTTGCGCCGGCGCAAGTCGGTGGTTCACGGGCCGGAATTGTTGATTCGAAAGGGCGTTCGCGAGTTGCATGGGAGTTCATCGACTTGGTTGATAGGTCAACCAATCGCCCGCAAAGACATTTCGACCGCAGAGACGCGCCAACCTTCTGGCTGGCGCATCCACACCCTATTCAAGCAACGCAGGTAGTTGGCCCTTGGCTCCGCCAACACAACGCCATCCAGTAGCATCGGGTGATGCCAGTGGTCACCGAAGGCATGCACGGACTCGATCTCTTTGCGCAACGCCACTGTTGAATCATGTTGGGGCTGCCACTTGGCGCGGCGTCGTGCTATTGGGTTCGTCCGGCGCGGACGCTGCGGACAATACGATGAATTCTTTCACGTTACGAACTTGCGCCGGCGCAAGTGCCGGGGAATGCCGGCGGCAAACCCGGTCATCGGTCTTCCTGCAGGCGCCGATCGCCAAGGGCTGTACGTCGGTATTTCTGAAGCCGACTTTTCGGAGATCCGGGAATCGTCATTTCGACGAGTCCGGCCGCCAACGCCGGGGTCAGAATCGCCTTGCGGAAATGTTCGGAGTCCTTGAGCCCCATCGCATCCTGGAGCTCCCGCCGGCTCATCTCTCCTTGAAGCACACGCAACAGGCGGACTTCCGGGGTGACTTCCGGGGTGACTTCCGGGGTCACTTCCGGGGTACCCCCCAAGTGCGCCCGCGCAATGGTCTGGATGAACTGCCCCCCGCTCTGCCGGAACGCGGGCGCAGCAAGACCGGCGTCCCGGCAGCGCGCGAACATGTCCAGAATCCCGCTGCCTGCTTTCTCGACGTAATGGGCCAGGAACAGCGACTCCGCGATAAGTGGATTTCGAGGGATGGACGCGTGCGGGCGCGGCAGGTCGGCGATCGTCAGCGACGGTGGCAATTCGCCCGGATTCCACACTTCCAGGCGGTCGGCGAAGAGCATCACCTGGACACTCGCGTTGCTGGCGTAGTCGCGATGCGCTACGGCGTTGACGATCGCCTCAGCCACCACTTCCTGCGGCAGCTCGTAGGCCACCGGCGCCTGGGGCCCCTCGGCGCGCGTGCCGACGCGTCGATCGATCTTGGACATCACGAAATCCAGCGCCTTGTCCACCATATCGAACACGGAGCCCTTGTATATCTGGTACGACGGAATCGGCTTCTGCACTTCTTTCCCGTGGAAGTGCATGCACTTCACCTCGGAGGAGATCAGGAATCGCTGCGGTTCGCGTCCCAGGAGCAGCACGGCCGCGTGCGACGGTGCACTGCCGTCCAGGAGATTGAGGTGGGCCAGCGCTGTCTCCATCGACGTGCCCGGCTGAAGCGGGTAGGCGCGTTCCATCCGCGCCCGCTCCAGCAGCCAGTCCAGCCGCTCCTGTGACAAATCGGCAAGCGAGGCGCCAGGGCAGGCCGCAGCATCAAACGGCTTGTCCCGCAGTGCGCCCGTGCGCTCCAGATGATCGATGAGGCTCGCATAGAGGCCCGCGGTCAGCTCGGACAGGCTGCCGAACGAGCGGCGGATCACTTGTGCCTCTGCCGCGCGAACCAAAACCTCCATCTTCGGGTGGCGCGTGCCCGGTGCTACCTGCTTGACGAAGATGAGGCGCGGCTTGCCCAGCCGCGTGGCGTGCTCAAACTCGCGCTGGGTGGGAGAGATGCCCTCCGGGTCTTCCGATCCATAATCCTGCCCAAAGAGGCCGACGTACACGGAACAGCGCTCGACCGCGTCCAGATAGGCGTGATTCGCCCGTTGATCGCGGGCCGGCAAGTCTTCAAAGATGAA
Organism: uncultured bacterium; assembly: GCA_903859215.1. Classification (GTDB taxonomy): domain Bacteria; phylum Krumholzibacteriota; class Krumholzibacteriia; order LZORAL124-64-63; family LZORAL124-64-63; genus CAINDZ01. The sequence continues at coordinate 6,072 of CAIOLW010000293.1, read as the reverse complement.
CGCCGAGAAGAAGCGCCGAAACAGGGCATCGCCCTCGATGAACGCCTTGAGCGCGCGCCGTTCCTCGGCAAGTTCCCTCTGGACGCTGCTGATGAAGATCGACGAACTCGGCATGAACCGGAACCTGCCTTCTTTGCCATCGGCGGGACTGCACACCTGCTGAAGTCGTGACTGGTCCATGTATCAACTATTTGAGGGTCTCGCCAACTGGGACAATTACAGCATCTGGGGGCCTTCGTTCAACCATCATCAATCGCGGCACGCCCCCCAACCTTCCCTGCAGGTAGCTCTTCCGAACATCCTTATCGTACCGCACATCCTTGTAGTCACTGAATGCAATCAGCGTCGACTCGCCCCGCCCGTTCCGCTCCGTCACCCACATCTCGTCCCGCCGGAGCAGGCCCTGGTCCATGAGCAGCAGGTCATGCGTTGAGAACAGAAGCTGGCCGCGCGTGTCCGGCCCCGACGCCGTCAGGAACATCTCCAGGAGACGCCGCGTCAGCAGCGTGTGCAGGCTCCGATCCAGTTCGTCGATCACATAGACGCGCGATCCGTCGCCGCCGGCCAGGTCCAGGAACGCCGGCAGCAGGTCGATGATACGCTGCGTGCCGGCCGACTCGCTGGCGATCTCGAACCGGGCCAGGCTGCCATCTTCGTGCCGGTGTTGCGTGACCAGGCCGATACTGTCGAAATCGAGCTCCTCACCCACCAGGTGCACGATCCCGGTGTCCAGGCGCGCCAGCATGTCATCCATCACCTGCGAGCGCGAACTCCCTTCCTCGACGAACAGGTCCATGCGACCGAACGCCGATTCGGGCGAGACCAGCACGAGGCTGTTGCGGAACCAGTCGTACACCGGCTTGAAGCGGTCGACCTTCTGGCTGACGGCGTTGGTCAGGAAGAGCTGGTTGTCGCGCGTCCCCCGGTGGGCAAACTCCAGGAAGGCGTCACCGCGCAGCGACGGCCCGAACTCGATCGTCGCACCACGGCGACGGTACAACGGACGCTCCGAGCTGGGCGTGATCTCCAGCAGCCACTCCTCGCGGACCGCCGCCGCATCCACCGCGAACCCGAACTCGTACACGGTTCCGTCGGCCAGGATCTCGAACCGGAACCGCGTCGGCTCATCCTGCGTGCCGCGCCCCAGCCGGAATGGCTCGACGCGGATCCGCGCGTCGGTTTGCGTCCCGTCCACGACCAGCGCGCGCGCGAAACCCAGCGCCCGGAACAGGTTCGACTTGCCCGAGGCGTTGGCGCCATACACGGCGGCCACGGGCAGCACGCGCAAGTCCCCTTTGGGAAGCCGCGGCAGCCGTTCGCTGTGCTGGCGCTCACGGCTGGCGACGAAGGAGAACTCCGTGCGGCCGCGGAACGATTGCCAGTTTTCCAGTTCGAATCGGATCAGCATGACGACCCCCTGTCGTGAAATTTTCACGAGTTATGCCAGTACTATACCAAGATTTCGGAACATATTCCACGCTAATGAGAAATTTTCTCTTTAAACTCAGAACATCGAGTCCACCGCAGCGGCTTCAACCTGTTGTCATATATACAAGTGGTCGCGCGGAACTTGCGCCGGCGCAAGTCGCCAGGCCGCAGGCTGGAATCAGGCCCCCGAAAGGAACCGTTCGCGGCTCTTTTGCGCATCCCGCCCACTTGGTTGATAGGTCAACCAATCGCCCAAAAAAGACACACGCCGCTCCGCCGGCGGCCCCACTACAGCGCAGACACGTCCCCGTTAAACCCGACGCCCAGGCGCCCCCATCGGCACCTGAACCCCCTCCACCACCGTACGCTCCCAGGCGCGGCCATGTTCGTCCGCGACAACCACATCCCGATGGACCGCCTTCACCCGGAAGCACGAGCTGCGCGGCGGCACGACTTCCATCTCGCCCGGCTTCTGCAACTCGCCCGTCATCGGCAGCGCCGCCACAAGGCGGACATGGAGCAGCGCCCCATGCGGCCCGGCCGCAAACACCGCCGGCGACGGCAACAGTGATGCCGACACGAATCCAACCAGGCAGAAGTGCCGACCGACCTCGAGCGGGAACGGAAACCCGCCGGCTTCCGGCGGCAGCTCGAGCCCGACCCACGCGCTGCAGGGCTCAGGCAGCGGCCCGGCCGCCCGGATCGCCTCGTCCATGCCGATGATCATGCTGCGGATCTCTTCCGGCATGTCCCCGGCTGGAAGCGCCGGCGAAGGCAGCGACGCTTCCGCTTCGGTCCGGAACTCGACGGCATCGGACGGCGCGCCGTAGCGACCCCAGTTGCGGCCGAACGCGGAGGCTTCGGCGGCCAGAACGGACCAGGCGTCGATTTTGTTGGTGGGCATGGCGGCTCCAGTGTGCGGCATGTGGCGGTGCGATCATTTCCTGGTCTCGCGGCACTTGCGCCGGCGCAACTCCAGCTACCGACTATTCGAGCCTCACCAGCATCTCGTCCGCATACTCGTAAGAGATGATCTCTCCATCCTTGGTCGCCCTGTACCCGGTTTCGCGATGCGAAACCTCGCTGATCTCGCCTGCCTTCGTCTCCTTGAAGTGCTCTGCCACTGCCGTCAGGACGCGCAGCTCGCGATTCGAGAACAACGCATAGTCCGGCGCAGCGTTGCTCACGAGCACTTCCCATACGTAGGGCCCGGCCGATTCCTCTCGGCACTGAAGAACGCTGCGCACGCTCGTCAGGTAGGTGAGCAAGGCGTCGTAGTTGTCCGGCGCCGGCCCATGCGGCAGGTGCGCATACCGCGCGCCTGAGATGGATACGGTACTGTCACGGTAGTTGTTAAAATCGGCATACCACAGAAGCTTGTTCAGCTTCGTCCGCGGCACGCCCGGTTCTCTGCAAAAGTGCGCTGCCATGGCCGTGAATCGGTCGGGATCGAACGCTCGGTAGCCGCTGCGGATGTCGGGGTCGTAATCGGCCCGAAAATCCCTGATATACGAAAGATACGCAGCCGACTCGTAGGTGCGGTTGCGAAGGCGCGAAAGAACGGCGTCACGCCTTGGCACACTCAGGGCATCGGGATTGCGGCGCACTTCCGCCATCAGCGCCTCGGGCCGCATGATCATGCGCAGCGCCCTGTCGTGCGCCTCGTCCTGAATGGCGCCGTTCTCGTAGCGGCTCAACGTCGCGATGCCCCAGCCTAACAAGCGGGCAAGCTCTTGCTGCGTCAGGTCAAAGGCCGCCCTGAACGCGCGAATGGCGTCGGGCGTCAGCAGGTCGGCTTTCGCACGATAGGCGTGCAGCGCCATCTCGGCGATATCCTGGCCGAGTTCCGGGCTGTTGAACTCGTTCCCGCATTCCTCGCACTTCACAAGCTTGGCCTCGACGGTTATCTCGACGCCCTTGATCGTGTGCGGCACGACAGCGTCCACCATGGCCGCGCTCGTCGTCTTCTCGCAGTACGGGCAATAGGACCTCATATTTGTTCCCCCTCCGGTCAACTTACTCCTTGAATGGAAATGCCAGGCGCGACTCCGCTTCGTGGAACGACAGGCACTGGGCGCGTGCATACGGTTCTTCTCTCGGCTCCATACTTCGAACCTGATTTGGTCCTGACTGGCGAGTGCCGCACGCTTAAAGTCTCGCAGGAAGTCCCGGACCTCCGACCTAGATGCGCCGCTCCTTGTTCCGCATCCTTGCTGACATGGGTATCGGCCTCCGTAAATTTATCCAAAGGCAAATATTCACCACTATATTACCCCAAAGCAAATCTTTCGGCAACCCGGATTTGTGCGCGCCAGTGTGCGAATCGCGCCCATTTAGTTGATAGATCAACCAATCACTACAAAGAGACACACGCACCACTCGGCCCGCCGCCAAGCGCCGTGTTGGCCGGCCCCTACCCGAAAACCCGTCCTCATTGACGCCACCCGTCCGCCCCCGGTATGCTTTCCCATTCCGCCCCGGTGCCCCACTGACCCAGTGCCCCGGTGCCCGCCCCCTCGCCCCGACCCCGAGGTCGCGCCAGGCCATGTCCCGCCACCGCTGGCATCACGTCGGCAAACTGCTGCTGTTCGCGGCGTCCCTGCTCATCGCCGCGCAGGCCAGGGAGTTCGGCTACTCCGTCCTCGACCAGGCCGTCATGTGGCTGCCCACCGGCGTCGCGTTCGCCGGCCTGTGGCTCATGGGTGTGCGCACCTGGTGGCTGGTCCTGGTCACGACCGCCTTCGGCCGCCTCATCATCGGTTACCATTGGAACGTGGCGATCCCGGGCGCACTCGGCAGCACGGCCGAGGCCGTCATCGGCGTCGTCATCCTGCATCGCCTCGGTTTCCGGCCGCAGCTCGAACGCCTGCGCGATGTGCTGGCCGTCGTGGTCGCGGCCATGGTGGCGCCGCTCGGGAGCATCTTCTTCTCGTGGCTGGGCCGCTCCCTGTCGTGGACCAACCCGAGCATCCCGCTCTATTCCGGCTGGGGCGGCTGGTGGCGCTCTATGCCGCCGTGCGCTTCGGCCCCCGCGGCGCGGTCACGGCCGGTTCGTTCGCGGCGGTCCTCATCGCGCTGGCCACGGCCAATGGCCTCGGGCCGTTCCTGGCGATCGCGCGGCAGGAACGCCACGTGGCGCTGCAGCTGCTCGAACTGTTGCTGGTCGGCCTGCCGCTGGTGTTCGGGGCGCTGGTCGCCGAGCGTCGCGCCGCCGAGCGCGAGCGCGAGCGCAGCAACGAGGAGCTCATCCGGAGCCGCGAACTGCTGGCCTCGGTCCACCGCAACGTGAACGAAGGTCTCTACCGCAGCCGGCCCGACGGCGTCCTGCTCTACGTGAACGAGGCCTTCGCCCGCATGTTCGGCTACGACAACGCCGAACAGATGCTGGCGGCCAACGCCTTCGACCTGCACGCCGACCCGCAGCGCCGCGCCGACCTGCTGCAGGTGGTCGCCGAGCGCGGCTTCACCAGCAGCGAGGAAATCAGGTTCCGCCGCCGCGACGGCTCCGAGTTCTGGGGCCTAGTCTCCAGCACCGCTGTGCTCGGCCCCGACGGCACGGTCACCTGCTGCGATGGCGCCATCGCCGACATCACCGCCTGGAAGAGCCTCGAGGAGCAGCTGCGCCAGTCCCAGCGGCTCGAGGCCGTGGGCCAGCTGGCCGGCGGCATCGCCCACGACTTCAACAACGTGCTGACGGTGATCGTCGGCTATGCCGAACTGATCCGCGCCACGCTGCCCCCGACCGAGCAGGCCCACGCCTACGCGCAGGGCGTGCTGAAGGCTTCGGAGCGCGCCGCGAACCTCACCCGACAATTGCTGGCCTACAGCCGCCGGCAGGTGCTTTCGCCGCAGGTGCTCGAGCTGGGCGCCGTCGTGCGCCAGCTGGCTGACATGGCGCAGCGCCTGATCGGCGAGGACGTGCACCTGCACCTCGACGCCGACCCGCGCGGCAGCTGGGCCCTGGTCGACCGCGGCCAGATGGAACAGGTGATCCTGAACCTGGTGGTCAACGCGCGCGACGCGATGCCCGGCGGCGGCGCCATCACCATCACCACCGAGCCCGTCGACCTCGACGACGACCACGCCGCCGAGCACGTCGACCTGCACGCCGGCCCCTACGTGAAGCTGGTCGTCCGCGACACCGGCACCGGCATGCCGCCCGAGGTGAAGGCCCGCGCCTTCGACCCGTTCTTCACCACCAAGGAGCGCAGCAAGGGTTCCGGCCTGGGCCTGTCGACGGTGTACGGCATCGTCAAGCAGAGCGGCGGCGGCATCGCCATCGACAGCGAGCCGGGCAACGGCGCCACAGTCACCATCTGCCTGCCGCGCGTGGCCGCGGTCACTGAGGCCGAGCCGATCGCCATCACCCCGCGCACCGGCCCGGTCGCCGCCACGCTGCTCTTCGTCGAGGACGAGCCCCTGGTCCGCGAGTTGAGCGTGAAGTACCTGGCCATGGCCGGCTTCCGCGTCCTCGAAGCCGGCGACGGCATCGAGGCCCTCGCGGTCAGCCGCCGCCACGAAGGCTCGATCGACCTGCTCATCACCGACGTCGTCATGCCGCACATGGGCGGCCGCGAACTGGCCGTCGCGCTCCTGGCCGAACGCCCGCGCCTGCGCGTGCTCTTCATCTCCGGCTACACCGAC
>CAIOLW010000292.1 GCA_903859215.1 uncultured bacterium | reverse complement strand
TCCCCCTTCCGCACAGGAGGGGGGATTTTTGTGTCTGGGGGAAGGCCAGGGGGTCACATCGCGGATCATGGGTTTCGAGTTTCTGGGTGTGTGCTTTGCTCGCCTTGCGGTAAGCGCGACGGGCGCCAAGGGCGACGGAGTTCCTGGGAGCGACAGACGCAATCAGGGGAGGTGGATTGTCGCGCGGGGGCGGGGCGTGTCACAATTGACGCGTGGCCGGGGCGCGATCCTCGGGCGACCGGGGGAGAATGGGCGTTTTCTTCCTATCCGCTGACAGACTGTGCTAACATTCGCCTTGCCGAAGCCTAACGACACCATAGCTGAGAGGTCACGGATTCCGGTCGGGCCCTCTCTCAACCTCGGAGGCTCCACTTGCCCAAGTTGCTACGGATTCCCAAGCTCACGATTCTTATGGGCACGTTCGCAGTGATGCTCGTGACGACCCCGGCGGCGATGGCGGTGACGATTGACGGCACCATCTCCCCGGGTGAATGGAGCGGCGCTACAACCTACAATGTCGGGACGGACTCTGGGCTCACCCCGGTATCGGGCACGGTTTCGCTCGTGGCCGATGCGCAGTACCTCTACGCAGCGCTCGACCTGACCGCCTATACGACTTCGACGTCGCATCACGGTGACAATCTCGGCATCGGCGTTCAGAGTGGAACGGGTGGCTATCCCAGCGGGAGTTGGGTCGAGTTCAACGAAGCGGACACGCAACCGGGACAGTGGCCCTTCTCATCCGGGACGATTGATGGGCGTACCGCCCTGTGGCAGATCAACCAGGTGGCTCAGCCCTCGCTTCCCGGTGATCTGCTGGCAGTCACCTCGTGGGATACCGGTCATCGAGTCACCGAGCTGCGAATTCCACTGAGCGCTCTCGGAGGACTGGGCGGTTGTGACGCGATCAACGTGACTGGAGACGTCGATTTCAACTTCGCACAACACTGGTATCCGGCGGCCGTGCCCACCTCTTGGGATCCCGCGGATTACGCGCACTTGACTGTGCTTCCATGCACACCGGTCCCGGTCAATCCGACCACGTGGGGCTCGTTCAAGGCGATCTATCGTTGATTTGGAGTTACCGGCTATCGTCGAATGTGAGTCTTCTGGCGGCCACCCTCTCGCGGGGGTGGCCGCTTTGTTGGAGACCACGAGCGGTGACGGACGGGTTCTCATGACCGACGGCGTGTCGCACTGATATGGTGCCTCCCGACAATCCGCTCCGGCAGCGGATCGGACCGACCGGCGAAGGCCGCACACCGGGCAGATGCGGCGGGAGATTGATTGTAGAGACCCATGGGCAGCCGAATCGCGGGGGCCCGCGGGCGCAGATGGATTGGCCGGCGGGCGTTTGCTGATGGACAACCCCGGGCTGCGAACTGGCAGCCCTGCCGGCGCTGCGATATCGTGGGCGCGGTAAGACACAGGATCAGGGGCAAGACACAGGATCAGGTTGGCCACATCAAGCAGTTGCCGGGGAGTCGTCATGAAGCGGAGCCTTTCCCGTTCCCTCGCCGCGGTCGTCGCCGTGGTTCTTCTCGCGCTCGGCGCCACGGCGGCCATGGCCGAGGCGCCCGACTTCCCAGCGCCGAGCACGCTGCCGCCGCGGGGGTTCATCCTGAAGAGCTACGAGGCGTCGTCCTACCGGTCGTTCGCGCGCGCCCTCGACGTGGTCGACGCCGCGCTCGCGGCGCATGGCGTGGCCGGCGCGGCGCCGGCGCCGGCGCTGGCCGTGTCGGCGACAGGGACGCAGTGGTTCATGGGCAACCACTCGCGGCCGTGGGAGAACAAGATTGTTCCCTCCCGGAAGCAGTGGGTCTTCTCCGGCGCCGCCGGCAGTGCGGCCTACCAGGAGACCATGTTCAACCCGATCGGCGGCCGCTTCAACGCCCGGACCGTCATCGCCGGGGGCAAGGGTGTCGCCAAGGGTTTCTTCGAGCCGGCGTCCCAGGAGCTGAGCGGTCCCGCCGTCGAGGCGGCGCTGTTGCCGCTCGAGGAGGCGCTGCCGCACCTTCTGCTCCTCCAGGCGAAGCGGTTCCGCCTGACTCTCCGCGATGCCGGCACCTGGGCCGACAGCACGGGCACTTTCGACGTCGTGACGTTCGCGTCCGGACCGACCCGAACCATCACGCTCTTCATGGACCAGTCGTCGCACCTGCTGACCCGGGTGGAAAAGCTCGGCTACACCCCTGAGTATGGCGACATGGTCGGCGTGTGCACCTTCGCGGATTTCCACGACGTCGCCGGGATCCAGGTGCCGGGCCGGCGGCACGACGAGCGGCTCGGCAAGACGGAGTTCGACCTGGACCTGGTCGTCCAGGCCGCCACGATGGAGGATCTCGCCGCCTTCACGGCGCTCGGGCCTCTCCCCGGCGCGCCGCCTCCGGCGGATCCGCTGCAGGGAGTCGAGATCAGGGAGATCGCGGCCGGTGTCCATGCGGTGGTGCTGGCCGACCGCGGGGTCAAGTCCTTCGTCGTGGAGCGGAGCGACCACCTGGTCGTCATCGAAACGCCGTTCGACGCGAAGTCCGCCGCGGCGATCCTCGCGGCCGCGCGGCAGATC
>CAIOLW010000291.1 GCA_903859215.1 uncultured bacterium | reverse complement strand
GGGCCCTCGTGGCTGAAGTCCGGCATCGGCTCGATCTCCAGGAACGGGATCGTGGCCGAGGCGTGCGCGGCGAACTCGGCAAAGGCAGTGTCGTCGCGCACCGCGCGGGCGGCGACGTGGTCGGGGGGCGTCGGGGCGTGCATGACCGGGGTCGCCGCCGGCGCCGCGGGGGCCGGGGCGCCCGAGGCGAAGCGGTGCACGTCCTCGGGCGTGACGCGGCCGGCGGGACCGGAGGCGGGCACCTGGTTGATGTCGATCTTCAGTTCGCGGGCGAGGCGGCGGGTGGCCGGAGCCGCGGGCACGGGTCGCTGAGGACCGCCCGCAGCCGGCACTTGCGCCGGCGCAACTGCCGCGGCCGGTACAGGCGCCGCCACGGGTGGAGCCTTGGCCGCCTCGGGCGCCGCAACCGCAGCGCCCGCGCCATCGTCGATCACCACGATGATCGCACCCACGTTCACCGTGTCGCCCACCTTGCCCCGCAGCGACGCGATGCGCCCGCCGCGCGGCGAGGGGATGGTGACGGCGGCCTTGTCGGTCTCGACGTCGACCAGCGGCGCGTCCTCCAGGACGGTGCCGCCCTCGGTCACGTGCCACTTGAGGATCTCGCCCTCGGCGATGCCTTCACCGAGATCGGGCAGCTTGAACTCGAACAAGGCAGCCTCCTGCCGGCGCGGGGCCGGTCGGCGTCAGAAATCCAGCGTCGTCTCGAGCGCGCGCGCCACGCGGCCGGCGCTGGGGATGTAGTGCTTCTCGCGCCCGAAATAGGGCGTCACCACGTCGTAGCCCGTCACGCGCGCCACCGGCGCCTCGAGGTAGAGGAACGCCTTGTCGTTGATCAGCGCCGTGATCTCGCTGCTGGGCCCGAAGCTGCGCGGCGCCTCCTGCACCACGACGCAGCGGCCGGTCTTGCGGACCGAATCGGTGATCGCCTGCGCATCCAACGGTGCGATCGACAGCAGGTCGATGACCTCGATGCTGACCCCGCGCTTCCCGGTGATCTCGGCCGCGGCCTTCAGCGTCGGCCGCATCATCGCACCCCACGAGACCAGCGTCACGTCCGTGCCTGACTGCACCACCTGCGCCTTGCCGATGGGCAACACCTCGGGCTCGTCGGGCACCTCCTCGCGGAACGCGCGGTACGAGTGCTTCGGCTCCATGAACACGACCGGGTCCGGGTCGCGGATGGCCGCCGCCAGCAGGGCGCGCGCGTTGCGCGGCCCGCTCGGCAGCACGACCTTCGCGCCCGGCAGGTGCGCCCACAGGACCTCGCGGCTCTCGCTGTGGTGCTCCAGAGCGCGCACGCCGCCGCCGTAGGGCATGCGGATCACCAGCGGCAGCGTGACCTGCCCGTGCGTGCGGGCGCGCATGCGCGTGGCATGGGCCTCGAACTGGCCCATCATCAGGTAGCTGAAACCGCAGAACTGCATCTCGCAGACGGGCCTGAGGCCCGCCATCGCCATGCCGATCGAGGTGCCGAGGATGGCGCTCTCGGCCAGCGGCGTATCGAGCACGCGCCCGGGGCCGAACTTCTCGAGCAGGCCGTCGGTCAGGCGGAACACGCCGCCGTCCTGGGCCACGTCCTCGCCCAGCACCAGCACGCCCGGGTCGCGCTCCATCTCCTCAGTCAGCGCCAGGTTGATGGCCTGCACCATCGTGAGCTTAGCCATGGTCGGCCTCCTTGCCGCCGTCGAAGCGCACGTTGGCCAGGAACTCGGCGCGCTGCTCGTGCAGGTGCGGATGGTCGGTGCCGTAGACGTGGTCGAAGGCCGTGTCCTGCGCCCAGTCGACCGGGGCCTCGAAGGCGCGCACGGCCTGGTCGACCTGCTCCTTCACCTCGGCGATGAGCGCGCCTTCCTTCCCGTCGTCCCACAGGCCCTTGCCGGCCAGGTAGGCGCGGAACCGGATCAGCGGCTCCTTCTCCCAGGCGCACTTCTCTTCCGCCTCGCTGCGATACTTCTTCGGGTCGTCGGCCGTCGTGTGCATCATCAGGCGGTAGGTGACTGCCTCGATCAGGTAGGGGCCCTTGCCACTGCGGGCGTGGTCGAGCGCCTCGTTGATGGCCACCCACATCGCCAGCGCGTCGTTGCCGTCCACCTGCACGCAGGGGATGCCGAAGGCGATGGCCTTCTGCGCCATCGTCTGGCTGGCGGTCTGGGCCGAGCGCGGGATGGAGATAGCCCACTGGTTGTTCTGCACGATGCAGACCATCGGCGCCTTCCAGACCGCGGCGAAGTTCAGGCCCTCGTGGAAGTCGCCCTCGCTGGTGCCGCCGTCGCCGATGAAGCAGACGGTCGCCGCGTCCTCGCCCTGGTAGCGGCTGGCGAACGCCAGGCCCGCCGCGTGGGGGACCTGGCAGCCGATCACGACGCTGACCGGGGTGATGCGCAGCGCGGGGTCGGGCAGGATGTTGCCCTCTTCCCAGCCGTTGTAGTAGTAGAGGGGCGAGGTCAACGGCTCGCCGCGGACCAGCCGGCCGCCCGTCTCGCGGAAGGCGCCCACGAACCAGTCCTTCGGGCCCATCGCCATCGCCACGGGGATGCTGACGGCTTCGTGGCCCGTGTTGGGCGGGAACGTGCCGAGGCGGCCCTGGCGCTGCAGCTTGAGCATGCGCTCGTCCAGTTCGCGGGCCAGGCGCATCCAGCGGTACATCTCCAGGAGGCGCTCGTCGGGCAGCTTCGGGTCGAGCTTCGCGTCGACCACGCCGTGCTCGTCGAGCACCTGGAGGTGGTCGATGGTGAACTTTGCGACGGGCTTTCTCGGCATTCGCGGTCCTTTGCGCGGCGCGACCGCCCGGGTGCGGGCGCGGCGGGATGTCGGGCGCTGAGGGAGGCTTCCGGAATGGGACCAGATGCGCCCCCGACACCGCCTTGCGGCGGGGAGGGCCGGTCCCGGAAGATCGGCGACATGATAGCAGGCGGACCCCGGATCGCCAATCCCGAGGCTGGTCGGTCCCGGCCCATCCTGTTATCTTGCCGACAAGTCGAAATCGCCCTTTCGCACCCCATCCACACGGAGGCCCGGCCATGCTGAAAGCCAATCTCCTGGCAGCCCTGACCCAGCAGATCAACGAGGAGTACTACTCCAGCTACATCTACCAGGCGATGGTCGCGTATTTCGCCGACAACCACCTGGACGGCTGCGCGCACTGGATGCGCCTGCAGGCGCAGGAGGAGCACGACCACGCCCTGAAGATCTTCGACTACGTGATCAGCCGCGGCGGCCGCGTCGTGCTGGCCGAGGTGAAGGCGCCGCCGAAGGACTGGGCCAGCCCGCAGGCCGCCTTCGAGGCCGCCCTGGCCCACGAGAAGCTGATGACGACCAACATCACGAAGCTGGCCGACCTGGCGCAGTCCGAGAAGGACCACGCCACCAACAACCTGATGCAGTGGTACGTCACCGAGCAGGTCGAGGAGGAGGCCAACGTCGACGACATCCTCAGCAAGCTGAAGATGGTCGGCGGCGACGGCGCCGGGCTGTTCCTGATCGACCGCGAGCTGAAGACCCGCACGGTGGCCCCGGCGGGCGGCGCCGCGTAGGCGAGCCGGCCGGCAAATCGCCGAAGAAAAAGGGAGCGGCCCGCAGGTCGCTCCCTTCGCTTTTCCGCCTGCAGGCCCGCCTAGCGCTGCGGTTGCACCGCGCCCTGCGCCGACAGCGCGCGCGCCAGCGCCAGCAGGTCGTCGCGACGCACCGAGAAGGTGCCGCTGAAGCCGTCCTCCCACGCCGACATCGTCATCTCGCACGGCAGCGGGCCGAGGCCCGTCAGCGGCGGCAGCGCCGGGCCGCTCGGCACGTCGCCGGCCATGCCGGCGAACCAGCGCCACATCGCCGTCAGGTCGCCGGCGATGACCTCCTGCACGTGGCCGTTTCCGCGCAGCGCCGCCGCGGCCGGGCGCACATCGACCGGGCCGCGCCGCTCTTCATCGCCGGAGGCGGCGATCATCGCCGCCATCGCCCCGCGGTCCTGGTCGGCGCTCGCCAGCAGGTAGGATCCGGTGCGGGCCAGGCGGATCTCCGGGATCAGGCGGCCGAACAGGTCGGCCACCTGGGCGATCTGCGCCACCTTGGGCGAGTCGGCGCCGGCCACCGGGGCCAGCAGCGACCGCGTGTCCAGCTGCACGTGGTAGGCGCGCGAGTCGGCGCCCGGGAAGCCCTCGTCGGCCAGGGGCTCCAGGCGCAGCGGCACCGGCAGCGCCGACAGGCGGTCCAGCAGGCCGGTCACGCGCGCGTAGGCCGCCTTCGCGTCGTGGGCCTTCATCACCATGTGCACCACGGCGCCGGCGTCGGTCACGTGCAGGCTGGCGGCGATCGGCTGGGCGGTCAGCGGCACAAGGCCCAGGTACTCGCCGTACCAGGCGGTGAAATCGGCCGCGGCCGCCGGCGGCAGCTGGCTCGCTGTGCGGCGCATGTCGGCCTGGTACAGGGGTTCGAAGATGCGGAACGGCCGCGTCAGGTCCATGGCCGCCACCTGCACCAGGTCCGAGCCGGGCGGCAGGATGGCCGTCAGCTGCGCCGCCTCGCCGAACGACGGCTGCGGGCCGGGCGCCAGTTCGGAGCCGGGCACGAGCTGCAGGCGGTCCATCGTCACATAGCGATCGCCGTCGCGGCGGATGGCGAAGTCCAGGCGCGACACCGAGCGCGCCACGGTGCGCACCGCGCCCAGGACGCCGTCGAGGTCCTCCGGGGCGATGAGTGGCGGATGCACGACGCCCAGGCTGTCGGTCGTGGCCGCGGCCAGCTGCCGCATGCCGATCTCGAGCAGGGGCAGGCCCAGCTTCAGCGACGTGCCGAGGTCGACCGACGCGGCCAGCAGGCCGACCGGCAATACGACCGGCGTGGGGTTGGGCATGGGGCGGAACCAGGCGGCGCTCGTCAGGGCCGCGTAGCCGCCCGACTGCTGCAGGTTCACGAACGGGCTGCCCTTGCCGCCGTACTGCAGCTGGCCCAGGTCGCCCGTGAACGGGAACACGAAGGTCAGGTCGGGCGACCCTCCCATCACCAGGCTGGTGATGCCGACGGCCACCAGCAGCGGGCGATCGTGCGCGACCAGGCCGGCGAACCCGGGCAGGCCGTCGCC
>CAIOLW010000290.1 GCA_903859215.1 uncultured bacterium | reverse complement strand
GCGCAAGTTCCGGGTCGGGCGTCGACGCGCCCACAGCGGGCTTGGCCACTTGCGCCGGCGCAAGTTGCGGATGGTCGTGCGCGTACTGGTGGCAGCGGCTGCACAGGGTGATGAGGTTCTCGACATGGTTGGTGCCGCCGCTAGCCCGCGGCACCAGGTGATGGACTTCCAGGAAGCGCGCCGATCCACACCCCGGCGTGATACAGCGGTGGCGGTCCCTCGTCAGCACCGCAGCCCGCACCGAAGGCGGGATAGTGGCGCGGTTGCGTTCCCCCTTCCGCCGCACGCGCGCGTCGCAGGCGAGCGCCGCGACTTGCGCCGGCGCAAGTCGCCTCTCGCCGCGGCTCGTCACAACCGACGCCGCTTCACAAGTCGGGCATTGCTGGACGACAACCTGGACGGCCGGACCTTGCGCGGCCGCGCCTGCGCCAGCAGACACCATCGTTTCCAGCGCCGCCAGCACAACCTCGATCTTGTCCGCGCCCGCCGGCAAAACCCGCATTTTGCGCGCCTTTTCCAGCAACACCTCGAACCGCGCCAGCTGGAGGCCGTCGGCGCGCAGCGTGATCGTGGTCGGCGGGTCGATCTGGGGCGCGGCCTTCACTGCGGGAGATCCCAACGCGAGTTGCGGCGCGTCGCCAGTGACGACCGGCCTCCTGCGCGCCGCCTTCACCTCCGCCTCCAGCACGCGCCGACTGGACGTGCGCGCCCGCTCGACCCACGCTGCCTGCGTTTCCTCTGTCGCCACGCGCGCCACCTGCTGCGCCTTGGTCCAGCCGAGCTCACCGGTGGCCACCGCCTCGTGCAGCGCGGGCAGCCGCTCAAGGTCGTCGGCCAGCCGCTTGAACTGCCAGTACCGGTTGTCGCTGAAGCCGAGGGCCTGCGTGGCGTAGAGCTGGAGGCTGGCGTGCCCGAGTTCGCGATACAGCGCGCGCCGCTGCACCTCGGCGAACCACAGCACGGCGCATTCGCGGGCGCGGTCGCAGGCGCTCAGCGCCTGGCGCAGGGACGCGTCGACATGGGCGGCCGGCCGGCCGGTGGTGAAGACGGACAGGGTGATGGTCGTCATGATGGGCGATCACTTTCGGGGAGGAATGTGATGGCGAAAATATAGCGAAGAAAATGATTAATCGCAAGGGGTAAAACGAATTATATATGATACAGCCTATTCAGTGGCGGCGCGCCACCCGGCACTTGCGCCGGCGCAACTCCACCTACGACCCCGGCAAATACACCACCGTCGCATACCCTACCCAATGCCCCAGCGTGTTGGGCGCCGTCACGCCAAGCCGCGTCCCGGGCACCTCGAGCCGCCCATCGCTCACGCTGTCGCCATACCGCAGCAATGTCCCGCCCAGCGGTGCCCCGCCCAGGTCGGCCTGCAGCCTCTCCGCCACCGTCAACCCGAACGGAATCGACCACAGTCCGCACCACGTGATGCGGTAGGGCTTCGTTTGGAAGTCGGGGCTCGCCGCGTCCCAGACCAGCCGCGCGAACGCGCCGACACTGGCATCGGAAAGCGGCCCGGCCAGCGTCGCCTCGGCCAGGGTCACGTCCTGCGCGCGGCCGGCGGCATGCCCCGCCTCGTCGCAGCCGAACGGCGCGTAGCCGCCGCTCGCGCCCCAGCCTTCGCAGCCGTAGTGCACGGCGTCGGCCGAGATGAGGATGCCGATGTCGCGCCCCGGCACCCAGCCGCGCTTGCGGCAGATCGCGGCCAGCGCGTCGGCGAACAGCGCCGCGCGCTCGCGCAGCGACGGCAGGTCCATGCCCGAGACCAGCACCGGGACGAACAGCGGCTTGTCGACGGCGGCCCCCAGCCACGGCAGCAGCGCCTCGATCGAGTGCTCCGCGGCCTGGCGCTCCGCCGACACCTCGGCGATCGAGCCCAACTGCGCCGCCAGCGCCGCGCGCAGCCCGGTATCAACGGCAAACTCCCGCCCCGCCACGCGCCAGGACAGGCTGTCGTCCAGCAGCAGTTTGTCGCGCACGCCGACGCGGCGGCACGCGTGGCAGACGCCGAACACGATCCACCGCTTCGCCCGCAGGTAGGGCAGAGCGTGGACCGCGGTGCGGCCGGCGTAGAGGTAGTCGTCGTGGGGGAGGATCGCGGCGACGCACGCCGGGACCGTCGGCGCCGCGGACAGCAGGGGCAACGACTCGGCGGCCAGGCTCGCGGCCAGGACGTCCTGCATGTCGGCCGGCGAGACCGCGAAGCCCACGGTGTCGAGCTGCGCCCTCACTTGGGTTGATGCCGGCGCCGCCCGGGTTGATGCCGGCGCCGCCTGGGTTGATGCCGGCGCCGCCTGGGCCGATGCGGGCGCCGCCGGCGCCGCCAGCGCCAGAACAAGCGCGGCCACGCCGGCGGCGAACCTGGAAAGGACCTTCATCGTCCCCCCGATTGGATTGCGACTAACTACTCCGCCTTCGGCTTCGGCAACACCTCGGCGAACATCGCCTCGTCCATCAATGCGCCCTCAGCCACCAGCTGCCGGTACCGGATGAAATCAATGACGTCCGCGCCGGTCGCCTTGCGGTTGTTGAAGGCGGTGAAGCCGAGGAAGGCCTCGCCCGACATGTTCGCGGCCAGCCAGTGGCGGTTGGCCAGCTTGGTCTGGTCCCAGAAGAACTTCTTCTTCGCGCGGATGCCGTCGATGGACTTCATCAGGCAGCCGGGGAAGAGGTTCGCGAAGCGCCAGATGATGCGGTCCAGCTCGCGATCCACAGCAGAAAGGTCGACCGTGCCGCGCTTCAGCAGTTCCTTGCCCGCGGCGGCCTCGGCGCCCGTCTTCATCTCGCCGTACACCACGGCGCCGCCCTCGTCGACGTAACGATCGGTGACCACCAAAGGATTGCGTACCACCACGCCATCCACCTTCAGGGCGGGGATGGCGGCGGAGATCAATCCCTTGACCTTCATCTTGTACGAACTCCACATCTCGCACGAGATGCAGTTCCACATCGCGTCCTCGACCGGCAGCATCCAGGGCAAAAAGTCGGTGCTGCCGCCGTCGGGGGCCGAGCCGTGCTTGGGGCCCGACTGGCCGAACACCGCGAGGTCCGACGACACGGTCAGGTCGCAGGCCATGCCGATTTCCTGGCCGCCGGCCACGCGCATGCCGTTGACGCGGCACAGCGTGGGCTTCTTGCAGTTGAGGATGCCGTCGACCATGGCGTTGAACAGGTCCATGTACTCGCCGTACTCGTTGGGGCGGCGGCTGTAGTACTCGGAGTATTCCTTCGTGTTGCCGCCGGTGCAGAAGGCCTTGTCGCCCGCGCCGGTGAATACGATGGCGACGACCGAACGGTCGGACGACGCGGCCTGGAAGCCCGCGATCACGCCCTTGACCATGCCGGTCGTGTAGCTGTTGAACTGCGCCGGGTTGTTGAGCGTGACCCAGGCCGTGTAGAGGCCGTCGACGACGTTGCCCTTGTCGTCGCGCAACGGGCGCTTCTCGTAGGTCGTGCAGGGGGCCTCGGTGCCCCAGTGCTCGGTGCCGAACAGCGCGTGGTTCTTCAGTTTGTCGTCGCGCGGGAGCCAGTCCAGGGACATGGGTCGCTCTCCTTGGTTCGCGTTTGCAGGCTAACGGTAGGCCGACAGCCCGGTGATCTCTGCCCCGACGATCAACGTGTGGATGTCGTGGGTGCCCTCGTACGTGTACACGGATTCCAGGTTGGCCATGTGGCGGCCCGGGCAGAACTCGTCGGTGATGCCGGCGGCGCCCAGGATATCGCGGGCCATGCGCGCGCAGTCGAGCGCCATCGCCACGTTGTTGCGCTTGGACAGCGAGACCAGCGGCACGTCGTTGATGCCGTCGTCCTTCAGCCGGCCCAGCTGCAGGCACAGGCCCTGCGCCTTGGTGATCTCGGTCACCATCGTCACCAGCTTCTGCTGCACCAGCTGGAACGAGCCGATCGGCTTGTCGAACTGCTTGCGCTCCTGCGCATAACGCAGCGCCGTGTCATAGCAGTCCTGGGCGGCGCCGACCACGCCCCAGGCGATGCCGTAACGCGCCTGGTTCAGGCAGGAGAGCGGCGCCTTCAGGCCGCGGGCGCCCGGCAGCCGCGCGCTGTCGGGCAGGCGCACGTTGTCGAAGACCAGCTCGCCGGTGTCCGAGGCGCGCAGGCTGTACTTGCCGTGGATCACGTTCGTGGAGAACCCGGGCATGCCGCGCTCGACCAAAAAGCCGCTGACGCCCTCGGGCGTGCGCGCCCACACCACGGCGACATCGGCCAGGTTGGCATTGGTGATCCACAGCTTGCTGCCGTTCAGCAGCCAGCCGTCGCCGTCCCGCTCGGCGCGCGTCTCCATGCCGCCCGGATCCGAGCCGTGGTCGGCCTCGGTCAGGCCGAAGCAGCCGATCTTCCGGCCGGCCGCCAGTTCGGGCAGCCACGTGTTCTTCTGCTCGTCGGTGCCGTAGACCGAGATGGGCCACATCACGAGGCTGCCCTGCACCGAGGCGAACGAGCGCAGGCCGCTGTCGCCGCGCTCGAGTTCCTGGCAGATCAGGCCGTAGATGACGCCGCTGAGTCCCATGCAGCCGGGACCCTTGACCGACGGGCCGAGCAGGCCCATCTCGCCCAGCTGGGGGATCAGGTCGAGGGGAAAGGTGCCGTCGCGGAAGTGCCCGCGGATGCCCGGCAGGAAGCTCTGGTCGACGAACCGCCGCACCGTGTCGCGGATGCTGCGCTCCTCGTCGCTCAGGCAGCGGTCGAAATGGTAGAAGTCGACACCCCGGTATCCGCTCATCGCAACCGATCCTCGGGACAGGCGGCGCCGGGCGCCGCCGGTGGCGTTTTCGATCAGTTGTTCGAATCTAGCGGAAACGCGGGCCGGTGACAAGCGAAACCGACGCTGCCCGAACGGGCGGCTGGCTTTTCCGGCCCGCCCTGCATTACGTTGCCCCACAGGTCGAGAACCCGTTCGGGGAGCTGGACATGCACATGGCAGACGCGCTGGTTTCCCCTGCCGTGGGGGGGACGATGTGGGCCGCGGCGGGCGGCTCGATCGCCTTTTGCGCCCGCAAGGTGAAGCAGTCCCCACGCGACGATCTCGTCCCCCTGATGGGCGTGATGGGCGCCTTCGTCTTCGCCGCGCAGATGATCAACTTCTCGATACCCGGCACCGGCTCGAGCGGGCACCTCGGCGGCGGGCTGATCCTGACTTTGCTGCTGGGCCCTTGCGCGGCCCTGCTCGTGATCGCCTCGGTCCTCACCGTACAGGCGTTCTTCTTCGCCGATGGCGGCCTGTTGGCGCTCGGCTGCAACATCGTCAACCTCGGCTGCATCCCCGCGTTCATCGCCTATCCATTGGTCTACCGCGGCCTCGCCGGGAACGCGCGCTCCACGTCGCGCGGACGCGCGGCGACGATGGTGGCCGCCATCGTGGGCCTGCAACTGGGCGCGTTCGCCGTCGTCCTCGAGACCCGGGCCTCCGGCATCTCCGAACTGCCCTTCGGCGCCTTCGTCCTGCTGATGCAGCCGATCCACCTGGCGATCGGCGTGGTCGAGGGACTGGCGACCGTGGCCGCGCTTTCGTTCATCGCGCGGGCGCGGCCCGAGGCCCTGTCGGCGCCTTCGCAGGTGGGCACGTCCGTGCGCCTGCGGTCGGTGCTTGTGGGCGTGGCCGTCTGCGCCGCCATCCTGGGCGGTGTGGCCAGCTGGTTCGCCTCGACGCACCCGGACGGGCTGGAATGGTCGATTGCCGGAGTGTCCGGCCGTGAAGAGCTGCGGAGTTCTCGCGACGGCCTGCGCGGGAAGCTGGCCGCGTTGCAGGAAGCCACGGCGTTCCTGCCCGGCTACGGGTTCAGGACCACCGGGCACCCGGCGGCGCCCGCGGAATCGGACCGACCGACCGCGCAGCCGTGGCCGGCGGTCAGTGCGGAAACCTCGCTGTCGGGATTCGTCGGTGGATCGCTGACCCTGGCGCTGGCCTGCCTGCTCGGGTTGGGACTCCGGGCGGGTGCGCGGCGCGGCGCCGGCAGGACGGGTCGCGGATGAGCGGGGGCGTCTTGGGCCTGGGCGACCTGGTCGAGATCGGGCGCCTGGACGACCTGGGGCGCCTGGATACGCCCATGCACCGCGTCGACGCACGGGCCAAGGCCATTGTCGTCCTCGCGTTCATCATCGTCGTGATGTCCTTCCCGCGGTACGAGATCTCCGCGATCACGCCGTTCATCCTGTGCCCGGTCGCCTTCATCTCGCTGGGCCGGATACCGGTGCGTCACATCGCGCGCAAGATCCTCGTCGCCCTGCCCTTCGCGCTGGTCATCGGGCTCTTCAACCCGATCCTGGACCGGCAGCCCATCGTTGCGTTCGGCCCGCACACCGTCGCGGGCGGCTGGGTGTCGTTCGCCTCGATCCTGCTGCGCTTTGCCCTGACCGTCGGCGCGGCGCTGGCGCTCGTCGCCTGCACCGGGCTGTACCGGCTGGGCGCCGGGTTGGGGCAATTGGGTGTGCCCCGCGTGTTCGTCGTCCAGCTCCTGTTCTGCCACCGGTACCTGTTCGTCGTGGCAGACGAGGGCGGCCGGATGATGCGGGGCGTCGCCCTGCGGTCGGACGGGAAACGAACGCTGTCCCTGCGCGTCTATGGGTCGCTGGTCGGGCATCTCCTGCTGCGGTCGCTGGACAGGGCCGAGCGCGTGCACCGCGCGATGCTGGCGCGCGGCTTCACGGGCGAGATCCGCGTGATGCGATGTTCGGCGTTCCGCGGGTCGGACTGGCTTTTCGTCTGCGGCTGGCTGGCCTTTTTCGCCGCGGCGCGCGCGTGGAACCTCGCCGCTGCGCTCGGCTGCCTGCTGACCGGGGGCGCGGCATGAGCCATCATCTCGTTGCCGTGAAGGACCTGTACTACGCCTACCCGGACGGCACGGAGGCGCTGCACGACGTCTCCTTCCGCATCGAGCACGGCGAGGCCGTCGCCCTGGTCGGCGCCAACGGCGCGGGCAAGTCCACGCTGCTGCTGCACCTGAACGGCACACTGCCGACGATGCGCGGCGAGGTGGTGGTCGGCGACACGGTGGTGACCCGCGAGACGGCCGTCCTTGCGCGCCGGGCGATCGGGATGGTCTTCCAGGATCCCGACGACCAGTTGTTCATGCCGACGGTGGCGGAGGATGTCGCGTTCGGACCGCTGAACGCCGGGTTGCCGCCGGACCAGGTCGAGCGCCGGGTCGCCACCGCCCTCGATCGCGTGGGGATGGCCCATCTCCAGGGGCGCCCGCCGTATCGCCTGTCAGCCGGGGAGAAGCGAGCCGTGGCGATCGCCACCGTCCTGGCGATGGCGCCGGACATCCTGGTGATGGACGAGCCTTCGGCCAACCTTGACCCGCGGGCGCGCCGTCGCCTGATCGAACTGTTGCGTTCGTTCGGGCACACCCGGGTCATTGCCACGCACGACCTCGAGCTTGTGGTCGCCGTCTGCTCGCGGGTGATCGTGCTGGACGGTGGTCGCGTCGTGGCCGACGGGCCGGCGCGGACCATCCTCGACGACGAGGACCTCATGCTGGCCCACGGACTCGAAAGGCCGCACAGCCTGAGGCACCTGCATCCGCACTAGGGCGCCAGTTCCAGCGTCACCGGCCGCCCCAGCAGCCCGCTGAACGGCGACTCGGACAGGGCGACGTGCTCGCCGCGGGCCAGCGCCTCGGCGAACGGCCAGTCCTGGTGGCGCACCAGGTAGGCCACCCACATGTGGGTGGCGCGCCAGCCGACGGTGCAATGCAGCAGCACGTTGCCGTCCTGGCGGGCCAGGATCACGGCCAGGCTGTCGACCGCGGCGGTGGTGTAGGGGTGGGCGTCGTCGCCCATCGGCAGGTTCACATACTCGAGACCCAGCGAGGCGGCCAGCGCCGCCTCGTCGAAGGGGACGCGCTTGCGGTCCGACGTCTCGGCAGGCGTGCGCAGGTTCACGACGCAGCTGACGCCATGTGCGTTGGCATTCGCCAGCGCGGCCGAGTCGGGCTGGCCGCTGATGAACACGCGCCCATCGCGCCAGACGCGGGCGTTGAAGCCGGCCCAGTCGCGCACCGTGTCGGGCATGGCCGAGCGGTTGATGCCCAGCGGCGTCGGCGTGCCGGCGCCGGCGACGGTGGCCAGGCACGCGGTCGCCAACAGGGTGAGCAGCGTATTCCGCAAGATCGCGATCCGCATGTCGACAGCCTCCGGGCTCTTGCCCCTCAGTTCTTCAGGAAATTCGAGACCTGCTTGAATTCCGGCGCGCCGGCGTCGCGCACGATCTCGAACATGATCATCTGCGAGCCCATGACGTCGACGCCGACGTCGCGCATCCGCTGCAGGCCGAGGTCGCGGTCTGCGGCGCGGCACGAACTGACCGCGTCGGTCGCCAGCGCCACCTGCAGGCCCTCGCGCAGCAGGTCGCAGGCCGTCTGGTACACGCAGACGTGCGTCTCGATGCCGCAGAGGATGACCTGGTCACGGCCGGTGGCGCGCAGCGCGGCCATGAACCCGGCGTCGCCGGCGCAGCTGAAGGTGGTCTTCTCGATGGCCGTGTAGGGACGGCAGGCCTCGCGGATGGCCGGCAGCGTCGACCCGAGGCCGCGCGGGTACTGCTCGGTGACGATGATCGGGATCGCCAGCTGCCGGCAGAAGCCGATCAGCCGCTCGGAGCGTTCGAGCACCTGGTCCATGCCGTGGATCAGGTCGCGGAAACGCTCCTGCAGGTCGATGACGACCAGCACGGTCCGTTCCCGGGTCAGGCGCACGGGCGCGCCGCGGTCGAGGTTCATGGCGACATCCTCCGGCAATCGACAGGCTCTAGTTGCGGCGCGGCGCGGTGTACTCGCCGTTCTCGGTCACCTTCACGGCGTACGGGCCGTGCCAGCTCAGGTTGAAGAAGGCGTCGGCGTCGCGCGGGGCACCCTCGCCCCGCAGGAACACGCCGAGGTTGCGCGACTCGTGGAAGTAGTCGCGCGACCAGTTCGACGTGCCCACCCACAGGGCGTTGCCGTCGACGCTCAGGTACTTGGCGTGCTCGACGCGCGCGTAAGGGATGAAGCCGTCCGGGTGCGGCGGGATCGTCGTGAAGCGCACCTCGATGCCCGGCACCGTCGACAGGCCCTTGATCGCGGGCAGCGCGTACTTCGTGGCGGCCCAGTCCGACAGGATGATGCGCACCTTCGCGCCGCGGGCGGCCGCGCGCCTGAGCGCGTTGTCCAGGTCGTCGAACTTGCGGCCGTCGCGGTCCGACACGCCGTAGGACAGCAGTTGCAGGTGCACCGAGTCGCGGGCGGCATCCATCATGTCCACCAGCAGCGGCAGGTCCCAGGGAACGCCCTCGGGCAGGCCGGTGGCGGGGCTGGCCGCGAACACGGCCTGCACGCTGTTCCCGGCCGGGCCGGTCAGCGTCACGCCCGGCAGCTGGGCCAGCGGCACGTGCGCCGGGACGGCCGACGGTTCGAACTTCACGGGCGGCGTGGCGGCCTGGTCGCCGGCGATCTTCCAGTCCATGTCGAACACGCGGCGCGCCTGCGCGGCCAGCGTCTTGTCGCGCACGAGGATGCCCATCTCGTGGATCTCGCCCAGCGCGCGCCAGTCGAAGTTCTGGCTGCCCAGGTAGAGGCCGTCCTCGTCGAGCAGGAAGTACTTCGCGTGCAACACGCCGCCCCATGCGGCGCCGGCGTCCAGCTGGCGACTGAAGGCGCCGGGCAGCGTGCCCGCCCAGGCCGGCAGTTCGGGGTAGGTGCGCGCGAACTTGGCGTCGGCCAGCAGGCGCACCGGCACGCCGCGCTTCGCGGCCGCTTCCACCTGCGACACCACCGGCAACAGGAGGTCCGGGGCGCTGTCGGGCCCCGCGGCGTCCTTCCCGTCGCCCTTGCGGCTGAAGTAGAACCCGGCGATGTCCAGGCGCGACGTGGCGCCGGAGATCTCGCGGGCCCAGACGACCGGTGCGTCCGGGATCTGCGGCAGGTCCAGGACGGTGTGCTCGGGCCAGCTCTCGACCAGTTTGTACGTGCCGGGCAGCTTGGCGGCCGTGGCGGCGGAAACGAAGCCGGCGCAGGCGATTGCGCCGATGATCAGCTGGAAAATACGGGGCATGGTCCGTTCCTTGCGAGGGTTCGGGGTCGGGCGGTTGCCGCAGGGTCTCCACAATAGCCCCGGGACGGCGCGCCGTCGAGTTGCCGTGGGACTTGCCCGCGGGGGGCCCGGCTGCCACAATGGTGGCGGCGGGAACCCGGGGCCCGGGACGGATGTTCCGGATCTTTCAGGCCCGCCACCCGATTCCATGCGTGTCCGGGGGAGCTTCCGCTTGCTGCACCGTCCGACCAGCCTGATCGCGTACCTCTGGCTGCCCCTGGCTGTCTGGCTGGCGCTGTGGCCGGCGCTCGAGGCCCGGCAGGCGCTGCGGCGGTTGACGGCTGTCGAGATGACCCGGAAAGCGCTCCCCGCGCGTGGCGGTTGTTGCCGGGCGCGCGCCGCCCTGGTCGCGGCCCGGGAGCAGGGCCCGTCGCAGCAAGGTTGCCGCGCCGCCCGCGATGGCTGCGAGCGCCGAATGCCTGCCTGCCCCGAGCAGGGTTCCTCGAGCTGCGGCCCGTGCTTCGGCACCAGCGGGCTGCTGCTCGCGACCCACGTCCTTTCTCTGCCCGATCCCGAGCGCCCGGAGCTCGGGTCGATCCGTCACGGCGACCACGTTGCCGCCTCCCGTGACTTGCGACCGCCCGAGCCGCCTCCGCGAGCCGCGAACCCGTTCCTGATTGCGTGAACTGAACGGCGCGCTGAACCGGCCCGCCTGTGATGCGAACTGATCCGAACCGGAGGAAGAGACCATGAACAACCGCAAGTACCTGGCTGCGCTCGGCGTGGCCGCGCTGGCGATGATCCTGTGCGTGGCGCTGGCCATGGCCGACGATGCGCCGGCCAAGAGCTGCGGCGCCGCCGCCGAGATGAAGTGCAACCACGCCGCGGGCGAGGCCTGCACGGCCGCGTGCAAGCACGGCGAGGCGCCGGCTGCCGAGATGAAGTGCAACCACGCCGCGGGCGAGGCCTGCACGGCCGCGTGCATGCACGGTGAAGGCCAGGCTGCCGCGATGAAGTGCAAGGGCGGCGAGGGCGAGGGCAAGTCCTGCGCAATGAAGTGCAAGCACGGCGAGGGCGAAGGCAAGTCCTGCGCAATGAAGTGCAAGCACGGCGAGGGCGAGGGCAAGTCCTGCGCGATGAAGTGCAAGGGCGGCGAGGGCGAGGGCAAGTCCTGCGCGATGAAGTGCAAGGGCGGCGAGGGCGAGGGCAAGTCCTGCG
>CAIOLW010000289.1 GCA_903859215.1 uncultured bacterium | reverse complement strand
TCGAGGGGCTCGAGGGGCTGAAGAACCTTGACCACATGAAGATGATGCAGGACGGCAACATGAAGATCCTCGTGATCCCCAGGGGGGATGACGATGCGGACATCGCCGAGGGTGAAGAAGGCGGCGAGCGGCGCATCATCGTCAAGACGATGGGCGGCGAGGACCGCGGCTGGCTGGGCGTGCGCCTGGACGCGCTGAACGAACAGCTGGGCGACTACTTCGGCGTCAAGGACGGCGCCGGCGTGCTGGTGACCGAGGTCGTCGAGGACAGCCCGGCCGCCAAGGCCGGCCTGGCGGCTGGCGACGTCATCGTCAAGGTGGGCGACGAACAGACCGCGTCCCCCGACGCCCTGCACGAGGCCATGGGCGACACCAGGCCCGGCGATGACCTGGCGCTGACCGTGCTGCGCAAGGGCGCGCGCAAGACCATCACCGCCAAGCTGGGCGAGATGCCCGCGGATGCCGCCGGCACGACCACCGTGCGCGTCGAGGGCGACGGCGGCGAACCCGGCGAACTGAAGCTGATGATGCCCCGCATGCTGCGCCGGATGAGCGAAGGTGACGAAGCCGAGGGCGGCAAGGGCGAGGGCGAGCATCGGATCATCATCCGCAAGAGCGGGGGCGGCACGAGCGGCGACGGCAAGGTTGACGTCGAACGCCGGGTCATCATCCGCAAGGACGGCGGCGATGAGGGCGAGGACGACAGCGCGAACCTGTCCGAGGTGCGCAAGGAGATCGACGCGCTGCGCAAGGAAATGAAGGAGCTGCGCGAGCAGCTGAAGCGCTAGCGCCACGCGCCAACTGCGGGCCTGCGTAGCAGGAGGCGAGGCGGCCACGCAACCGGGGATCCCTTTCGGGGGATCCCCGGTGTTTTTTCGTCACCTGCCGGGAGCGGGCCGCGCCTCAGCCGACCTCGTACAGTCGCGACGCGTGGGCCAGCGCCGGGTCGGTGAACAGCAGCCACAGGCGCACCTCGCGGTCGGGGTACACCGCCGCGATGACCTCGCGGTACGCCGCCAACTGGGGGCGGTAGTGGTCGCCGAGCCAGGCGCGCTGCGCCGGGTCGGCGGCGCCGCGGTTGGTCTTGTAGTCGACGATGTCGATGCGGCCCGGGCGCACGACCAGGCGGTCGATGATGCCGGTGATGCGCTGCTCGACGCCGCCGGGGCCGGGCGCGGCGCGGCGCGCGATGACCGGCGCCTCGCTGTAAGCGACGCCGTCGGCGGGCGCGGCGAACACCCAGTCCAGTTCGGGGGCCGCGAAGACGGCCGACGCCTCGGCGAACGCCAGGCCGTTGCCGGTGGGCATCGCGCCGGCGTTGCAGGCGGCCTGCAGCAGGCGATGAACCTCGTCGCCGTGCGCCGCGGGCGAGACGCCGGGCGGCAGCGGGTTGGCGATGGCGGCGCGGCGCGGCGGCGCGGCCTCTTCCTCGTCGTCGACGCGGACGGACTGCGGCCGGGCCACCGCGGACGCGGGCTGGTCGTCCGGGTCGTCAGCGTCGCGGCGGTCGACGCGCATGTCGTCGGCAGCG
The DNA here is from genome assembly GCA_903859215.1 of uncultured bacterium. Taxonomy (GTDB): domain Bacteria; phylum Krumholzibacteriota; class Krumholzibacteriia; order LZORAL124-64-63; family LZORAL124-64-63; genus CAINDZ01. The sequence continues at coordinate 1,920 of CAIOLW010000289.1, read as the reverse complement.
GCCGACGGGCGCACCAGCGTGAAGAGCGGGCGACGCACGGGCGGTTGCCACGTCGCGGGCTCGGGCGGCGGCGCATGGCGATCGGGCGCGCCATCGGCGGCCGCGGCGGCGGCCGGGACCAGGCGCTGGAGGTCGTCTTCTTCCTCGGCGGGCGCGCGCACGAGCAACTCTGCGGCGCCTTCGGCGGGCGCCGCGTTGACCGCCTCGCGCAGGAAGCGCAACGGGCTCTCGTGCACCTTCCCGCTGTTGCCGCTGCGGTCGCCGCCGATCACGTGCAGGCGGTCCCGCGCGCGCGTCAGCGCCACGTAGAGCAGGTGCGCGCGCTCGGCCTCGCCGCGGCGGGCGGCGTCGCGGACGGCCCCGGCCAGCGGGTCGCCGGGCGGCTCGACGCCCGGGTGGAACTCGTAGCCGCGGCGCTGGCCGGCCGTCGTCTTCAGCAGCAGCGCCGTGTTGTGGTCGTTGTCGTCCAGGCAGACGCGCGCGCTGGCGCGGCCCGACTTGCGGTCGGCATCGACCAGCAGCACCACCGGCGCCTCCAGGCCCTTGGCCCCGTGCACGGTCAGGAACCGCACGCGGCCCTCGCCGTCGGTGGGCAGCGGCGCCTCTTCCTGCGTGCCGCGGCCGGCGGCGCTCGCGATCACTTCGGCCAGGCGGCGCGCGGTCGGCGTGCCGAGCACGTCGCCGCCCAGGGCCAGGTCGTACAGGCGCTCGAGGTTGAAGCGGGCCTGCTCGCCCAGCGCCAACTGGAAGCGGCGGGGCAGGTCGGCCTCGCCGGACAGGCGCCGCAGCAGGTCGTGGCAGGGCTCGAAGTCCAGCTTGCGGCGCCAGTCGACCAGCATGGCGCAGGCGGCAGCCACGCGCGGGTCGGTGGACGCGCGCACCGCCTGCCACAGCGTGTGCGGGGTGCTCCAGTGGCCCTTGTCGTTCTTCTCGCTGACGCCGCGCTGCGAAAGCAGCGCCTGGAAGACCGCCTGGTCCAGCCGCACGATGGGCGAGCGCAGCACCGTCGCCAGCGCCACGCTGTCGTCGGGCCAGGCCAGCCAACGCAGCAGGGCCAGCACGTCCTGCGCCTCGCGACTGGCCGCGAGCATGCCGCGCCCGGGCGGCAGGAACGGGATGCCCGCGTCGCGGAACGCGCGCTCGTACAGGGCGAAGTCGGTGCGCGCGCGGGCCAGGACCAGCACGTCGCGCCACTGCAGGTCGCGCGGGCCCTTCAGTTCGGCATCGAACACCTGCGCCCGCTCGTCGCGCAGCTTCCTGACCAGCGCGGCCGCGGCGCGGGCCGCCGCCTGCTCGCCGCCGGCGGCATCGGCGCGGCCCCCTTCTTCCTGGTTGCCTTCATCCTGGTTGCCGTCGTCAGGATCGCCGTCGTACTGGCCGCCCTCGTCCGGGTCGGGGAACGGCGCGTGCACGACGAATTCGCCCGGCTCGTCCTGGCGGGACCAGGCCTGGCGCACGCCGGCGCGTTCGTCGTCCTCGATCTGCCGATCAAGCGGCGGGCGGTTGAACAGCTCGCCCACACCCTCGACGATGGCGCGACGGCTGCGGAAGTTGGTCGGCAGCTCCAGGATGCTGCAGTCGTAGTCGGCCATTTCGTCCGCAACTTCGCCGAAAAGCTGCGGCCAGGCGCCGCGGAACCCGTAGATCGACTGCTTCACGTCGCCCACCAGGAACACGGTGCGCTTGCGCTCGCCCCCGCCCGCGCGGAACTCCTCCACGAACGGCCGCAGCAGCTCCCACTGGTTGACGTTCGTGTCCTGGAACTCGTCGACCAGGATGTGCTGGATGGCGTCGTCCAGGCGGTACTGCAGGTCCAGCGCGCGCTCGGGATCGGCCAGCAGGCCACTGGCCATGTCCTCGAGATCCTGGAAGTCGATGACGCGGTCGCGCCGCTTCAGGTCGTCGACCAGGTCCAGCAGC
>CAIOLW010000288.1 GCA_903859215.1 uncultured bacterium | reverse complement strand
CGTGGCCGAGGGCGACACGGTCGTGGTCATCCTGCGCGAGTCCCTGGATCTGGTCGCCGCGTTCTTCGCGGGCATCGTGTGCGGCGCCTTGCCGGCCTACTACTTCTACCCGTCCCCGAAGCAGTCGGTCGACGCGTTCCTCGCGTCCATCGACACGCTGCTGCTGCACAACGAGGTCAAGATCATCGTCAGCTATCCCGAGGTGATCTCGGTGCTGAAGGGCCACCACCGGATCTCGGTGCCGGAATTCGTGGGCTTCTACGAGAGCACCGAGGTGCCGGTGACCGGCCGGTCGGACCTCAGCGAGTTCCCCGTCCCGATGCACGAGGCGTTCCTGCAGTTCTCGTCGGGGACGACGGGCGCGAAGAAGGGCGTCAAGATCTCGGTGAAGGCGCTGCTGAACCAGGTGCAGGCCTACGAGGAGTTCGTGCCGTGTGCGCCCGGCGACAAGGTCGTGTCGTGGCTGCCCCACTACCACGACATGGGGCTGATCGCCTGCATCCTGATGCCGTTCGTGCTCGGCGTGCCCGTCTACATGATGTCGCCGTTCGAATGGGTGCGGAACCCGCGCCTGCTGCTGGAGTGGCTGGACCGCGTGCAGGGCACGCACGTGTGGCTGCCGAACTTCGCGCTGGGCCACCTGGCGAAGTCGTGCGCCGATGATGAGCCGAATCGGTACGACCTGGGCAGCGTCAAGCGCATCGTCTGCTGCTCGGAGCCGGTGCTCAAGGGGACGGTGGACGAGTTCCTGGAGAAGTTCACCGCGTCGGGCCTGTCGACCGCCAGCCTGCAGAACTGCTTCGCGATGGCCGAGAATACGTTCGCGATGACGTCCACCCGCCAGGGACCGCTCACGTTCCTGACGGTCGACACGGAGCTGTTCCGGAAGGAACACCGCATCCGGCCCGCCGCCGACGGGCGGTCGATCGCCAGCGCCGGGGCGCCGCTGAAGAACATCCGCATCGAGATCCGCTCCGACGCCGGCGTCGCGCTGCCGGAGGACCACGTGGGCGAGATCACGATCCTCAGCGACTGCATGCTGGACAGCTACCACAACAACTGGGAACAGACCCAGGTGGCGATGGCCGAAGGATGGTTCAAGACCGGCGATCTCGGCTTCCTCCACGACGGCGAGCTGTACGTGACCGGCCGCAGCAAGGAAATGCTGATCATCGGCGGCGAGAACATCTACCCGCAGGACATCGAGGCGCTGCTCAACGCGAAGGACTACCTCATCCCCGGCCGGAACGTCGCCTTCGGGGTGGAGAACACGCGGACGGGGACCGAGCAGCTGGTCATCCTGGCCGAGGCGCTGCCCGAGCACCTGCACGCGGACCTGATGCCGCTGCGCATCGAGATCATGAGCTCGCTCGGCGTGGCCGTGAGCCGGTTCGTGCTGCTGCCGCACATGACGCTGCTGAAGGGCACGGCGGGGAAGATCTCGCGGTACCTGAACAAGCAGGCGTACCTGGCGGGCAGCTTCAAGCGCGGTTGAGGAGGGGGGCTCCAACGGGACTTGCGCCGGCGCAACTTACCTGATTTGAACAGGCTGCACATGTTGTCCATGATATCTAACTTGTTGTATTGCAATTGTTTATTTGTTGATAATGACAAATGGACGGAATGTAGTTGGCAATTGGACGTAAACAGCCTTGCCATTGGACACGAATCGGCCGACAATCAGTCCCATGAACACGCCCGCCCTCCATCCCCGCCTGGTCCAGGCTCGCATGCGCGAGGCCCTCGCCGATTCCCCGGTCGTGCTGCTGCACGGGCCGCGCCAGTGCGGCAAGACCACTCTTGCGCGCAGCCTTGGCGTGGAAGACGGCCGCCGCTACCTGACTCTGGATGACCCGGCGACATTCCTGGCGGTGCAGGCGGACCCGGCCGGATTCGTGCTCGACCTCGAGGGCCCGGTCACCATCGACGAGGTGCAGCGGGTCCCGGAGCTGTTCCTTGCCATCAAGCAATCGGTCGACCGTGACCGGCGGTCCGGGCGCTTCCTGCTGACGGGCTCGGCGAACGCCCTGTTCGTTCCCAGCGTGGCCGATTCGCTCGCCGGCCGGATGCAGATCGTTCGCCTCCATCCCCTGAGCGAGGTGGAGATCGCCCACCGACAGGCGACGTT
>CAIOLW010000287.1 GCA_903859215.1 uncultured bacterium | reverse complement strand
CAGCTACCGCACCGGCAGCAGGCGTTCGCGCTCCACATCGGCGCCCCCCGACAGCGCACCCGGTCGCGACGATTCCGCGCCCAGGTCCAGCAGGTCGGCGCCTTCGTCGGCCAGGCGCAGCGCCAGGTCGAGGGCCGCCTCCGGCGAACCGGCGCGCGAGCCCTCCCAGAAGCTGTCGGGCGTCAGGTTGACGATGCCCATGATGAGCGGCCGGCCCGCGGCCTGCAGGCGCACACGGCCAAGGTCCCACGCCGGCGCGCGGAAGGGGGCCCGGGGGCCCCCTTCCTGGATGCGCGGATGCCCGTCGGTGGTCATGCCGTGCGGTCGACGTGCGGCTTGTCGCCCGGGTCGGGGTCGCTGTCGTTGCCGTCCCGCGGGTCGAGGCCCGAGATGTTCGCGTCGGCGATGGTGTCGCCCTCGACGATGGCGCCGTCGCCCACGGACCCGGCAGCCGCCATCCCGCCCAGCGCGTAGTCGACGACCAGTTCCATCTCCGGCAGGGCCAGGCCCTGCATCAGCAGCTTGAACTCCTCGGCGTCGATCGACTCGCGCTCGAGCAGCGCGTCCTTCAGCGTCTCCACCTTCTCCCGGTTCTCGTCCAGGATGGCGTAGGCGCGCGAGAACTGCTCGTCGACGATCCGCTTGATCTCGGCGTCGATCTCCTGCAGCGTCTTCTCGCTGAACACGTGCGTGCGCCCGAAGTCGCGGCCCAGGAACACCTGCTCGGCGGCTTCTTCGTAGGCGATGGGGCCCAGCTTGCGGCTCATGCCCAGCCGGGTCACCATCGTGCGCGCGTAGCTCGTCACGGCCTTGATGTCGCCGTACGCGCCCGAGCCGATCTTGCCCAGGAACAGGTCCTCGGCCACGCGGCCGCCCAGAGCCACGCAGATCTGGTCGAGGTACTTCTGCTCGCTGACGGTGTACTGGTCTTCCACCGGCAGCATCGCCGTCAGGCCCAGCGCCTGCCCGCGAGGGATGATGGTCACCTTGTGCACGGGGTCGGAGTTCTTGCAGCAGAACGCCACCACCGCGTGCCCGGCCTCGTGGTAGGCGACCTCGCGCTTGACCGCGTCGGTGAAGACCCGGCTGCGGCGCTCGGGCCCCAGCATGACCTTCTCCTTGGCGTCCTCGAAGTCGTCCATCGTCACGGTGTCGTGGTTCTTGCGCGCGGCCAGCAGCGCCGCCTCGTTGCACAGGTTCTCCAGGTCGGCGCCCGCCATGCCGGGGGTGCCGGCGGCGATCTGCGCGGCCGAGACGTCCGCGTGGATCCTGATCTTGCGGATGTGCACCTTGAGGATGGCCTCGCGCCCGACCAGGTCCGGCATGTCGACGACGATCTGCCGGTCGAAGCGGCCCGGCCGCAGCAGCGCCGGGTCCAGCACGTCGGGCCGGTTCGTGGCCGCCAGCAGGATGACGCCCTCGTTCGTCTCGAAGCCGTCCATCTCGACCAGCAGCTGGTTGAGCGTCTGCTCGCGCTCGTCGTGGCCGCCGCCCAGGCCGGCGCCGCGATGGCGACCCACCGCGTCGATCTCGTCGATGAAGATGATGCACGGCGCGTTCTTCTTGCCCTGCTCGAACAGGTCGCGCACGCGGCTGGCGCCGACGCCCACGAACATCTCGACGAAGTCCGAGCCGCTCATGCTGAAGAACGGCACGCCCGCCTCGCCCGCCACCGCGCGGCCCAGCAGCGTCTTGCCCGTGCCCGGCGAGCCGACCAGCAGCGCGCCCTTCGGGATGCGCCCGCCCAGGCGCTGGAACTTCTGCGGCGCGCGCAGGAAGTCGATGATCTCCTGCAGTTCGTACTTGGCCTCGTCGCAGCCCGCCACGTCCTCGAACGTGATCTCTGGCTTGTCCATGTTGAACATCTTGGCGCGGCTCTTGCCGAAGCTGAACGCCTTGTTGCCGCCGCCCTGCATCTGGCGCAGGAAGAACAGCCACAGCGCCAGGATCAGCAGGAAGGGCAGGTAGTAGGTCATGAAGTGGACGAGCCAGTTGGTCTTCTGGGCCTCGCCGACCAGCGTGGCCTTGGGGTTCTTCTCCTGCACCCATTCGGCGAAGTTGTCGCGGTCCGACAGCAGGCGCGTGGAGTACTTCTCCACCTCGCGCAACGAGCCGTCCTTGACCGTCAGGGACGTCTTCTCGGCGAGGTCGCCCGTGACCACGAGGTTGATCTTGGTGGCGCTCTTGATGTTGCCCTTGTCGACCTGCTCGCGGAAGGTCGAATACGTCAACTCCTGCACCGTCGAGCGGGGCAGGGCGATCATCTGGTAGACGAGGAAGACCAGGAACAGCAGGAGGACCCAGAACCCGGCGGTCTTGCCGGGGATGTGGGGCGCCTTCATGCTGGGGCCGCCCTTGCCCGGGCCCTTGGGGCCCCGTCCATCGTTCCCGCTGCCTGGCCGGCCGGGTTGCTGGCTCATTTAGTTACGCGTTCCTCGCGTCGTAGGGGAATGCCTTCGGATGATGGAGATAGTAACCATCACCCCTGATCCCGGCAACAGCCGGGTACGCTCGTCCCGGGCCACGCCGACGACCCACAGGAGGCCCTCGTCGTCCGTCACGACCAGCGCGCCGTCGCGGCTCGAGGCCGGCACGCGCGCCTCGCGCAGCAGATCGCTGACCTTCTTCGACCCGCCAAGGCCCAGCGGCCGCATCCGGTCGCCGCGCCGCCAGCCGCGCACCCGCAGGTTGCCCCGCAGCGCCGTCGCCGGGCAGGCCAGCCGCCAGGTGGCGGGGTCGGCGGGGTCGCCCACGCCCTGCGGGCCCGGGTCCGCGCCTTCCGCGAGCCTGGAGACTTCCAGTCGCCAATCCTCCGGCCCGCCGACCGGCGCCGCAGCCGTACCCGCCGCCAGCCGGTCGAATTCACGGACCAGGCGCCGGCCGCCCGGCAGGTCCAGCCCGCTGCCGGAGGTCCCCTCGCGCAGCCACTCCAGGACCATCGCCACGTGCACGGCTTCCAGCTGCTCGGGCGCTCCCAGCCAGGCCCGCAGCACCCGCCCGGCCAGCGCCGGCGGCAGGTCGAGCAGGGCGCCCACCCGCAAAGCGCCGCCGTCGTCGCCGGCGTTGGCCAAAGCCTCGGCCGCCATCGCGTCCAGCAGCCCCAGGTCCGCTTCCAGCAGGTCGGCCAGGCGGGCGGGCCCTTCCAGGCAGCCCTCGCCGAACACGTCGCGCAGCACCGGGACCACCTCGCGCCGCAGCCGCGCCCGCAGGTTGTCGCCCTCGAGGTTCGTGGCATCCAGCCGCCACGGCTGGCCCTGCTCCTCGAGGAAGGCGACGATAGCGGCGCGATCCCAGGGCAGCAGCGGGTGGATGAAGGCGCCGGCCACCGGGCGGATGCCCCGCAGGCCCTCCGGCCCGGTCCCGCGCAGCAACCGCATCAGCACGGTCTCGATCTGGTCGTCGCGGTGGTGGCCGGTGGCGATGCAGCCGGGTCCGCCCAGGTCCCGCAGCGCATCGAGCAGGAACCGGCGCCGCACGTGGCGCGCCGCTTCCTCGAGCCCCAGGCCCCGTTCGCGCGCCGCCGCCCGCGGGTCGGCCGCGCCCTCGACCAGCGGCACGCCGAGCCGGGCGCACAGGTCCCGGCAGAAGGCCGCGTCCTGGTCGGCGGCCCCCGGCCGCAGCCCGTGGTTCAGGTGCGCCGCCAGCAGCGGCGTCCCGGTGGCCGTGGCGCGATCCCGGGCCACCAGCAGCATCGCCACCGAATCCGGCCCGCCCGACAGGGCCACGACCACGCCGGCGGGCGCGGCGTCCGGGCACGCCTCGGCCACCAGCCCGTCCAGGCGTCGCGCGGCCGCTTTCAGGTCCAGCGTGCGGGACATCGGGCCCTCCGGGCCGGGGACACCAAACCCGACAAAAAAAGCCCGGACGCGAACGTCAGGGCCTCGTAAATGTTGGTAGCGGCTCAGGGATTCGAACCCCGGACCAACGGATTATGATTCCGTTGCTCTAACCAGCTGAGCTAAGCCGCCACCCAACATCCCTAAGAGCCCACTCGCGCGGGCGAAGGGGCAATTTATCCGCTTGCCCCGGGGTTGTCAAGATGGCCCCGGCGGGGCTATGGTGGCCGCATGGAACACCGTTTCTTCGTTGAATATCCGCCGCTCCCGGGCACCGTGCTCGAGCCGGCCGGCGTCACGCTCAAGCCCTTGCAGGGCCTCGGCGTGGCTGTCATCGGCTACGGGACGATGGGCCGGGCCCACGCGCTGAACCTCCGCCGCTCAGGCATCGAGGTCGTCGTCGGCGCCCGCGAGGGTTCGGCCCGCGGCCCGCGCGCCCGGTCCGAGGGGTTCACGGTGCTGCCGGTCGCCGCCGCGGTGGCCGGCGCCGACGTGGTCATGCTGATGCTCCCGGACACGTCCATGGCCGGCGCCTGGCAGCGCGACGTGCTGCCCCACCTGCAACCCGGCGCGGCCATCGGCTTTGCCCACGGGTTCGCCATCGCCTTCGACCAGGTCGTCCCCGACGCGGGCCGGCCCTGCTTCCTGGCCGCCCCCAAGTCCCAGGGCGACCTCCTGATCGAGCTGCACGCCGCCGGCCGGGGGGTGCCCGGCCTCCTGGCGGCCACCGAGACGTCACCGGCTGCAACCTGGGACCTGGCGGCGGCGTATGGGCTTGCCGTCGGGTGCCTGGAGGGCGGCGGCTTCGTCACCACCTTCCGCGAGGAGTGCGTCAGCGACCAGTTCGGCGAGCAGGCCGTGCTGTGCGGCGGCGTCATCGAGCTGCTGAAGGCGGCCTACGACGTGCTGGTGGACGCCGGCTACGGCGCCGAGAACGCGTACTTCGAGTGCGTGCACGAACTGAAGCTGATCACCGACCTCCTGCACCGCCACGGCGTGGCGGGGCTGCGCGGGCGCATCAGCGGCACTGCGGCCTACGGCGGGCTGACGCGCGGGCCGCGCATCATCGACGAGTCGGTCCGCGCGCGCATGCGCGAGGTGCTCGCCGAGATCGAGGACGGCCGCTTCGCCCGCGAGCTGCTGGCCGAACACGAACGAACCGCGGGGCTGGCCGCCGCAGAGGCGGCCGGACCGCTGGCCCGCGCCGCGGGCCCGTTGCTTGCCCGGCTGAACCCGGGCGGCGACAAGTAGGCGCGGCGCCGTCGCCGCGGAACCGTCCGGCGCGCCGGCAGCAGCGCGCCCAACCAGAGGAGACCCCGGCATGACCGACCTGACGCCCGGCGATGTCGATGCGATGTCCGTCCAGAAGCCTTTCGCCGCTCCCGGCGCGCCGCCGCCCGTCGTCGACGCGAACGACTCCATCGGCGGCCGGCTGCGCGACCTCGTCATGCATCCCGGCCGGTTGATGGCAAGGGTCGGCGCGCGACCCCTGTGGTGGGTGCCGGGACTGGTCGTCCTGGTGGTCGTGGCCGCCTTCTCCTGGCTGACGTCGCCGATCTCCGGCCCCGAGCAGATGGAGATGATGCGCCATTCGAAGCTCATGAGCATGATGCCCGAGGAGCAGTGGCAGCAGCAGTACGACGCCGCCATGAACCTCAGCGCCGCCAAGCGCATCTTCCAGGCGGTCACCGGCGGCCTGATGGCCTGGATCATGATGCTGGTCTTCGGCTTTGTCCTCGGCTTCTTCGTGCGCATGAGCGGCGGCAAGGGCACGATGCGCCAGGCGCTGGGGATCACGGCGTGGGCCGGCCTGCTGCCGTTCGCGCTGGGGCCCCTCGTCAAGCTGCCGCTCGTCCTGACGACGGAATCCGTGTTCCACGTCAACATCGGCCTGGCGGCGCTCATGCCGAACGCGGAGCCCGGCTCGCCGCTCTTCCAGGTCCTGATGTCGTACGGCGACTTCCTCACCTGGTGGGGCCTTGCCGTGATGGTGATCGGGTTCGCGGAAGTGTTCGGGCTCACGCGCAAGGCGGCGGTCACCTCCGTGGTCCTGCCGTGGGCGCTGCTCAGCCTGATCCCGCTCGGTGTGTCGTTGATCTTCATGTAGGTCGCTTGAACAGGGGAGAAGCATCGTGAAACGGATCCTGATCATCGTGGCGGCCCTGCTCGTCGTGGCCGCCATCGCCGGGTCGGCCCTCAAGGGCCGCGACAAGGCCGAGGCGCGAGTCGAGGTCGGCAAGGTCGAGGCCAAGGACCTGACGGCCATCGTCGACTGCTCGGGCACCATCGAGCCGAAGCGCAAGGTCGACGTCAGCGCCAACGCGATGGGCACCATCGTCAACCTGGCGGTGGCCGAGGGCCAGCACGTGAACCAGGGCGACCTGCTCATGGAGATCGACCCGTCTTCCTACAAGTCGGCGGTCGATGCGCTGCAGGCGGGCATCCGTTCCTCGCGCGCCGACCTTGAACTGGCCGATGCCTCGGTCGAGAAAGCCCAGCTGGACCTCGACCGCGCCGAGAAGCTGTACGCCGAGCAGATGGCGAGCGACGAGCAGCTGGCCAACGCGCGCACGACGGCCAGGATGGAGAAGGCCCGCGTCGAGGCGGCGCGCAACCGCATCAAGCAGCTCGAGGCGAACCTGGCCTCGGCGCGGCACGACCTGGACAAGGTGACGATCACCGCCCCGATGACCGGCGTCATCACGCGCCGCAACGTCGAGCAGGGCGAGAACGCCATCATGGGCACCCTGAACAACCCGGGCACCGTGCTGCTGGTCATCGCCGACCTGGGCACGATGGAGGCCTGGGTCGAGGTCGACGAGACCGAGGTCGTCAGCGTCGCGCTCGGCCAGACGGCCAAGGTCACCATCGACGCCTTCCCCGACAGTTCGTTCACCGGGCACGTGACCGAGATCGGCAACAGCCCCATCCGCACGCGCACGGGCGGCAGCCAGGAGGCCATCGACTTCCAGGTGAAGATCACGCTGGACGGCACCATGCCCAACATCCGGCCGGGCCTGTCGGCCAAGGCCGAGATCAACGTCGCCGAGCGCAAGCAGGTGCTGGCCGTGCCCCTGGGCGCGGTGACGGTGCGCGACTACCCGCTCAAGACCGCCGACGTCCGCCGCTACGCCGGCCGCCGGGCCAAGGCGCAGGAGCGCGCGCTGAAGGACCTCGGCTTCGTGGCGCGTTCGGCCAAGGCCGACACCACCGGCGACTCGAAGGTCAAGCGCAAGGAGACCGAGGGCGTGTTCGTCATGAAGGACGGCTACGTCAAGTTCGTGCCCGTGAAGATCGGCATCGCCGGCGAGAACGACTTCGAAGTGGTCAGCGGCCTGACCGTCGGCCAGACGGTCGTGACCGGGCCGTTCCGCATCCTGCGCGAACTGAAGGAAGGCGCGCGGGTCGAGCTCCAGAAGAAGGGCAAGGACGGCAAGGTCAGCGGCGGGCAGGGCAAGGGCGCGCGATGAACCTGCTCGAGGGGGTCGGCATCGCGGTCGAGAGCCTGCGCGGCCACAAGCTGCGCACGTTCCTGACGCTGCTGGGCAACATCGTCGGCACGATGTCGGTCATCGCCGTGGTCTCGCTGATCTACGGCGCCGACCGCTACGTCTCGCAGGTCGTGCTGGACGAGGGCACCTCCGTGTTCACGCTGACGCGCGTGGACGGCATCCAGTTCCTCACCGACTTCGACGCGTTCCTGAAGTCGCTCAACAATCCCAACCTGACGCTGGCGGACCGCGACTGGCTCGAGAAGCGCATGACGACTGCCGGCGCGGTTGCCGGCTATATCGAGAGCAACAGCGAACTGCGGGCCGAGGGCAACGCCTTCCGCAATGCCCGCGTCCGCGGCGTGACCGAGGAATACTCCATCCTCGAGGACCTGCCGCTGCTCCTGGGCCGCCACCTGACGCGCAGCGACGTCGAGATGGCGCGGCAGGTCACGGTGCTGGGGTACGACGCGGCGCGCGACCTGTTCCCGCGTTACGCCGACCCGCTCGGCCGGCAGGTGAAGATCGGCGGCCGCCACTTCACCGTCATCGGCGTGGTGGACGACCGCGGCACGGTGATGGGCAACAACCGCAACCAGTTCGCGGTGGTCCCCATCACCGCCTACTTCAAGCTGTTCGGGGTCAACCGCTCCATCGACATCAAGATCCAGGCGCGCGACCTGCAGACCATGGCGGACACCCGCGACGAGGCCACGTTCCTGATGCGCCAGCGCCACCGCCTGCGCCCGCTCGAGCGCGAGGACTTCGCGATCTCGTCCAGCGACCAGATGCTGGCGATCTGGGGCGGCATCTCGAAGGCCATCTACGGCGCGCTGGTGCCGCTGGTCGGCATCAGCCTGGTCATCGGCGGCATCGTGCTGATGAACATCATGCTGGTGTCGGTCACCGAGCGCACGCGCGAGGTCGGCGTGCGCAAGGCCCTGGGCGCCCGCCGCGTGGCCATCATGTGGCAGTTCCTGGTCGAGGCGATGACGCTCTCGGTCATCGGCGGCATCGTCGGCATCCTCGTCGGGCTGATGCTGGCGTGGATCATCTCGCTCGCCTCGCCGTTGCCGTTTGCGGTGGCGGGCTGGTCCATTCTCCTGGGCCTGGGCACGACGTTCCTGATCGGCGCCGGCTTCGGCACCTACCCGGCCTGGAAGGCCGCGGGCCTGGACCCGGTGGAGGCGCTGCGCCATGAATAGCAGCAGGCTCGACGTCAAGGACGCCGTGCGGCAGGCGCTGAGCACGATCACCGGGCACCGCATGCGCTCGGCGCTGCTGATCCTGGGCGTCACCATCGGCGTCACGACGCTGCTGGCCATCTACACCATCGTCAGCGGCCTGAGCGGGCGCATCCGCGACGACGTCGTCTCGGCCAGCCGGCCCTACCTCTACGTCAGCCGCGACAGCGGCGTGGGCGGCGGCGACGAGGAGGAGAAGCGGCGGCGTCCCCAGCTCTTGTCCGACGTGATCGTGCCCATCGAGCAGACCGAGGGCGTCGCCCTCGTCGACTACCAGGTCACCAACGGGGCCGGCACGGTCCTCAAGTACGGCCAGGAGCGCACCAACTTCGTGCAGCCGTTCGGCTGCTCGCAGAACTTCCCGTTCCTGTTCTCGACGGCGGTGGCCGAGGGCCGTTTCTTCACGGCCGACGAGGTGGCCTCGCACGCCCGCGTCTGCGTCCTGGGCTACGGGCCGCGCAAGGACCTCTTCCCGGCGCGCGATCCCATCGGCAAGACCATCCGCATCTACGGCAAGCCGTACGTGATCGTCGGGGCGATGGAGTCGCGCAACCACATCGTCGGCGCCATGGGCGACAACTTCGTCTGCACGCCGTGGACCACGTTCGAGAAGGACGGCCTGCACACCGGCTTCGAGGACCGCAACCTGGCCCTGACGATGAAGGACGGGTTCACCTCGGACGAGGTGATGTCGAACCTGACCGGCACCCTGCGCCAGGCCCGCCGGCTGCGCCCGGACCAGAAGAACGACTTCGACATGATCTCGTCGGAGACGTACGGCGAACTCATCGACAAGGTCACCGGCGGCGTCGCCCTGGTGCTGGTCGTGCTGTCGTCGATCGGCCTTCTGGTGGGCGGCATCGGCGTCATGAACATCATGATGATCTCGGTGGCCGAGCGCACCCGCGAGATCGGCGTCCGCATGGCCGTCGGCGCCAAGCGCCAGGACATCCTGCTGCAGGTGCTGATCGAGGCGGGCACGCTGACGGGCATCGGCGGCATCCTCGGCATCATCACGGGCTACTTCGCCTCGTGGGGGATGACCCACCTGCTGCGGTTCCCGTTCTCCGTCTCGCCGTGGGTCACCGTGGGGGCGGCCGCGTTCTCGGTGGCGATCGGCGTCTTCTTCGGCCTGTACCCGGCCAACAAGGCCGCGCGCATGGACCCCATCACGGCGCTGGGCCGCGAGTAGGTGCCCGCGGCCCAGCCGGTCTTTCCCGCGGGATGCAGGCCGGTCGCCTAGACCAGCGTGACCCTCGCCGTCTGCTCCTGCAGGCGGCGTCCCACCGCCGTCAGGTTCCCCACGCTGTCGTTGATCCGGCCCACGCCGGCCACGGTGTCGCGGATGGCGTTGTCCAGGCTGCGCACGTTCTGCGAGATGCCCGACAGGCTGTCCGTCGAATCGTTGACGCTCTCGGCGATCTCGGCCGAGCCGGCGCTCACCCGCTGCAGGCTGCACGAGATCTCGTTGGCGGCCGCCGACTGCTGCTCCACGGCGGCGGCGATCGTCTGCGAGACGTCGTTCAGCTGCTGCGTGTAGCCGGCCACCTCGTCGATCTCGCGGATGGAGACCAGGGTCGCCTCCTGGATCGCGCGGATGCTCTCCTCGATGTCGGTCGTGGCCTTGGCGGTCTGCCGCGCCAGTTCCTTGACCTCGCCGGCCACGACGGCGAAGCCGCGCCCGGCGTCGCCGGCCGACGCGGCCTCGATGGTGGCGTTGAGCGCCAGCAGGTTGGTCTGGTCGGCGATGTCGCGGATCAGCTGGCTGACGCGGTCGATGTGCTGCGCCGTCTCGTGCAGCCGGCCCACGTTCTCGCGGGCGGCCATCATGCGCTGGTTCGAGTGGGCGGCGATCTGCAGCTCGCGGTTGCAGCTGCTGGAGACCTCGGCGATGCTCGCGCTCATTTCCTCCACGGCGGCGGCCGTGGTGCAAATGCGTTCGGAGATGTCGTTCGCGCCGCGCGCCACCTGCCCCGAGCTCTGCGACACGGTGTCGGCGCTGCCGGTCACGGTGCGCGAGTTGTCGGCCATCGCCTGCGCGTTGGCCTCGATCTGCGTGGCGGTCGCCGACAGCTCAAGCGAGGCCTGGCCCAGCACGCCCACGTTGGCCGCGATCTCGCCCACGAACCCGCGCAGGAAGTCGGCCATGCCCGCGAACGAGCGGCTGAGCGAGCCGATCTCGTCCTTCTTCGCCAGCAGCCCGGCGTCGATGCGCGCGGTCAGGTCGCCCTTGGCGATGCGCGCGGCCGCCTGGTCGAGCAGGGCCACCGGCCGGGCCACGCCGCGCGCGACCACGAAACCGATGCCGGCGCCCAGGACCAGGCCGACGATCATCATCACCACAAGCACGGCGCGGGTCGAACCGACGACCTGGTCGGTCGCGACCTTGGTGGCGGCGACGTCCGTGCGCACCGCCTTGATCGTGTCCTCGAGCTGGCCGATCTGCTTGCCGATCAGCCCGTCCAGTTGCGTGTCGAGCTCGTCGAGCCTGGCCGAGGCGATGCGGTCGCCGGCCAGCTTCAGCGCCGACAGGCGGTGGACCTCGAGCATGGCGGGATGGATCTCGTTCTCTTCGCTGCGGTCCATGTCCGCGAGCAGGCGCAGGGCCTCGCGCGAGGCGACCGGGTTGTCCTTGAAGGCCTGGACCTGCACGTCCATCTCGGACTTGGTGCGCTGGTAGGCCGCAAACTGGGTTTCCAGGTCGGCGGCGTCCGTCGCGGCCATCATCTCCATGGCGGCCAGCGGCTTGCGCGTCGTCATTTCCTGCATCTCGATCAGGGCCGCGAGGTTGGTGTATTCGCCCATCGCTTCGCCCATGTCGTTGCGGATGGCCCCGACACGCTGGATGGACAGCAGGCCGCTGACCGCCAGCAGCGCGCACACGACCCCGAACCCGGACATGACCTTTGCCTGCAGCTTCATACGCTGATCCCCCGTGATGATCTGGATGCATGCTCCGCGACACCGCCGATTCAGGCCGGTGGTGGGCTGACGAAAAGGGATCGACCGCCTAAGCGGGGCCTTTAGTTGGAACGGCGACCTATTCCGGGGACATTGGGGGTTGACCGGCCCGCTTCCGGTGGCGACGATGGGCGACGACCCGTGGGCTCGGGGTGGCGGTCCGCCAGCCGGGGCTTGATCTTGGGGGATGGCGTGCGCCCGGGCGGTCCGGGCGCCCGGAAAGGACCGACAAGTTGGCGGATTTCGAACTCTGCGTGATCGGCAGCGGCCCGGGCGGCCAGAAGGCGGCCATCCAGGCGGCCAAGCTGGGCCACCGGGTCTGTGTGGTGGAGCGGATGGAGCAGGTGGGCGGCGTCGCCGTGCACACGGGCACCATCCCGTCCAAGGCCCTGCGCGAGGCCATCATGCGCGCCACCGTGGGCAAGGACCACCTGAACGCCCGCGGCGAGGTCCGCACGGGGAAGCTGACCATCGGCGAGCTCCTGAGCTCCTGCCAACGCATCATCGCCACCGAGATGGACATCGTCCGCGCGCAGCTCAGCCGCAACGGCGTCGAGCTGCTGGTGGGCGAGGCCTCGTTCACCGAAAGCGGTGGCATCGTTGTCCGCGGTTCCGAGGTGGCGCGCGAACTGACCGCCGACTACTACCTGATCGCCACCGGTTCGGAGCCCACGCGCCCGGCCAGCGTCCCCTTCGACGACCAGTGCGTCCTGACGAGCGACGACCTGCTGCGCCTGCCCTGCCTGCCCGAGACGATGATCGTCTGCGGCGGCGGCGTCATCGGCACCGAGTTCGCCTCGATGTTCGCGCGCCTGGGCGTGCGCGTGACCCTGGTCGAACGCGGCGCGCGCATGCTCGGCTTCCTGGACCTGCAGATCGGCGAGGCCCTCCAGTACCACCTGCGCTCGCGCGGCCTGACGCTGCGGCTGGGCGAGGAGGTCCTCGACGTCACCAGGGTGCACGAAGAGGATTCGGCGGGCGTCGAAGTCAGCCTCCGCAGCGGCAAGCTGCTGCGCGCCCAGGCCGTGCTGTGGTGCCTGGGCCGCCACGGCGCCACGGCGCGCCTGAACCTGGCGGCCGTCGGCCTGGAGGTCGACCCGCGCAGCCGCCTGGCCGTCGACCTCAACTACCGCACCGCGAACCCGCGGATCTACGCGGTGGGCGACGTCATCGGCTTCCCGGCGCTGGCCTCGACGTCGATGAACCAGGGCCGCACGGCGGTCTGCCACATGTTCGGCGTCGAGATCCACGACCGCAGCCGCGACTTCCCGATCGGCATCTACTCGATCCCCGAGATCAGCACGGTGGGGCGCAGCGAGGAGCAGCTGACCGAGGAAGGCATCCCCTACGAGACCGGCAGCGCGCGCTACACCGAGACGGCGCGCGGCCAGATCCTGGGCGACGACGTGGGCATGCTGAAGCTGATCTTCCACCCGCAGACGCACGCGCTGCTCGGCGTCCACATCATCGGGACCGGCGCCACCGAACTGATCCACATCGGCCAGGCGGTCATCTCGCTGGGGGGCACGCTGGACTACTTCGTCGAGAGCGCCTTCAACTACCCGACGCTGGCGGAGTGCTACCGCGTGGCGGCGCTGAACGGGATGAACAAGCTGCGGTTGCCGTACAAGATCTCGAGCAAGCCGACGGAGTAGCCGGCGGACCCGGCGAATTGCGCCGGCGCAAGTGACGGTATTTCGTGAAACAAACCGGCCCGGTGGCGCCGAAGCTCCACCGGGCCGGTTTCCATCCCTGACCGTCGCCGCAGCGCCCTATTTGCCGCCCCAGGCCGGCATCCGCCCCGGCGTGTACGGCGCCCCGGCCTTCTCCAGCGCATCTTCCAGCGACTTGATCTCCGTCGTCACCGGTCCGGACAGCTCGGCCAGCACCGGCCCGAACAGCTTCGCCGCCAGGGCGAGCTGCTCGCGCATCGTCGTCGTGGCGCCGGACAGGTTGCCGTCCAGGCCGCCCGTCACCTGGCCCACGCGCGCGCTGATGCCCGGCGTGGTCGGTTCCTGGCGCTTGGACACGGACTCGTCGCCGTTCAGCGCGACGTCCAGGTCGGCCAGCTTCGCCGCCAGCTTGTCGAGGCGCGCCAGCAGCGACCGGTCCAGGCCCGGCGTCTGCGCCACGGCCACGCGCATGTACGACACCTTCTCGACCGCGTCGCTGTGAACGCGCCCGGCGCCCTCGACGGCGCGCGACAGCTCGGCCGCCTCCTTCTGGAACGCGACTTCGGCCCCGAGGTCGGCCGCGGGGGTCGAATGCACGCCCAGCAGCTTCGTCGTGAACGGCACCGGCCCGGCCAGCTCGGTCTCGACGCCGCGCACGCGCTGCGACAGGCTCATCGTGTAGTCGCCGGCCGGCGCCAGCGGGCCGTGCGGATCGCTGCGGAACGGCGAGTCGTCACCCTTGTCGCCCAGGCGGATCGGGTCGGTGGACGGGTAGTGCAGGTCCCACGCGACGCGGTGCAGGCCCTTGCCGGCGTCGCCCGCCAGGCGCCGCACGACGTTGCCGGCCTTGTCCCGCACGGTGATGACCAGCTCGGGATCGACCTCGCGGTCCTCGGCCCGCAGTTCGTCCCACGACGGGTAGGACACCGGCTCGTTCGCCTTGACCTTGTCCTTCTCGGCGGACTGGCGCTTGTCCTTCAGCGACTCGAGGTCGTCCTTCAGGTTGTAGGTGAACACCGCGCCGTACGGCGGGTTGTCGGTCTGCCAGAATGCCGCGCCCTGGAAGCCCTTGCCGCGGTAGCCGAACTGCGACGTGAAGTTGAAGATCCGCGCCGCCTTGATCGGGAAGACGACCGCATCCTTCTTCAGCGTTTCGGGGGCCAGGTTCCGCAGCATCGTGTAGTCGTCCAGCACGTAGAAGCCGCGGCCGAACGTGGCGACCACGAGGTCGCCCTCGCGCCGCTGGATGGCCAGGTCACGGCAGGCGATGGTCGGCATGCCGCCCTTCAGTTGCGTCCAGTGCGCGCCCTTGGGGTTGGTGGCGTCGCGCGTGAAGAACACGCCGTACTCGGTGCCGACGAAGACCAGTTCCGGGTCCACGTGGTCCAGCGCGATCGTGTGCACCATGCCGTTCTCGGGCAGGTTGCCGCTGATCGACGTCCACGTGCGGCCCAGGTCGGCGCTGCGGAACAGGTACGGCTTGAAGTCGTCACGCTTGTGGTTGTCGAAGCTGGCGTAGATGACGTTCGCATCGAACCGCGAGGGCTCCAGGTCCGTCACGTACGTGCCGGCCGGCACGCCCTTGACGCCGTCGATGCGCGTCCAGTTGGCGCCGCCGTCGCCGGTCACCTGCACCAGGCCGTCGTCGGTGCCGACCAGCAGCAGGCCTTCCTTCAGCGTCGATTCCTGCATCGTGACGATGTTCCCGTAGAAGCTGGTCGAGGTGTTCTTGGCCACCGCGTCCACGCTCCACACGCGGCCCATCACTTCCAGCTTGTTGCGGTCGACCTGCCGCGTCAGGTCGCCGCTGATCGGCTTCCAGCCGCTGCCCTGGTCGTTGGATCGGAAGACCTTCTGGCAGGCGAAATACAGCCGCTTGTGGTCGTGGGGGCTGACCAGCACCGGGCTGTCCCAGTTCCAGCGCAGCGACTCGCCCTCGCCCGGCTGAGGCTGGATGTCCAGCGCCTCGCCGCTCTGGCGGTCGTAGCGGCACAGGCCGCCGTACTGCGACTCGCAGTAGACGAGGTTCGGGTCGGTGGGGTCGCAGGCCGGCTGGAAGCCGTCGCCGCCGATCAGCATGAACCACTCGCGGTTGCTGATGCCGTGCACGTAGTGCGTCTGCGACGGCCCGCCCTGGGTGTTGTTGTCCTGCGTGCCGCCGTACACGTTGTAGAACGGCTCGGCGTTGTCCACGGCCACGCGGTAGAACTGCGTGACCGGCAGGTTGGCCATGAAGGCCCAGTTCGCGCCGCGGTCGTGCGTCTCGTACATGCCGCCGTCGTTGCCGATCAGGAGGTGCCGCGTGTCGTCGGGGTCGATCCACAGCGCGTGCTCGTCGACGTGCTTCCATTTCGAGCCGAGGCGGCTCCAGTCCTTGCCGCCGTTGTCGGTCACCATCGTGAACGTATCCATGCTGTAGACGCGGTCGGCGTCCTGCGGGTCGGCGATGATCTCGTTGTAGTACTGGGGACCGCCCGCGACGTAGCTGCCGCGCTTGTCCCAGTTCAGGCCGCCGTCCTCGGAACGGAAGAAGCCGCCCTTGCCGTCGGCCGCCTCGATGATCGCGTAGACCACGTCGGGATTCGGGCCGGCCAGCGCCAGGCCGATGCGGCCCATGTCCACCTTGGGCAGGCCGTTGCTCAGCTTCGTCCACGTCCTGCCGCCGTCGGTGGTCTTGTGGATGCCCGAGCCCGGGCCGCCGTCGATCAGCGTCCAGACGTGGCGCCGCCGCTGGTAGCTGGCGGCGTACATCACGTCGGGGTTGCGCGGGTCCATCTTCAAGTCGACCACGCCGGTGTTCTCGTCGATGGCCAGCACCTGCTTCCAGGTCTTGCCGCCGTCGTCGGTCCGGTACACGCCGCGGTCGCCGCCCGGGCCCCACAGCGGGCCCATCGCCGCCACGTACACGACGTCCGGGTTGGTCGGGTGCACGACGATCTTCCCGATGTGCAGCGAGCGCTTCAGGCCCATGTTCTGCCAGTTCTTGCCGCCGTCCTCGGATTTGTAGACGCCGTCGCCGTAGGCGACGCTGCGCTGGCTGTTGTTCTCGCCCGAGCCCACCCACACGGTGCCCGGCCGGCTCGGCGCCAGGGTCACGCAACCGATGGAATAACTGCCCTCGCCGTCGAAGATGGGCTCGAACGTGGCGCCGGCGTTCTTGGTCTCCCAGACGCCGCCCGAGCACACGGCCACGTAGTAGTGCGCCTTGTCGCGGGGGTCGACCGCGAAGTCGCCGATGCGACCCGAGGACAGGGCGGGGCCGAGCAGGCGCCACTTCAAGGCGCCGAAATCACCGCTCGACCAGGGGGCGTCATCCTTCGGCTTGTCTTTCGCGGCCTTGTCCTTGGCCTTCGTCGCGGCCGAGGCCGGGCCCAGGAGCAGGGCGCACACGCAGGCGCCGGCCAGCAGGCGCAGCAGGGATTTGCGGGACATGGGAATCCTTCTGTGAGGGCGGACGGTGGCTGCGGCCACGAGGGCCGCGGTCGTGTCGGGGAGGACAGGGACATTTAAGCAGATCCGCGCCCCTGGGCCAAGGGCGCGGTGTGTCCTGGCGGGTCTCGATCGGCAGGCAGCTAGACCAGGTTTCGTTCCCGCAGGAACGCCGCATAGCGCCGGTCGGCGCCGCGGATGTGCCCATCCCACCAGGAACGCAGGAACGCGAGCAGCTGTGCGGGCACCTTGTCCGAGCCTGCCGTCGTGGCGAAGCAGAACTCGGCAACCGCCCGCCGGTACTCTCGGTGCCCCGCGAGCTGCTCATCGAGCAGGGGGTAGGCGTGCGCCCGCAGCAGGGATTCTTCGGCCCGGAAATGCGCGTCGCCATACCACGTCAACTGGTCGAGCGCATCGGCGATGAGTTCACTGTCGACGCTGGCTTCCGGGTGGGCCATCAGGTTGCACAGCACGTTGAACAGCTGCTGGTGCTGCAGGTCCAATTCCGGTACGCCGACACTGTCCGTGTCATCCCACATCAGGCCCATGATCATGCTCTCCCGACGGTCGGCCGGCGGCCAGGCGCAAATCCACGATCTCGCCCCGATAAGGCGCGCGCCCTGTTGCCGTTTCGTACGATCTTTCCCCAGTTACAAGATAGTATATCGGACAGCACTTACCAATAATAACGTGTTATCTGTATTCTTGCCCGCCGCGTAATCCGGCACCGGGGCGCGAGCACTCACGGCCGTTGACCTGTTTCGGCGACAACCCACCTCCGGCGCCGCCCGCGGCAGAGGACGAATCCATCGCCGGGTCGCGGGTGCCGGCTGTGCCGAAGCCCGCAACGCCGGGGTGGCTCATCGCGTAATATGCTGCAACAAAATCAATTACAGATGTCGTGACCCGCGTGCGCCCGGGCCCGCGCCCCGTGGCACCGCCCGTGCAGGTGATAGCCAGTGACCACGGACGAACCGAGACCGGCCCCGAACCGAACGAAAGGACCCGCCATGAAGACCCAGGCCATCGCCCAGCGGTCCCTGCTGAGGGGCGCCCTGACCATCCTGTCCGCCCTGAGCCTGCTGGCCGTCATCCTGCCGCTGCGCGCGCAGGCCGCCGTGCGCGTCGCCGCCCAGGTCGGCCCCGTCGCCATCGACTACCGGGACCAGGGCCCCGGATACGCGGCCCGGGCCCAGGTGACGATCGCCCCGGTGGCCGGGCGCGTGATCGTCGGCCGGCCGGTCTGCAGCAGTGATGTTCCCGGCTGCGCCGTCCTGGTCCTGGACCGTTGCGCGCGCCATGACCGCAATCGCGACGGCCGGTGCGACCAGTGCGAGCGCCGCGGGCGCCGCCAGGGCAGGCACGAGGACGAGCGCAGCGCGTGCGGCGAGCGCGAACGCGGGCGCGGCGGCGACGACGGGGTGGGCTGCCTCGGGGCCGGCGTCGAGCGCGGCGAGCGCTGCGAGCACATCCGCCGCTGCGAGGCCTGCACGTACGTGAAGATGGGCACCTGCCGCGACCACGCCGGTCTGGCCTGGGTCGAGGGGCGCTGGGAGCGCACCCTGGGCCGCCATGGCCGCGTCGCCCGGGTCTGGGTCGCCGGCCATTGGGAGCCCCGCGAGGTAGCCTGCCGTTGACGAGCGCGGCAGTCCCCCACGGCGCCCCGCGCTGCTCCTCCCAGGGCGCGGGGCGTCGACTTTTTCGGCCCATTTGGGCCTCCAAGTGTCGCCAATTGTGCCGATTATCATTATCCTCGGGCATGTCTG
>CAIOLW010000286.1 GCA_903859215.1 uncultured bacterium | reverse complement strand
GATCTGCGGCGACGTCGAGCGCCGGCGCTACCTGTGCGAGCCGGTCAACCTGGCCTGGGCCGCGCTGCTGTTCGAGTATGTCGACCCGTTCGCGACGATGAACCGCATCGCGCCGATCGTCGCCGCCGAGGGCGTGCTGGCGACGGTGGTGCAGGAACCCGCCGGGTCGATGCCCGCCGTGACGCCCTCGCCGTACACCAGCCTCGAAACCCTGACGCCGGTGCTGCGCCACGTGGCCCCGTCCAGGCTGGCGTCGCTCGCGGCCGGCCACGGCCTCTACGAGATGCGCCGGCAGCGCGTCACTTCGGCCGGCGGCAAGGAGTTCGTGCTGCAGGTGTTCCGGCGCGATGACGAGGTGCTCGTCGACGACGAATGAAAGGACCGGTGCCGTGTACACTATGGAAGCCCTGCTCGACCTGCACGAGCGCGCCCACCGCAACCTGCGCGCGCTGCTCGATCACTGCCGCACGCTGGACGCCGACGATCTGAACCGCGATCTGCCCGGCTTCGGCTACCCCACCGTGCGCCTGCAACTGCACCACATGATCGGCGCCCAGGAGTACTGGATCGGCGTGCTGAACGGCGTCGTCCAGGTCGACGACAACGACGCCGACTTCCCGACCATCGACACGCTGGCCGCCTGGCGCGCGCGGGTGTTCGCCGCGACCGAGTCGTGGTTGCGCGGTGTCGATCCGGCCGCCCTCAACACCGCGCGCCCGCACCGGATGTGGGGTGGCCGCGAGCGCACGCTGGCCCCCGCGCACGTCGTGTTGCGCACGCAGACCCACCTGTACCAGCACCAGGGCCAGGTCACGGCGATGTGCCGGTTGATGGGCAAGCCCATTGGCGGGCTGGATTTCCCGCTGGACTAGATTCGTGCTGAGATTCCGACTTGCGCCGGCGCAACCGTGCCGGCGCTTTCGTGTGCGAAACGGTGGCAGCGGCTGCAGAGCGTGACCAGGTTCTCCGCCCTGTTCGACCCGCCGTGCGCGCGTGGCGTGAGGTGATGCACCTCCAGGAAGCGGGCCGATCGACAGCCCGGAGACGCGCAGCGATGGCGATCGCGGGCCAGCACGGCGGCACGCGTTTTCGGCGGGATGGTGGCCCTGTTGGCGCCGCCGGCCTTGCGCACCCGCGCGTCGCACGCCGCCGCCGCCACTTGCGCCGGCGCAACTGCCGCACTTCCTGTTCGAGTTCGCGTCGCCCGGTCGTCGTCGCCTTCGCCACCCACGCCGCCTGGGTTTCCGGCGTCGCCACGCGCGCCACCTGCTGCGCCTTGGTCCAGCCGAGCTCGCCCGACGCCACGGCCTCCTTCAATACGGGCAGGCGCTCGAGGTCATCGGCCAGCCGCTTGAACTGCCAGGTGCGGTTGGGAGAGAAGCCCAGCCCCTCGGCGGCATAGATCTCCAGGCTGGCGAATCCCAACGTGCGGTGGAGCCCGCGCCGCTGCACCTCGGCGAACCACATCACGGCGCATTCGCGGGCGCGGTCGCAGGCGCCCAGCGCCTGGCGCAGGGAGGCATCGACCCGGGCGGCGGGCTGGTCGGGAGTGAATGCGGGAAGCGAAATGGTGGTCATGACGGCCCCTGGTTTCCGGGAGGAATTTGAGGTCGAAATCAATGGCGTAAAGATAGCGAAAATAATCAGCAACCGCAAGCGAAATATACCGATTAATTGAATCGCGTACCGTATGCCGAACACCGCCACCGCGGGTACGGCAAGCCTGTTTCGGACCCGACTTGCGCCGGCGCAAGTCCCCTCAACCCCGGGCGGCCACGCCCCCCACCCGCCCCGTCCTCTTCATCCACCGCCACAGCACCCACGAAGACACCGACGACGCCGTGAACAGCCCGAACGCCAGCCAGAACACCGCCCGCAATCCCCACAGTTCAAACACAGCGTAGCCCACCAACGGGCCGATGGTGCCGCGGATGCCGACCATCGCCACGTGGATGCCCTGGTAGTAGCCGCCCTGGCCGGGCGGGGCGAAGGCCATGCTGCCGACGTTCCAGGTGATGTTCACGCCGGCCATGCCGACGGTGTAGATGGCGAACGCGAGGTAGACGAGTTTCAGGGAACCGCCGATGCCCGCCACTCCCGCGGCGTCCAGGGCGACGGGATAGAAGGCCAGCAGCATGAAGGCGACCGCGCTCAGGCGGATGGGGTGGTAGCGGTCCATGACGCGGCCCGTGAGCGGGCCCAGCAGGGCGACGCCGATCTGGCCGACCAGCACGCGCGCGGTCGAGATCTCGTGGTAGCTCAGCTTCAGCTGTTCGGTCAGGAAGACCGGGACGACCGGGCTCAGGCACATGAAGGCCGCGCCGTAGGTCATGAAGTTGATCTCGAACCAGTTGAAGGCGCGGTCCTCGCGGTAGATGCGCATCGCGTCGGCGAAGGGGCGCGCCAGGCCGCGCCAGATGCGGCCGGGCAGGAACGGGCCGACCGCGCGATAGGGCAACGGGAACGGCACGCGCAGGCGGAACGGCGTCGGGTCCGGCACGGTGCCTTCGGGAACGGGGGCGCGCGAGAGCAGGAAGAGATAGAGGAAGCCGCAGACGCCGAGCGCCGCGTAGACGTAACGGAACAGGTCCGCGTTGCGGTCGAGGATCCAGCCCAGGCCCAGGCTGGCGACCACCGCGACGCCGTTCTGGATGCCGGTGGCCAGGCCGAAGTAGCGGCCGCGCAGCGTGGGGCGGAAGTTCTGCTCGAAGATGTTGTTCTGCGCCGGGTAGACCATCGCGGCGAAGAAGTAGACCACCGCCAGCAGCAGCGACATCTGCACGGCCGTGTGCACCAGCAGCGTCAGCACCATCACCAGGCGGCCCATGATGCCGGCCCAGACCAGGTAGGTGCGGCGCTGGCCGCGCGTGGCCAGCAGGTGGCCCCAGTAGAGGGCCAGGAACATGCCGAGGTTGTCGAGCACCGCCGACAGCGTGATCAGGCCGGTGGACGCGTGCAGGCTCTTGGCCAGCACGTAGGGGATCAGCAGGTAGCCGGCCCACCACATCCCCTGCAGGACGGCGGCGGGCAAAAACAGGCGCAGCGTGGCGCGCTCGAGCGGCGTCGGGGTGACAGAACCGCCGCGACGCGTCACTGCGGGGCCGGGGCGCCCGGTGGCAGCGAATCGGTCGGCGCTTCGGACAGCACCGCGGCCGGCGCCGGTTCCCTCACCACAAGCGACGAGTCGTCGTCCGCCGGGGCCGGCACCGGCGCCGGGATCGGCGCGGACGGCGCCGGCGAGAGCACCAACTGTTCGAGCTCGGGCTCGAGCATGCCGAGGATGGCCACAGGCAGTGCGCTCGTGAACCCGTAGTTGTCGGCCTGCTGGCCCGGCACGTATGCCGTCAGGACGCCGTAGAAGCGGTCGCCGATCAGGAAGGCGAACACCGACGTGCGGTTGATGGCCGTCGAGCTGATCTCGTTGCCGTGCGAGTCGTAGGCGGTCGAGCGGTTGTCGCCGGTGCCCGTCTTGCCGCCGACGGCGATGGGCGTGCCGTCCGGCCCCTTGAAGGCGCCCTTCAGGCGGACGGCGGTGCCGCCCTCGACGATGCCGATCAGCTCGGGGCGGATGGCCGCGGCGATCTCGTGGCGCAGCACGCGTTCGCCGACCGACGGCGAGCGCGCCAGGCGCGTCTCGTAGGGCGTGCCGGCGCCGAAGGTCATGCTCTCGATGCGCGTGGACGGGTAGCGCACGCCGCCGTTGACGATGACGCCCACCAGTTCTGCCAGCGCCGCCGGGCGGTCGGCCGAGCTGCCGATGGCCGTCGCGTACGACGGCACCAGCGACCCGAACGGGTAGCCGAGGCGCTTCCAGCGCGCGTGGATGGCGCTGAAGGCGTCGACTTCCATCAGCGACTGGATGCGGAAGTCCTGGCGCTGCTTGTGGCGCACCGTGAAGAGCCACGAGTAGGCGTCCTGCCGCTCCTGGACGCTGGCCTTGACGGCCTCGGACCGCGTGGCGCCCGGGTGGTCGCGCAGGTAGCCGACCAGCCACAGCTCGAGCGGGTGCACGCGGCAGATGTAGGCGCGGTCCGCCAGCGACCACTTGTCCATGGCGTAGCGGTCGTAGAGTTCCTCGAGAGCGCCGTCGGACAGCCGCGAGCCCGGGAGGTGCGAGCGCATGAACTCGACGAACTCCTCCTTGCCGGCGGCAGGCACCACGGTGCGGTGCACCACGGCCAGCTTGGCCGGCGAGTGCGACATGTTGTCCAGCAGCACCTCGATCGCATCGTCCGCCGGCAGTTCCTTGTACTTCTTGTAGAACTTGTTCAGGAAGACCTGGCCTTCCTTGTCGGCGAAGCGCTGCAGGTACTCCAGGCGGCGCGGGTCGTCCTTGTCCGCGATCAGTTCGGGCAGGTTTTCGTGGCGCGCCAGTTCGTAGCGGACGATGTCGCGCATCATGCGGATGAAGACCAGATTCACCGAGCGGCGCAGCGCCTCGCGCACGGTGAGCACCTTGCCGTTGTCGCCGGGCTCGAAGTTGGAGAAGCGGTGCACGCCGCCGCCGGTGAAGAACGACTCGTCCGGGCTGGCCGAGTAGGGGCGGTTCAGCGCCGCGTCCAGCACCGCCGTCAGCGACGTGTCGTTGCCAGCCGCGAAATAGTCGACGGCCCAGCGCGTCAGCTTGTCCGAGGGGGCCACCTTCACCGCGCGCAGCGAGTCGGGGTTCGTCAGCTTCGCCTGCAGTTCGCTGATGCACTCCAGGTAGGTGACCAGCGTGCGCAGCTTGGCGGTCGAGCCCAGCTCCAGCTTGACGCCCTCGTTGATGTTCAGCGGCTGGTTGTAGTTGTCCACCTGCACGCGCATCAGGTCGGCGTCGCCGACGTGCTCGTACAGCGTGAAGCTGTAGATGACCTGGCGCGGGTCGCCGTGGTCCAGCAGGCGGAAGCCGCGCAGCCCGTGCGCGTCCAGGAACGCCGGGTCGCCCATCCGCGACAGCACCTTGGTGACGCCCGCCTGGGCCTTGCGGTCCAGCGTCGTGTGGACGATCAGGTCGAGGCGGTCCAGGTCGTAGAGTTGCGGCACGTTCAGCATCGTCAGCAGGCGCGGGCGCATCGCGTTCGCGGACTTGCGCTCGATGTAGTCCGTGTCGAACCGGCGCGGGTCGGCCGGCTTGAGCACCAGCTTCTGCGCGAGCGCCGTCTTCATCAGCTCTTCGGGAATGATCTTCCCGCGCCCCAGCACGTTCAGGTACTCGTTGGTGCGCGACTCGAGCGCGTCGCGCTTCGGGTCCAGGTAGTAGCCGGGACGCCGCTGGGCCAGCAGCAGGCTGAGCACCTGCTTGTAGGCCAGTGCGCGCGCCTTCAGGTTCGGCTTGCCGCCCTCGGCGGGCGCCAGCAGGCGGTTGACCTCGTCGAAGTCGGCGCCGTACCAGGCCTCGAGTCCGTCGCCCACGCCGATGACCTCGCCGTGCCCGGGCACCGCGCCCAGCGGCAGCGAGTTGATGTATTCGGTGACGATGCGCTGGCGCGACTCCATCGTCTCCTCGCCGTGCAGGTAGGCGCGCAGCGAAGCGGAGGCGACCTGGCGGAACTTCTCGCTGGGCGACGAGGTGCGGCCCTCGTCCGAGTGGCGGTACTTCTCCATCTGGGTGGCCAGCGTGCTGCCGCCGGTCACGCGCTTCTCGGGATCCAGCTGGTGGATGCCCAACTGCAGGATCGAGCGCGCCAGGCGGTCCCACTCGACGGCCGGGTTGCGGTACGGGTAGTGCGGGTCCAGCAGTTCGCGGTTCTCGATGAACAGCAGCGACTGCACGGCCAGGTCGGGCAGCGCCTCGAAGTTCGTGTACGTGCGCACGGGGCGGCGCGCGTCGTAGATGGGCTCGTTGTCGCCGGCCATGAGCACCAGGCCGGCGCGCGTCTTCTCCCAGTAGGTGGGGAACAGGCCGCGGTCGGCGACCTCGAGCATGCGCTGCGACCAGCGCGCCTGCGCCTCGACCTTGTAGCCGTGGGTGGTGGCCAGCTCGGTGAACTCGGGGATGCGCACGTAGCCGTGCCGCACGTCGTAGGGTCCGCCGTCGGGGAAGTGGATGTCCTGGCTGGGCCCGGGCTCGACGTCCCAGGTCATCTCCTGCGCCAGCTTGCTGATGTGGCGGGCCTGCTCGCGCGATGTTTTCATCTCGCGGGCGACGAAGATGACCGAGGCGATCACCGACAGGAAGGCGACGCCGATGACAAGGCGTCCGATGAGACCCGGTCTCCAGTCGAGGCGGGCGCGCGGAAGGCTGACCACGGAGCTCCTCTCCAACGTACCGGAACTAAGGTGTTTCCGATGCCGATCCAACAACGGAGTATACTGCGTTCGCGTCAAGAGTGTTAACGTCGATCGGCAGGAAGGCACATGGAATCGACCGCCGGCATCTCGACTAAAGGACAACCGCAGCGACGGCTCCGCCGCCTGTGGCGGGCCGCCTGGCGCCTGGCGCTGGCGGCCGTGGCGGCGTCCGTCCTGGCGGTGGCGGTCTTCCGGTTCGTGCCGCCGCCGGTGTCCGGGGTGATGGCCGAACGCGTGCTCGACGCCCGGCTGCACGGCCGGCCGTTCCGGCTGGCGTACCGGTGGGTGCCGCGGCGGGACATCGCCCCGTCGCTGCCGCTGGCGGTCATCGCGTCGGAGGACCAGCGCTTCTTCCTGCACCACGGCTGGGACCGCGAGGCCATCCGCGACGCCATGGAAGAGGCCGAGCGCGGCGGGCGCCTGCGCGGCGCCTCGACCATCAGCCAGCAGACGGCCAAGAACCTGTTCCTGTGGTCGGGCCGCAGCTGGGTGCGCAAGGGGCTCGAGACCTGGTACACGTTCTGGATCGAGCTGCTCTGGCCGAAGGAGCGTATCCTGGAGGTGTACCTGAACATCGCCGAGTGGGACGACGGCGTGTTCGGGGCGGACGCGGCCTGCCGCAAGCACTTCGGCGTGCCGCCGGGCGACCTCGACCGGGCGCGCGCCGCCCGCCTGGCCGCCGTGTTGCCGAACCCGCGGAAGATGGACGCCGGCCGTCCGTCCGACTACGTGCTGCGCCGGCAGGCCGAGATCCTGGCGCAGATGAACCACCTCGAGGGTTCGCCGTTCACGGCGCCCCTGGGGAACTGGCGCCGCCGGCCCTGAGCCGCCGACAACGACCAAGGACTGACGTGCGCTCCTACCTGACCCTTCCGCGGGCCGTCCACATCCTGTGCGCGGGCATCCTCGTCAACCGGGCCGGCACGTTGCTGGTGCCGTTCCTGACGCTGTACCTGAGCGGCCGGCTGGGGCTGGGCATCACCGG